>JAOZOO010000021.1:3579-35832 GCA_029933225.1 Bacteroidales bacterium | reverse complement strand
CACACTATTATTGGATTTTCATCACTTCATTTTTGTTAATTGTTGAAAATGAATTGGAAAGCTGACCAACAGTTTTTAACTTTGTGTCATTAAAAAAAGATACAAAATGAAGAAGTATTCCCTGTTTTTTATTTTTTTCACCTTGTTATCCGGTTTTCTGACAGCCCAGAAAAATCAACCCAACTGGCGAAAACTACACTATCTTTCTGAAGAAGAAATGTATCAGCCCCTGGACAACAGGGACTTTTACGAAACCGATCCGCCGGAAGGTCCGGTGAAGAATGTCGCCGAATTCGACCAGATGCAGGCCGTGCTGGTACGCTATCCTTTTGGTATTCCGATGGATTTGATCAAAGACATGGCAGACTATATTGAAGTGATCACCATTGTGGCCAATGCGGCAGAAGAACAAACCGTTACGGCACAATATACCAGCAACGGGGTGAACCTGGATAACTGCTCATTCCTTTATGCACCCACCAATAGTTACTGGGTCAGGGATTACGGCCCGTGGTTTGTCTTTGACGGGAACGGTGATCCGGGCATTGTCAATTTCCCTTACAACCGGCCCCGTCCTTATGACAATGACATCCCTATTAAGGTAGCCCAGTATCTCGACATTGACCTTTATGGCATGAACCTGATATCCACCGGAGGGAACTATATGACCACCGGCATGGGACAGTCGGCTTCCACCGAACTGATTGAAGAAGAAAACCCGACACTGACGGAAGAAGATATCGATTCGCTGGTGTACAACTACCTGGGTATTGAAGACTATTACATTGTTGACGATCCGCTGGGAGAATACATCAAACACATAGACTGCTGGGGAAAATTTCTGTCACCCGGAAAGGTGATCATCGGGCAGGTGCCTGAAACCGATGACAGGTATGAAGATTTTGAAGCAGCTGCCAATTTCTTTAAGACCACAACAAGTCCTTACGGTGTACCCTATGAAGTTTTTCGTGTTTTCACTCCCGGTTCGCCAACAGATACGCCTTATACGAATTCACTGATCCTGAACAACAAGGTTTTTGTGCCGCTCACCGGCAGCCAGTGGGATGACGAAGCCCTCGAATCTTATGAAGAAGCCATGCCGGGTTATGATGTTATTGGGATTACTTACGGCGGCTGGATCAATACGGATGCACTGCATTGCCGTACCAAAGGCGTTGCCGATCTGGGGATGTTGTATATTGATCATGTGCCTGTGCTGGGAACCATTTCTTACCAGAATGCCATTGACCTGACTGCCGATATTTATGCTTACAGCGGCGAAGACATTTATTCCGATTCCGTACTGATCTGGTACAGCATCGACAGCGGGGATTACCAGGTTGCCAATATGACTTACGAAAATGGCAACACCTGGACAGGAACCATTACCGGCCTGCAGCCCGGTGATGAGGTGGATTATTATTTGTATGCTGCCGACAAATCGGGCCGCCACGCCACACACCCTTATATCGGTGAGCCGGACCCGCATGAGTTCACCGTGATCTCGTTTTTCATGGATGATCTGCTGCTGGACCCCGACACACTGCTGTTTCTGACTTATGAAGATTGCCTGGACGGCCTGCCGCTGCATATCATAAATATCAGCAGCGACACGGTAGAGGTCAGTTTTATACAGTCGCAACCGGAAGATGACTGGGAGTTTATGTGGATGGTGGAGGAAATGCCCGAACTTCCTTATGACCTGCCTGCCGGCGACACATTAACAATAAATGTTCTTATTGGCATCCCGACAAATTATATGGGTGAGATGCTTCAGGATACCATCGTGGTGGATACACCGGACGACAGCTTCTCGTCGCTCCTCATGGTGGACAGCGACCTTGTGGGTATTGTGGAAAACCCGGTTGGCAGCTCTGTTGCAGTTTATCCTAATCCTTTCAATGAACAACTGAACTTTGATTTCCGGTTAAACACAGCCGCACAGGTGAGTCTGCAAATCTATGATTTGAGCGGAAAAACGGTTTACAATGAATCAAGACAATTCCCGGCCGGGAAACATACGGTGAGCGTGAATGCTGACCAAATGAAGTTAACCCCCGGCACTTATCTTTACCGTTTGCAGGTTGGTAAAAAAGTGAAAACGGGGAAGGTGGTGTTTGAATAATCCCCCTATCCTCTCCTGAAAATCGCCAGTCCGGCAACGCCGTGGGTTATCAGGAAAGAGAAAACCAGAAGCATAAGCCAGTGTGCCCCGATTTGATAACCGTTAACCACAATATCGGATGCAAAATAGATGCCTACAGCCGCAAGAAGTGTCAGGGCTGCCGTTACATTTCCGACTTTGTTAAACAATTGACTTTCCCGCTCATCAGCTTTCTTTTTACCGATAAAGGGATGAATGGCAAGCAGGGCCAGTACAGCCGTTCCTGCATTACCAAATAAAAACACGGCAATCACACCAATTATGCCGACGATCAGTTCAAGTAAAAATCGTTTTGTCATTTTTAATCCTCCATATTTAAGTAAAAAATCTCTTCAACCCGGCACGCAAACAATTTCGCCATTTTCAATGCCAGTTTCACAGACGGATTGAACTTCCCCTGTTCAATGGCAATGATCGTTTGCCTCGATACATCAACCTTTTCAGCAAGTTGTGCCTGGGTCATCATATTTTTGTTAAACCGCATTATCTTTAAGTTATTCTTTAAAACCATTTTCATAAGTTATGCAAATAAATATTTTGCAAATGTAAACTATTATAAACATAATGTCAAGTATTATATACATTTTTTTAATGAACAGCTCATCCCCCTTCCTGTATTTTCCATTATTTTTACAACAAGTGTAATTTCTTTGGTTTTACATCGTCATCCCTTTTGAAATGACTGCAGAAGAATTCAAGTCCCGGCTGTTGCCGGCCCGGAATAAAATGTTTCGATTTGCTTTGAGTTTCCTGTCCAACAGGGAAGAAGCAGAGGATGCAGTGCAGGAAGTTTATCTGAAAATGTGGAAAATGCGTAATGAACTTGGAAAATACAAAAGCCCCGAAGCCCTGATGATGACCATCACGCGGAACCATTGCCTTGATAAGCTGAAACTGAAAAAGAATAAAGCTTTTACACTGAACACGGATCACGAAAACACAACCATTGATAATACACTGGAACACACCGACCTGGTCGGTAAGGTCAAACAGATCATCCGGCAACTGCCCGAACAGCAGAAAACCATTGTCCATTTGCGCGATGTGGAGGGTTATGCATTTGAAGAAATTACGGAGATTACCGGATATGACCTGAATTACATCAGGGTAAACCTGTCGAGGGGCAGGAAAAAAATTAAAGAAACACTGTTAAACCTGCAACAAAATGAAACAGGAAGAGATCAATAAACTGCTCGAAAAGTTCTTTGCCGGGGAAACTACTGAAAGCGAAGAATCGCAACTGAAATCCTGGCTGCAAACGGAAGATGTACCCGCTGAGCTGGAAGCTGTCAAAAGCTACTTTCAGGCAATGCATGAGTTAAAGGAAGAAAAGCCGGACGATGCTTTTGAGGAAACACTGATGGAACGGCTCACAAAAGAAGAACCGGACCGGAAAAGCAGATTCAGGATTTATTCACTGACTTCGGTGGCGGCTACAATTGCCGTATTTCTTGCCGTGTGGATGGGGATTAACCTTTTCCGGCCAACGGAAGTTTACGGAACCATCAAAGACCCGAAAATAGCTTTTGCCGAAACCAAAAGGATACTTCAGGAAGTTTCCGCCAAAATGAACGAAGGACTGGAGCCGGCTGAAAAAACAGTGAAAACGGTGGAGAAAAATGTAAAAAAAGCCGGTGAGGCAAAGAAAATAAACGAAGTTCTGCAAAAGGTCGGATACATTATTAAAGTGGAAAGAATTAACGACCTTTTAAAACCATTGAAAAAAGAAAATACAAAAAACGGAAAATCTTAAAAAATTAAACATTCAAAATAATAAAATCATGAAAAAGACAGTAATCACATTGGTCATGCTCATCATCACGGGTGCGTGGATGAACCTGACTGCCCAGTCAACCATTGATCAGTTGTATAAAAAATATGCCGGGCAAAAAGGTTTTACGAGCATCAACATATCGCCGGAGATGTTCAGCATGCTTTCCTCGTTTAACACGGAAGACAGCGCCGAATCGGCCAAAGAAGCACAAAACATCATGGAGCAGCTCAGCGGCCTGAAAATGCTCGTTTACGAATACGACTCCCTTGAAACCAACCATGCATTTCTAAATGATGTAAAAAATCTGAATAAAAATGTAAAGGATTTTTCCGAGCTGATGTCCATCAACAGCGAAGACGAGGTGGTGAAGTTTCTTGTGAAAAAGGGCAAAGACGGCAAAGTCAGCGAAATGCTGATGCTGGTTTTCGACAAAAACGAAGCCATGGTGATGAGTCTTACGGGCAACCTCGACATGAGCACCATTTCGGGCATCTCCAAATCACTGGATATTGAAGGTATGGACAAGTTGGAGAAACTGGATGAGAAATAGTGCTTGAAGGGAACGAAGATCCGGAAGCAATGACTTGCATTAACAGACGGGTTAACCCGTCTTTTCTCACGATGAAAGAAGAATTCAAGATTATAAACACATGAAACAACTATGGGGCTGTCTAAAAAGTCAATTTTTCAAATAACTTAATTGAACAAAATCTTTGTGGTTCTTTGCGGCTTCTTCGTGAACCTCTGTGTAATAGCTTTTTATGTTTGTGTCACAAAGATGCTCAAACCTGCCCACCACCATCGGTTGACGGATATGGCAGGCGGGGAAGACACGGAGAGACACGAAGGACTTTTTAGAAAGCCCCATACAGGAAAATAATTATTTCAAAATTATAAACCGATGAAAAAAACAGCATTAATATTATCTATACTCATGATTATTCCCGGCCTGCTTCACAGTCAGGACAGGGAAATAAAACGGCTGTTTGAAAAATACGCCAAAGTGGATGGCTTTAAACTGGAAAAAGGTGATTTCGATCTAAACATTGACCTCGAAGGTGATTTCAGCAATTTCCTGAACAGCATAAACGGCCTTTATATCCTCCGGTTTGATAAAGAAACAGGAAACCCGTCCGACCTTGAAACATTCAAAGCAAAACTGAAAAAACAGACCGGCAAAAAAGGTTTTGAGAATATGCTGGACATTAGCAGCGAAGGCAGCGTAAAAATTCTGATCAGAAAAAACAGCCGGGACGAAACCACCGATTACCTCATGATCACCAGCGGAGACGAAACAGCAATGTTCCTGTGGGCCGGAGCAGGGTAAAAATATTACTCAATCCCCTCCTGCCACTTTTCAATCTCTTCCACCTGTACAGCCGGGATATCCAGTTTGTTTTTCTTACGGAAACCGTTCAGTTTTTGCTGCACGGCAGTGGGTTTGGCTTCTTTCAGTTGGGCGGGGGTGGTAAATCCGGCGGCCATGATGTGTTCGGCCCAGTGTTCCGGTACGCCGAGGGCGACAAAGTCCTCCGGTGTGATTACTTTTTGCTTCTTCTCGGGCCGCATCTGTGGGAAGAAGATCACCTCCTGGATGGAGGGCTGATTGGTCATGAACATGGTCAGCCGGTCAATGCCGATGCCCATCCCCGAAGTAGGCGGCATACCATACTCGAGGGCGCGGACAAAATCCATATCAATCCACATGGCTTCATCATCCCCTTTTTCGGCCAGCCGCACCTGCTCTTTGAAGCGCTCGAGCTGGTCAATGGGATCGTTCAGCTCGGTATAGGCATTAGCCAGCTCTTTGCCGTTGACCATCAACTCGAAACGCTCGGTCAGATCGGGGTTTTGACGGTGTCGCTTACACAAAGGTGACATCTCAACGGGATAATCCATGATGAAAGTCGGCTGGATAAAGTTCGGCTCGCACTTCTCGCCGAAAATGGCGTCTATCAGTTTCCCTTTACCCATGTACTCGTCGGTTTCAACACCCAGCTTTTTGCAGGTTTCGCGCAATTCTTTTTCATCCATTCCGCTCACGTCAATGCCGGTGTATTCTTTGATGGCATCGAGGATGGTGATCCGGCGGAAAGGGGTTTTGAAATCAATGACATTGTCTCCTATCTGAACTTTCGTGGTGCCGTGCACATCCAGTGCGATTTTCTCGACCATTTTTTCGGTCAGCTCCATCATCCAGAAATAATCCTTGTAAGCCACATAGATCTCCATCTGGGTAAATTCCGGATTGTGGAATCGGTCCATCCCCTCATTGCGGAAGTCCTTGGCAAACTCAAACACCCCTTCGTAACCACCGACGATGAGCCGTTTCAGGTACAGTTCATCGGCAATCCGAAGGTACAACGGCATGTCGAGGGCATTGTGATGCGTAACGAACGGCCTGGCTGCCGCACCGCCGGGAATGGGTTGCAAAACCGGTGTTTCCACCTCGAGGTAACCTTTTTTATAGAGGAATTCACGCATGGAACGGATGATCTGCGCTCTTTTGATGAAAGTGTCTTTTACGTGGTCATTGACGATCAGGTCCACATACCGCTGCCGGAAACGCTGGTCGGGGTCGGTGAAAGCATCATAAACTTTACCGTCCTTTTCCTTGACGATGGGCAGGGGACGGAGCGATTTGGAAAGCACCGTAAATTCAGTCGCATGAATGGTGATCTCTCCCATTTTGGTAATAAAAACATAGCCCTTCACACCGATGAAGTCACCGATGTCGAGCAGCCGTTTGAAAACGGTGTTGTACATGGTCTTGTCCTCGCCGGGGCAGATGTCGTCCCGTTTGAGGTATATCTGGATGCGACCCGTATGATCTTTCAACTCGGCAAACGAAGCGGCGCCCATGATGCGGCGGCTCATGATGCGGCCGGCAAAACTGACGTCCTGATACAATGTATTGTCTTTCGGGAAATTTTCGAGAATCTCTTTTGCCGTTACATTGACTTTATATTCTGCCTGCGGATAAGGGTCAATGCCCAGTTTTTTCAGCTCGGCCAGCGCCTGCCGCCTGATTTGTTCCTGTTCGCTCAATTGCATGCTCATGGGTCGAAAAAATTTTTGCAAAGATATTTAAAACAGGCAATGTTGTACAGGTGATTCCAGCCACTAAAACAGGGGTCAATAACAAAATAACGATGAAAGCCGCCGGGATGAGTTTTTAAATCATTTAACTCAGAACCTACCCTTTTTCTTTAATCTTCCGGAGCATGTCTTTATTGGTAATGCGGAGGTGTTTCCCCTGAATCTCAATGACGTTTTCTTCGGCCAGCTCATTCAGGGAACGGCTTACCGTTTCACGTGAAGTACAAATCAGGTCGGCCATCTCGTTGCGGGACAAAGGGAGGTCAAACTCATCCGAATCGTAAATCTCATTGGCAAAATAAAGCAGGTTGGCTGCCAGCCGGCCGAAAATCTGGCTTTGCACAAGATTAACACAGCGGTGGAAATGATCCAGTTCATTTTTACAGAGCTCTAAGATAATCTCATAAGAAAAATTCGTATTCATCCGGAGCAATTGCTTGAATGTTTCAATATCAATAAAACACGCAGCAGTAGGTTCTAACGCCACCGCCGAATAATGATTGATCTTGTCACCCATGGTCGTGGGAAGCCCGAGGTAACAGGGCGCTTTTTTTATCTGAAGTATCTGTTTACGTTGTGGGCCGTCAATGATCAGTTTCACCAAACCTGTCTGCAAATAGATAATATTGGAAGACAAAGCATTTTGTTTGAAGATCGTCTCTCCTTTCTCAAAAGCGACCACCACACAATTCTCTCCCATGATATTCAATTCCAGGTCTCCCAGGTTTTCTGCCGCTCTGGATTTGAGCAGACAGGCATAACAACTCATTGTATCCATAATCATATTTAATGAAAACAAAGTTAAAACAAAATGTGTCCTAAATCACATAATTGTGAAATCAACCTCACAGCCATTCCCTTGTTTTCAAATTCAACAGGAAATACATTTGCAATGTTAATTATTTAACAATAAATTGTTTCAAAAAAGGAGGAAAAATGGCAAACAAAAAATTAACATTAGCATTATTTTCCGGAAGCGTGGACAAACTCACGGCTGCCGGTGTAATTCTGGGTGGCGCTGCCGCCGAGGACATGGATGTGGAAATCTTTGTCCTGTTACAAGCTGCTTTTGCATTTAAAAAAGAAAATGCGATGGTCAATGACCGTGTGGCAGAGATCACCGATAAAAAAGACGAATTTCTGGCTTCGCTGGAACGTCTGAACACCCCACACTGGACTGAAGCTTTTCGCCAGGCCAAAGAAATGACCAATGTAAAGATCCATATCTGCGGATTTGCAGGCAAAGTATGGCATGGTGAAAAACTGGATGACTTTATCGACCTCGCCGATGATATTTGTGGTATCGGTGAATATATGGCTTCAGCCGAAGAGGCTGACATTAACCTGTTTATTTAACCTTAACAATTCATTATCATGACAGCGGAAGAATTACAAGAGATCAAAGTGGACAAAACTATTGATGCACGAGGGACTTCCTGCCCCGGACCCTTATTGGCTGCCAAGAAAGCTATTGGTCAAATTGAAAAAGGACAAGTGATGGAAGTCCTGTCAGCCGATGAAGGCACAAAACGTGACATCCCGAAATGGTGTAACAAGAAAGGATTTGAATACCTCGGAACCATTGAAGAATCAGGATTTTTCAGGATCTTATTAAGAAAATAAAATGGCTAGTGGCAAAGTAAATCATGGTCCGAACATATTGGTTTTTTCCACTGAAAAAATCTCTGATCCGGCCATTGATATGGCGGGCTTGTTAAAGTTACATTACCCACCAACTGTTTACACTATACCCGTCCCCTGTTCCAGTGCAATAAAACCAAAATGGATCTTACATGCATTGGAACAGGGTTTCGATGGGGTTTTTATCGCTGCCGATGGTACCGACTGCCCGTATGGTGAGTCCTGTACTGAGAAAACCGGAGAATTAGTCAGCCGTACCATGGAAATGATGAAAGAAAAAGGATTGGATACGGCGAGATTAAAAATGGCAGCAATATGTTCGGTTTGTAGCGAAGCGTTTGTAAAGCACGTGAAAAGCTTTTCACAGTATTTAAGTCAATCCTCAAATTAATGAGTATGTCTGAACAAATGAAGTCATTGGAGTTTGATGTTCTGGTGATCGGCGGTGGTATTGCAGGAGGTGAAGCCGCGCTAAATCTGGCTAACCTGAATTATAAAGTATTGCTGGTAGAAAAGGAACTTTCCATAGGAGGAAAGATGATCATGCTCAGTAAAGTATTTCCAACACTTGATTGTGCAGCATGTATCACAACCCCAAAAATATCTGAAATTGCCCGTCATCCGAATATCACCATCTTTACCGGTGCAGAAACACGGAAGATCACAAAAATTGAAGAACATCATTTTGAAGCAATCGTTTTACAAAAGCCGCGCTACGTAAATGTCACGGATTGTACAGGGTGTCAGTTATGTGAACAGGCTTGTCCGGTTAGTGTATCTGATCAGTATCAGTACGGGCTTGTCGGGCGGAAAGCTGTTTACATTCCATTCAGTATTGCCAGTCCCAGGGCTGCCGCCATTGATATTGAAAACTGTACTTTATGCGGTGCTTGTGAACGGGTTTGCCCAACCCAATGCATTGATTTTACCCAGACTGAAGAAGAGTTTCTGGTTACCATAAAATCAATTGTTGTAGCTACCGGATTTGATTTGTTCGATCCTTTAAAAATTCCACGCTATGGTTATGGAACTTTTAAAAATGTGATCACTTCCATGCAAATGGAACGCCAGTTGGCTCCCACACGTCCATACAACACAATCCTGCGTCCAGGTGATGGCAAAATGCCGGATAACATTGCTTATGTCTTGTGTACCGGATCGCGGGATAAATCATTAGGAAATCCTATTTGCTCACAAATCTGCTGCATGTATTCTGTTAAACAGGCGCAACTACTAATGGGGGCCTTGCCGATGGCTGATATCACCATTTATTATTTGCATATACGTGCATTTGGAAAAGGATTCAATGAGTTTTATGCCCAGGCCCAGGATATGGGCGTTGAATTTGTCAAAGGAAAAGTAGGAAAGATCACTGAGAAAGAAAACGGAAACCTGATCCTGAGGTATGAAGATATTGAGCAGGGAAAAGTACAGGAAGCCGAACATGACATGGTTGTCCTTTCGGTTGGCGTATTACCCAATCAAGGTATTTCCGATGCCTTCGAAAATAAAAAACTTGAACTTGACCCGTTTAATTTCATCAATCAGGCGGACATTTTGGCGAGTCCGGCCAAAACAAGTATCGATGGTGTATTTGTTGCCGGAACCGCTTCAGGCCCAATGGATATTCCCGATTCAATTTTATCAGGAGGTGCAGCCTCTGCCGAAACAACCAGCTATTTAAGGAGGGCATTATTATGAAACAAAAAATAGGAGTATATATCTGCCATTGCGGAGGAAACATCTCCGATTATGTGGACGTGGAAAAGGTGCGTCAATCTATAGAACATGACGAAGGCGTATTTCTGGCCAAAACCACCATGTTCGCCTGTGCCGATTCCAACCAAAAAGAAATGGTGGAGGATATTGAAAATGAAAAATTAGATAGTGTAGTTGTCGCATCCTGTTCTCCAAAACTACATCTGCTGACTTTCAGGGCCGTTACCGAACGTGCCGGACTTAACAAATATAACTATGTACATGCCAATATCCGCGAACAGGTTTCCTGGGCACATTCCGACAACAAAGAAGGGGCCACTCAAAAAGCCATTCAGATTGTTAAGGCAGCCATTGCAAAGGTACGGAATGCCGAATCTCTGGAACCGATAAAAGTAAAAGCTACAAATGCCGTGGCAGTGATTGGTGCCGGTGTGGCAGGCATGCGTGCTGCCATCGAACTGGCCGAAGCCGGAGCTGATGTTTACCTCATTGAACGCGAATTCTTTGTAGGAGGACGTGTGGCTCAGTGGGATGATCTGTGTATCACCGAAGAAACCGGAAAAGAATTGATTACGCGCCTGTACGATGAAGTAATGAAACATAAACACGTAACCCTCTTTACAGGGGCAGAAGTGGTTGAGAACAAAGGCAGTGTTGGTAATTTCACACTTAAAGTAAAAGTAACACCCCGGCATTTTAAACTCAATTGCATCAGTAATGAATTACAAAAAGCCATTGATGTATGCCCGGTTGAAGTGCCCGATGAATTTAACTTTAATATCACTACCCGAAAAGCTATTTACCACAACTATCCCAGCGAGTATCCACAATTGCCGGCCATCGACATGAAAAATTGCACACGGTGCGGCGAGTGTGAAAAAGTGTGTAACAGCATTGATTTCAGTCAGAAGACCGAATACCTTAATTTGAAAGTAGGATCCATTTTGCTGGCTACCGGATTTGATCCTTACGAACCGAAACACGGAGAATTCGGATATGGTGAGATAGAGAATGTAGTTACGTTTCCACAGTTTAAAAGGATTGTACACTATTGCGATGATAAACTTATTTATAAAGGAAAAGAAATTAAAAACATCGCTTACATTTATTGTGTCGGCAGCCGCCAGGTGGACGGGGAAAATAAATATTGCTCACGCTATTGTTGCACGGCCAATATTCACACAGCCATTACCGTAAAGAAAAAATATAAAAACATTCACAACTTTCATTTTAACAGAGGAATCCGAACTTACGGCAAAGCGGAGATATGGTATGACGAATCATCACGACTCGGTGATATTTATTTGCAATCTTTCGAACATGACCCGCCTGTAATAGAAAAAAGAGGGGACCAGACCTTTGTCAGGATCAAAGATATTCTTACTACAAACAAAGAGTTGGAAGTCGTTGCTGATCTGGTGGTGCTTGTCACCGGCATGGTTCCCCGAAAGGATAACTCAATTGCTAACCTTCTGAAAATTCCCAAAGGAAGGGATAATTTTTTCAATGAAATCCACATGAAACTGAGGCCTGTCGAAACCGTTATTGACGGGGTAACTATTTCCGGGGCCAGCCAGGGACCAAAAAACATTATGGAATCCATGAACTCGGCATTAGCTGCTGCCACAAAATCATTCGAACTGGTGGCTTCCGGTGAACTGGCTTTGGAGCCGACCGTTGCCAAAGTTGACGAACAAAGTTGTGATTGGTGTGGAAAATGTGAAGAAGCCTGTCCTTACAGCGCCTTTGATAAAATTGAAAAAGATGGAAAATTCGTGGCCAGAGTAAATGCTGCTGTTTGCAAAGGTTGTGGCATGTGCCTGCCTGTATGCCCTGTGAATGCACTTGATCTTATCGGTCTGACCGATGAAGACGTGGAAAGTATGATTGATGCTTTAATACCCACTGTTTAATATTATTTATCATGGATGTTGAAAAAGGAAAAACGGCAAAATATCTTAAAGAAAAACGTCCTGTTCCCAAGGAAGTTACCGAACAGTTGAAATACTTTACAAGGACTAAGAAATCAATCTTAAATGCACTGAAAGAGGGTGATAAAACGATTCCTCAGCTTGCAGAAATACTGGCGATACCCAAGGACGAAGTTGTGTTTCAACTGATGAGTTTGCTGAAATATGGTTTCGTGGAAACTGGTGAAATAGACGACATGGACGAGTATTTTTATTATAAAATAAAGAATGATGGCAAGAATTAATCCTGAATTCACGGATGAATTAAAAAAATATGGTGCATTTGATCCAAACGCATGTTATAATTGCGGTAATTGTACGGCGGTTTGCACTCTCTCGGATGAAAATAATTCTTTTCCACGGAAAATGGTACGGTACAGCGTGCTTGGCCTCGATAGCGAGATCAAAGCTTCGCTTGATCCCTGGCTCTGTTACTATTGTGGCGAATGCAGCAGCACTTGTCCGCGCGAAGCTGACCCGGGAGAACTGATGATGTCGTTGCGCAGATGGCTGATTGCCAAATACGACTGGACCGGCTTATCGGGTCTGCTTTATAAATATCTGGTTGCTTCTGTTTCAGCTTTTATATTACTGGCAGTTGCTGTCATCTGGTTTGGATATTATGAAAGTTTTCACCTTGAAACCATCATGCATTACGGCCATTATTTCGAGATGGGAGCCATTTCGGTAGTTTTTTTATTCATTTTACTTCCCAATATCATCCATATGTGGTGGCTCACAACCTATAAGCCCGGCGTAAAAGTTCCCCTATCTGCCTATTTCCGGTGCTTAAGTGATCTGTTGGTACATATGTTCACACAAAAACGCACACTCGGATGCGATGATAATCAGGTGCGCTGGTTCGAACACTTTGTACTTGTACTCGGATATCTGCTCCTGTTATTTACTACCGTATTTCTCGATTGGTTTTCAAGTCAGAGTTTGTTCGTTATCATATTAGGATATATTGAAAGTGTTATCATATTTGTTGTCACATTCGACTTTATCCGCCGGCGTATCCAGAAAGACCAGGAAATAAGCAAACATTCGCACCCCAGCGACTGGTTCTTTGTTATTTGGTTATTCCTGATGGGTTTATCTGCATTTTTTGTACGTCTGTTTGTTGATCTGAATATCCTTGAAAACAACATTTGGTTGTATCTGGTTCACCTGATCATTCTGGTTCAATGGGCTCTGATCATTGTACCTTTCGGAAAATGGACTCATTTTCTGTACCGGTCGTTTGCCATCTATTTCGCCACCTTGCAACAGGCCGCCATAAAGCAAAACGGGAAGAAAAGTTAAAAGTAGTCGCGAGGGGAAAAACCAGGTATCCTGTTTAATGAATTAATTTGATTATCAGTCATCAAACGATTGACGTATCCGCATTCAGTTTTTACACATCCAATTTCAGGAAATACGGGTTAAAATAATTTATAGCCTCTCAAAATAAATCTTAATATCCTTTTTATCAGGTATTTAAAAATAACAGGGCTTTGTAAGCAGTAATTTATTTTCTTTTTAAATAAAATTTGTATCAAACTGTTATTCTTTTGGTTATGGTTTTGTGATTTTTATCATAAAAAACGGCATATCGTTATTATCTTGATTCTCAATTATAAAACAATTTTATAAAAAACTTCCCCGAATTGGCATTTTAAATCCATTGCATTTAATTTTGTTGGTTGTAATATGCATGAATGTACATATTTATATAATACATTGAATTATTCCGAATGAAAACAAGACGAGATTTTATTAAAATTTCAGCAGCAGGTACCGGCGCCGCTGCCATTGGTTTGCATTCGCTCAAGTTGAGAGGTTTCAGCCTGTTGGGCGATGAAAACGAACAGACTCCTGCCAGTGATGAGGAGATGACACCATATCCCACCTATTGCGAAGTTTGTTTTTGGAAATGTGCCGGCTGGACTTATGTTGACAAAA
Source organism: Bacteroidales bacterium (assembly GCA_029933225.1). GTDB lineage: Bacteria > Bacteroidota > Bacteroidia > Bacteroidales > F082 > JAADID01. The sequence continues at coordinate 21,521 of JAOZOO010000021.1, read as the reverse complement.
AAGGCAACATTCGCAAAGTTATTGGAAATGAAAATGATCCGCACTGCAATGGGCGACTATGTCCCCGGGGCACCGGCGGTATCGGCATGTATTATGATGAAGACCGGCTAAAACATCCGCTGATCCGAGAAACCAAACCCGATGGCACTCAATATTTTAGGAAAGCATCCTGGGACGAAGCTCTTGACGTGATTGCAGAAAAGATGGACAAGTTGCGCAAGGAACATGGTCCGGAGTGTCTTGCCCTTTTCTCGCACGGTACAGGGGGAAAATTAGTAAGTCATCTGGTAAAAGCCTATGGTTCACCCAATATTTCAGCCCCTTCTTTTGCACAGTGCCGCGGTCCGCGCGAGGTAGGCTTTACAGCTACTTTTGGCGAAGATGTTATGTCACCTGAACGTACTGACATCCGCGACACAAAATGCCTTGTTCTTATCGGCTCACATATCGGTGAGAACATGCATAACGGGCAAATTCAGGAAATGTCGGCAGCCCTTGAAAACGGGGCCACGATCATCACTGTTGATCCCCGTTTTTCTACAGCAGCTTCTCATTCCAAATACTGGCTACCCATTAAACCGGCAACCGATATGGCCTTGCTGCTTGCCTGGATGCATGTAATAATCTATGAGAATTTGTACGATAAAGAATATGTAGAGAAATACACTTTTGGATTTGATGAACTCAAAGAACATGTGAAAAACAAGACCCCCGAATGGGCATACGGCCTTACAACCATCGAGCCGGAAATTATCCGCCGTACTGCCCGCGAAATGGCAGCCGCATCGCCGCGGGTTTTGGTACATCCCGGCAGACATGTTACCTGGTATGGTGACGACACCCAGCGATCGAGGGCCATTGCCATTCTGAATGCTTTGCTCGGTTCGTGGGGACGTCGCGGGGGATTTTACAATCCTGAGAGTGTTCATGTGCCTAACTACCCGCACCCGCCCTATCCGAAACCCAAAAGGTCGTGGAAAGATGCTTATCCTCCCGGAAAATATAAACTCGTGAGTGAAGTCCTGTCCACGGGTATTTGCGATGCCACTATCCCAAATCCCGATCTCGATTGTCATTTGAGGGGCTGGATCGTTTACGGAACCAACCTGATGGCCTCACTTCCCGATCAAAAGAAAACAATCGCAGCCATCAATAATCTTGATTTCCTTGTCGTGATTGATACTATGCCCATGGACATAACCGGCTATGCCGATGTGGTTTTACCCGAATGTACTTATCTCGAACGTTACGATTTCCTGCGTACATCACCTCATCGTGAGCCGGTCATTGCATTGCGTATGCCGGCTGCCAAGCCTAAATATGACTCAAAACCAAATTGGTGGATTACCAAACAACTGGCCAACCGTCTGGGATTGCAGGATTATTTTCAGTGGGAAAATATTGAAGAGTTACTTGACTGGCAATTGAAGAAAATCGGTTCTTCCCTGGACGAAATGAAACGTGTGGGTGTTAAGAAATACCCGCGTGAATACGATGATTTATATAATCTGGAAAATTTAGAAGATTTTGAATTCAATACCAATACAGGTAAAATCGAACTTTACTCCACAGAGTTGGAAATGGAAGGTTTCGATCCTTTACCCAATTATACACGTCATCCCGAACCACCGGAGGGCTACTATCGCCTCAATTACGGCCGGGCCCCCATGCATACATTCAGCCGTACATCAAACAATCACAACCTGTGGGATTTGATGAACGAAAACAGTGTTTGGGTTAACCCGAAAGTGGCTGACTTATGGGAAATTAAAAACGGTCAGTATGTCTGGCTGAAAAACCAGGACGGCATTGTTTCCTCTTTCCCAATAAAAGTGAGGGTTACCGAAAGAATCCGCTGGGATTCAGTATATATGGTACATGGATTTGGCCATACCGATAAAAAGTTAAGAAGAGCATACGGACGCGGAGCCAGTGACTCGGAATTGGTTTCAAAAGTCTATCTGGATCCCGTTATGGGCGGAACAGGAATGCGAAGCAATTTTGTTACCTTTTTAAAAGAAAAACCAGGAAATAACAGAGAGGAGGTTGAATCATGAGATATGCTATGGCAATAGATACCGCCAAATGTGTGGGTTGTGGCGACTGTGTGGTTGCCTGTCAGACAGAAAACAATGTTCCTCATGGATATTGCCGTGACTGGATCGTGGAAACCGTTAGCGGAAGCTACCCCAATGTTCAGATCGAGTTGCGTTCAGAAAGATGTAATCACTGTGACAATGCACCCTGTGTCCGCTGTTGCCCCACGGGCGCCAGCCACATTGTCGAGGGTGGCATTGTGATGGTTACACACAACGAATGTATCGGTTGTGGCGCCTGTATCGAGTCGTGTCCTTACGACGCACGGTACTCGCATCCTGAAGGTTATGTTGACAAATGTACATTCTGTAAACATCGCGTTGACAAAGGTCAGAATCCGGCCTGTGTGGATGTTTGTCCCACGCATTGCCTGCATTTCGGCGACCTGGATGACCCCAACAGCGATGTGTCCAAAGCTTTGAAAAACAGAAACTGGAAGGTGCTTGCTCCCGAAGCCGGAACCAAACCTCAATTGTATTTTCTTATTTAATATTAAATTTTGAGAAAATGAAAGAAGAATTATTTGTTAGCGGCCGGAATATTCCCAACATAGACCCCTATCTTCATGTCTGGCATTGGCAGATACCGTTGTATCTTTTTCTGGGAGGTCTTGCGGCCGGTATTTTGTTTTTTGCCAGCTATTATGTAGTTACCGATAAAGAAAAACAAATGCCTTATACAGTAAAATGGGCGCCGATCATTGCACCCTTTGCCCTGGTTCTCGGCTTGGGGGCTTTGTTTTTGGATTTGAAACACCAGCTTTATTTCTGGCGCCTATATACTACAGTGCGAATTACTTCACCCATGTCGTGGGGAGCCTGGACGCTGATGCTGATCACACCTATGTCATTTATCTGGGTGGCCAGCTACATGAAAGAGATGTTTCCGAACTGGGACTGGAAGTTTGAAATATTAAACAAATTTGAGGCATGGATCATCAAAGTACGTGTTCCTTTTGCCTGGATCATGATGGCATTGTCAATTATTCTCGGTGTTTACACCGGAATCCTGTTATCGGCTTTCAATGCCAGGCCCCTGTGGAATACCTCCATCCTCGGCCCCTTGTTTCTTACTTCCGGGCTTTCAACCGGTCTGGCTACCATCATCTGGATATCAAAAGATAAAAACGAGAGGAAGCTGTTGAGCCGGATTGACCTGATACTTATCCTGGTGGAGCTGTTTTTGATCATTCACCTGTTTATGGGATTCCTGGCCAGCTCGGCGGTTCAGACCGAAGCGGCTGCACTTTTCCTCGGCGGAGAATTTACCGTAACTTTCTGGGTATTTGTTGTTATCCTCGGACTGGCATTTCCTGCCACCCTTGAAGCCCTTGAATTACGCGGTTATCATGTCCCCGCCTGGGTTCCGCCGTTCCTGATACTGTTTGGCGGTCTCGTATTCCGCTTTGTGATGGTTGAAGCCGGACAAATTACACGATTTTTATATTGATCTTAAATATATAAAATGATGGAAAAAAACACAGTAACCAATAACAGGCCTCACTATATAAACCCTTACCTCGGAGGTGTACTTCTCGGCCTGCTGGTCATTCTGACGGTTTATATTACCGGAAGGGGACTGGGAGCCAGTGGTGCGGTAAAAAGTGCGGTGGTCACAACTGTTGACGTCGTTGCACCGAAAAGTGCGGAAAGCAATCCGTATATCAGCAAATTCATCAGCGATGATCACTCACCCATGTACACATGGCTGGTTTTTGAATCAATGGGCATATTCTTCGGCGGATTGTTATCGGGTATTCTTTTCGGAAGAGTGAAAAAACCGTGGGTGGAAAAATCACCGAAGATCACCAGTAAAACCCGTTTGATCGCCGCCCTGATCGGGGGCATCCTTTTCGGGATCGGAAGCCAGTTCGGGCGCGGATGTTCCAGCGGTGCGGCGCTGGCCGGTAGCGCTACTTTTTCACTCGGAGGAGTGATCGTCATGCTCGCGCTGTTCGGTACGGGCTATGCCATTGCCTGGTTTTTTAAGAAATTATGGATTTAATAAACTTTAAAAAAGAATAAAATGGGACCATTAATACCTAACGGAATCATCACAGGCAACTGGGACTTTGTTATAGCCCTGCTTCTTGGTATTGCCTTTGGATTTATCCTCGAGGCCTCCGGATTCTCCTCCTCGCGTAATATCGCAGGCGTGTTTTACGGATACAACTTTGTGGTTTTGCGTGTTTTCTTCACGGCCGTCATTGTCGCTATGGTCGGTTTTCTATATTTTGATTATTTCGGATGGCTTGACCTGGATAAAATATTCATCCTGCCCACATATCTGGGACCGATGATCGTTGGCTCGGTGATCATGGGATTTGGATTTGTGCTTGGCGGCTTTTGTCCGGGCACAAGCTACACGGCCATTGCCATCGGGAAGATGGATGCATTGTTATTTACCGTCGGTTTGTTTGTTGGCATTTTTATTTTCTCCGAAGCTTTCCCGTTGTTTGAAGACTTTTATTACAGTGGCTATCTCGGAAATGTTACCCTGTCAGATGTAACCGGCATTCCGGCAGCGTGGTTCGCCTTTGCCTTTACGGTAATTGCCCTTGCCTCCTTCTGGATCACCATGCTTATTGAAAAAAGAGTAAGAAAAAATATTAAAGAATATAAATTCTAAAACGATGAACAGGAATTATTTCTTCTTGACCGTTTTGATGTTGGTCCTGGCAGCCGGAACTTTTTTCCTGAATCGGGAACCGGAATACGAACAAATTAAACCGGAGAAGTTGCTTTATGACATCATCCAGCCCACGCGGTATGTTACTACCGATCAGGTTGCACGATTTATTATTGACAAAGACCCTACTCTGGAACTGGTGGATGTCAGGAGTGCAGCGTCTTATGACCATTTCTCGCTGAACAACGCGATAAATATTCCTTTCGACAGCCTGCTGTCTCCAAATTACCAGGATTATTTCGGTATTCCCGGAACCAAAGTGGTGTTTTATTCCAATGATGACATCCTGGCCGATCAGGCATGGGTGATCACCCGACGCATGGGAATAAATGAGACTTATGTGATGAAAGGAGGCCTTAACTGCTGGATAGAAACCATCATTCAACCCAAAGAACCACCGGAAGATGCACCTTATACGGCCTTTGAACTGTATCAATTCAGAAAAGGAGCCCAGATGTATTTTACAGGTGCCAAGGTGGATAACTCTGTTGTAAAAAAGAAAAAAGTAGCAGTTAGGCGCAAGAAAAAACAAAAAGTAGCGGCAGGAGGTTGTTGATATACAGCTATCAAGAATATTTTATTTTGAAAACGGTTAAAAAAATAAAAAGATGCATGTTCATGAATTAAATCCCAGGAAAACATTGGTAACAGTAATCATTTTTGTGTTGATTATCATTGTCGGTTTTCTCACACTGAAGAAACCCCGTTTTAAATATAAACTCTCCCTCGAACAAACCGTAGAACTTGCACATGATTATGAAGCGGGTTTTCATCCTTTTGAACTGGCTGATGTACTCGGCAAAAAAACCAACAATGTTGTTTTCATCGACATTCGCGACAGGTTTTCTTACGGACAGGGACACATTCCCGGTGCGGAAAATATCTCGGCTTACGACCTGAGTGAACCGAAAAACATAAAACATCTGAAAGAGTTGCAAGACAAAGAGATGACTGTAGTACTATACGGGAACGACCAGCTTCAGGCCAATGGCCCGTGGATGTGGTTCAGGCAGGTGGGCTTCGACAATGTAAAGATACTGCTCGGCGGATACGAATATTATGCTGCTCACAAAGATGCGCTGGAACAAACCGTTGAAGACATCAGCTACCTGAGAGGCGAGCCCAGATATGACTTTGCCGAAGTGGCTAAAAGCGTTGGTTCTGTGGACAATACACAAAAGGTCGCGAATAAAAAACCGGTAGTTGTCCGCCGCAAAAAGAAACCGAAAGTAGCTTCGGGGGGATGTTAATTTTGTCTTGCAAACATTGATTTTTGCAACGAACTAAAAAAACAGCGAAAAAACCGACGGGTTAACCCGTCGGTTTTTTTATTCACATATCTTTCGACCCAGCAGGAGCAAGCCCTACCGCCGGGTCAGCAAGCCCACAACCCGATGAATGGCCTCGCATTCAGCGGGTCGAAAAATAAAGCCAGAAGGCAAATTCATGTATTATCTTTAAGTCCGGCCCACATTGCTGAAACTGTTCCAGAATGAATTTCCCCCCTGGCACTGCATCCCGCGTGACGGGCCATCGCGCATTTGGGTGCTACCAACCATTAAGCTTTTTCTAAAAAAAGCTTATGCGGGCGGGAAAGCCAAAACGGCGGGCCGGCGTGGGAGTGAATGACGAAAACAGGAAAAATTATAAATCTTTGCGTGCTTTGCGATTTCACGGCGTCATTGCGGTTAAACTAATGACAGTTTTATAAATACTTTTCTGCGGGGGCACAATTCGAAAACACAATCTACTTTTTTTCCGCCTCCCAAACCAGATGCTGCCTGACCATTCTCATCTCACCAAACGAATAATCGTCACCCAACTGTGCTTTGGCTTCGCCAAGTGGGATGTCCGGGTTTTTCCTGAAAAATGCCACCAACTTCTCAAGTTTTTTACCATCCACAAAATCAGTAACCGGCAGTTCCCCGGTACCCACAAACCGGGCCAGGTGACCTTCGATGGTGGAAATGGCCAGATCCCTTTCTTCGGCAACCTTTTTCAGGTCTTTGTGCTTCAGCCACAGTTCGAGACTCGCTTTGCGCGTGTCGATTTTCGGTTTCTTTTCTTTTTTTAGCGGTACGGGCAGGGGTTCGGTTTTGAGTTCATGATCGCTGCGGTATTCGTTGATCAGTATAAGCAACTCTTCGCCGTAATTCTGTAGTTTTTTTCTTCCGAAGCCATGAACTCTTTTCAGTTCGTCCATATTGAACGGCGCCTGGTTGCTCAATGCACGGATGGTTCGCAGAGGCAAAACCATATAATGAGGAAGTCCCTCTTCAATGGCTCTGGTATTGCGCCATTCTTTCAGCAGATCGTACAAACCGGGATTGGAGATTTCCCTGCTGACCGGGAGTTTGGTTTTCCGGGAAGGTACTTTTTTCGGTGTCTCTCCGAGAGTGGCTTTTGCCCTTGCTTTCAGGTAATCTTTCAGAACAAATCCTTCGCGGCAGGCTTCCAGACAAGCCAGCTTAAAATGAGTGATCTCATGGATGCGCTCTTCCTGCTTATTGATCTTTTTCCTGACTTCCGCATTGTCCGTTTCAAACGACAGCGTTTCCAGAATATCCGATACGTGCTCTTTTATTTTTCCGGAAAAATAATCAACCGCTTTTTTGACTCTTTCCTGTAATTCCTGATTCTGTTCGGCGTTGTTGTTTTTTAACAAAAGATTCCTAACCTGGACCTGAAATTTTCCGGATACCTCAACGATTTCTTTCCCCACCTTTTCTTTCATTGATTTCACCGGCACATCAGCATCCGGTTGTAAGCTCATCCTCCCGTCATAAAGCGCTTTGTCGAGACCGTTGATTGCATATCGCAGGGAAGAAAAGTCAAACAGGTCTTCCATAACCTCAAGCTGGTATTTTGCCTTTGACGCTTCCAGTTTTTGTTCATCCGGCTGGCTTTTGCTCACCAGTTCGTTAAATCCTTCGATGGACTTATCCTGTTTTAAGCTGTAAGGCGAAAAAGGTGTACTAAGTACCATTCCATCCAGCGAGCGGCAGCGACTCAATGCCACATACACCTGCCCGTGGGCAAATGTTGCCTCCGAATCAATGATGGCCTTGTCGAAAGTGAGTCCCTGGCTTTTGTGGATGGTGATGGCCCAGGCCAGCTTCAGCGGCATCTGTGTGAAAGTGCCTTCCACGGTTTCCTTGATCTCTTTGGTTTCTTCGTCAATGGTGTAATTCACATTTTCCCAAACAAGCGGCTGCACATGGATGGAATCGTCATCGCCGGGGCATTGAACAACCACATAGTCGGTACTCAATTTGGTAATGGTCCCGATCTTCCCGTTGAAAAACCGTTTTTCCATATCGGGATCGTTTTTTACGAACATCACCTGCGCCCCCACTTTCATTTCCAGCTCCGGCTCTGTGGGATACATGTATTCGGGAAAATTGCCTTCAACTGTGGCGTAATAGTGTGATTTTTTCCCTTTCAGCGCATTCAGCTTTTTCTCGTTGATGGCTTTGGCCTTGGCATTGTGGGTGGTGAGGATGATGTAGTTATCATCGCCGGGGTCAAAGCCGGGTTTGTATCTTTTGTTCAGGATGTCAAGGGCTTCCCGGTCCATTTTCTTGTCCCTGATCTTATTCAGCAGTTCGATGAAATGCTGGTCCTGCTGGCGGTAAACATGCTCGAGGGTGATGGTGATGTAATTTGATTTTTTCAGCGCCCGGCTGCTGAAGAAAAATGGTGTTTCGTAAAATTTGCTCAACAGTGTCCATTCTTCACCTTTTACCACGGGCGGCAACTGCTGCATGTCACCGATCATCAGCAACTGCACGCCACCAAAAGGTTGATCGTTGCGTCTGAATTTCCGCAGCCGTTCGTCAATGCTATCGAGCAGATCTGCCCGCACCATGCTGATCTCATCAATGACCAGCAGGTCGAGACTCTTGATGATGGCCCGTTTCCGGGAACTGAAACGGAAACCCTTTCTGTCTTCATTTTCAGCATATCCGGGTACCCTTGGCCCGAAAGGAAGCTGGAAAAAAGAATGGATGGTCACTCCGCCGGCATTGATGGCTGCCACACCCGTAGGCGCCACTACGATCATGCGCTTGGGGGACAGCTCCTTCAACCGGTGCAGAAATGTGGTTTTTCCTGTACCCGCCCTCCCGGTCAGAAAGATATTGTTGCCTGTGTATTGCACAAAATCAAAGGCAAGCTGCAACGGTTGATTATGGATGGTTTGCTGGTCCATTGGCAGGTTAGGATAAGGGTTTCAAATTTACGAAAATTTTGGTGACGTGACCTTTCGCGCGCTGCTCATGAGAAACTATTGGATTTTAGACAAAACCCGGCTAATCCAAATGAAGTTCAATAGAAGATATTATGTCTTGAATGTAACTCAATAGGAGATAATTCTTTCCCTGGAGTTTAAATTGCTGATATCCTTAAAAATTCTAATTTTGTCTTTTCAATAACTATCTGACCATGAATTATTTTTTATTGGCTTTTACCTTTCTCAATCTGGTTTCGTTTTTACAGGCACAATCTTATGATCCCGGTATCGGCGATACCATTCATGTCATTCATTATTCCATTCACCTGACGGATGTGAATACGGCTGACAAAACCATTACCGGCTTTACGGAGGTTGAGCTGACACCTTTGGTGAATGATCTGGATTATGTTCCGCTTGAGTTGAAAAAGCTGACGGTTGATTCCGTATTTGTCGGGCAGTCCTCAAACACATTTACCCATCAGGATGAGGTTGTCCGCACACATCTTGATTCTCCGGTCGGTGAGAATGATACGTTATCGCTTACGGTTTATTATCACGGGCAGCCCTTTCACGAAAGCTGGGGAGGATTTCATTTTTCGGGCGACTATGCATTTAACCTCGGTGTCGGTTTTGTTTCCATTCCGCATAATCTGGGTAAAGCCTGGTTTCCGTGTGTGGATGATTTTACCGACAGGGCAACTTACGACCTTTATGTAACGGTGGATACCAGTAAAAAAGTAACAGGCGGCGGGTCATTGGCGGGCATTGCCGATAACGGTGACGGAACGCATACCTGGCACTGGTACGAATCGCATCCCATTCCGACCTACCTCGCCTCGGTGGCTGTGGGAAAATACAGCCTTTTCGACGATGAATTCGAGGGAATGCAGGATACGGTACCAATTACGATTTACACAAAACCCTCTGATACGGGCAGGGTAAAAGGCTCGTTTGTAAACCTAAAAGACATTCTTCAGTTTTTTGAAGAAAAGTTCGGACCTTACCCTTTTGAACGGGTTGGATATACCGGAACGGCCATCGGCGCGATGGAGCATGCTGCCAATATCTTTTATCCACACTTTGCCATCAATGGCAATACAAATTATGAATCGCTTTACACCCACGAGCTCTCACACATGTGGTTTGGAGACAAAGTGACCTGTTCTACTGCCGAAGATATGTGGCTCAATGAAGGATGGGCCTCGTTTTGTGAAGTGTATTACCGGGAAGGAATTTACAGTCACAATAATTTTTTAACCACCATGCGGCACAAACACCGTGAAATGTTGCGGAAGACGCACATCGTTGACGGCGGCTATTATGCCCTGAATAATCTGCCACAAACCATCACTTATGGTAGTCATGCTTACGAAAAAGGAGCCACCGTGACCAATACTTTGCGTGGTTATCTTGGCGATTCCATCTTTTTCCCGGCCATGACGGCTTATCTCAATCATTTTGCTTTTCAGTCTGTTTCTTCGGAGGACATGTGCGACTTTCTGTCGGATACCACCGGCATTGATATGACCGGCTTTTTCGACGCCTGGGTGTTTACACCCGGAACGCCGCAGTTTTCAATTGATTCAACAAAAGCAACTGCAGAAGGTGATGGATATAAAGTAGATATCTGGCTGAAACAAAAATACAAAGGGGCTGACTACCTGGCCAATGACAATGTTCTGGAGGTCACTTTTGTGGATGAATATTTTAACATGGTCACTGATACTGTTCATTTTTCAGGAAAAACAGGACATTCCGTTAAGCATATCAGCTTTACTCCAAAAACAGTATGTCTTGATCTTTTTGAGAAAATAAACGATGCCACCACAGATAATTACCGGATTTTTACCAACCCTCTGGAATATGACTTCCCCGACACCTATTTTACACTGGTCATCCAGCAACTTTCGGATTCGGCAATGGTCAGGGTGGTCCACAACTGGGTTGCTCCCGACAGTCTGAAAAGCCCGGTGGAAGGGTTGACATTGTCGCCTTACCGTTACTGGAAAATCGAAGGTATATTTCCTGAAAGTCTGGATGCCACAGGAAAGTTTTATTACGACAATATGGGCTACCTTGATGATGATCTCATCGTTTCACCAAAAGATTCAGTCGTGATATTGTACAGGGAAACTGCCGGGGATGACTGGCATGAAATACCCCAGATCAGAGTCGGGACATGGAACTTTGGGTATATTGTTGTTGATCATCTGACCCCGGGAGAATATACACTGGCCGTCTGGGATAAATATATTGTCGGCATCCCCACCGTCCCGGGTCAGGAACAGGTTTCAATATTTCCCAATCCTGTGACAGACCAGATTAATTTTGAATTTTCGGAAAAAGGGAAATACAGCATTGTATTTTATGATATGCAGGGTAAAGTGTTGGATAAGTTTACGTTAAACGGTAAACAAAATACCTGGAAACGACGCAAAACAGATGCCTACTCAGGTATGGTTTTGGTTCGGATTTACCGGAAAAGAAACTTGCTAACCGAAAAGAAACTGATCTTTCTTGAACTGTAAATTTATTTTTCTATTTCTGCCTGACATAATCTGATTTCAATAAATTTGCTCCCCTTATGGAAATACGGGTGAGTAATCATATCAGGACAGGTACCTTTCTGTTCATTTTTTTTGTCTCTATTTTTTATTTTGGTTGTACCGCACCAGGGGACAACCGGGAGGTTTCAGGCAATATACCCACAATCGATACCCGGTTTTACATCGATCTTGACAGTATTGAAATGGCAAAAAAAGCCAGGGAACTCGACAGGTTATTCACTCATCTGCAAAAGCGAACAGGTTTTAACGGGACAGTCCTGTATGCTGAAAAAGGAAGAATTGTTTTTGAAAAAGCTTACGGATTCAGGGATGTAAGACACCGCCGCGACAGTTTGCGGATTGAAGATGCTTTTCAACTGGCATCGGTTTCCAAAATGTTTTCGGCCATGGCCATCATGATCCTGAAAAATGACGGGCGGTTGGATTACGATGAAGACATCAGGACTTACCTCCCTGATTTCCCGTACGAAGGGATAACCTGTCGGTTGCTGATGAACCACCGTTCGGGTCTGCCGCGATACATGAGCCTGGCATTCAACAAATGGCCGGATAAAAAAAAGCCGATGGACAACGACGATATGATAAACCTGTTCGTCAAATATCATCCCGACAGATATTTTAAACCGAATACGGGATTTCATTATTGCAATACCAATTATGCATTACTGGCCAATATCGTGGAAGCCGTATCGGGACATCATTTTGAGGAATTTATGAACGACAGGGTTTTTAAGCCGCTGGGAATGAAACATTCTTTCGTTTATAATATGCGGGGTGATACAGTTGTTCCGTTGTATGTCGGAAAAGGAGTTCCGGGATTTTACCACCGGGGCTGGAGGTGGCGCAAAATGGAAAACGACTATCTGAACGGCGTAATGGGAGATAAAAATGTTTATACTTCGGTTACCGACCTGTTTAAATATGACCGCGCATTGGACGAGTTTACTTTATTGCCTGACAGTATATTACGCGAAGCATTTAAGCCGGGAAGCAAAAAATACTGGAAAAGGAAAAACAATTATGGTTTCGGGTGGCGCCTGAAAGACGGGATGGACAGCACAGCATTTCATTTCGGGTGGTGGAAAGGTTTCCGCACATTTTATATCCGCGACATGAAACATCACAAAACACTTATCGTGCTTTCCAATAAAGACAGAGGTCCGGGATCGGACAACTTCTGGAATATCATCAGGTCGGATACTTTATTGCTCGGGCCTTCTGAAAATCTGAAACGGAAGGTGAGGCGGTGGTGAAACTAAACCGGAAAATTGTGATTGAAAAATATGTCGTTCCGATGGAACTTATTTATACTTCTTATTTAATACCAGGGTCTTACGACACCTGGCAAGAAGATGTCCTGCCTACGGCAGTTTAACATGTTGAAGATCAAATAATGTTGTCTTTAACAACGATTTTGAAAAAGCCATCCCATCGGGATGGAATGTTATAGCCAGGGACGTGAGTCCCTGGATTAGTGACCAAGAGCATCAAGTTCCAGCGGAACGGTATAATCTCCTGACCCTTTTTAATCCACCACCAGCTTGAATCCCACACCATGCACATTGATCAGCTCCACGTTGGGATCATCCTTCAGATATTTCCTTAATTTGGTGATGTAAACATCCATCGATCGGGCATTAAAATAGCTGTCGTCAAACCAGATTTTGTTCAGCGCAACCGAGCGGTCGAGCACCTCGTTCATATTTTGACACAAAAGTTTCAGCAGGTCGGCCTCCTTAGACGTAAGCTTTTGTTTATTATTGCCGATGATCAGCATCTGTTTGTGGTAGTCGAAAGTATATTTCCCAAATTTAAAAATGTGATTTTCCGGCTGCTTTGGTTTTCCCTGCTCAATACGCCGGCGGATGGCTTTGATCCTGAGCAGCAACTCTTCCATGCTGAATGGTTTGGTCAGGTAGTCATCAGCCCCCAGCTCGAACCCCTGGATTTTGTCTTCCTGCATGGATTTAGCCGTTAAAAACAGGAAAGGAATTTTTTTATCCAGTTTCCTGATCTCCTTAGCCAGTGTAAACCCGTCCATCACCGGCATCATAATATCGAGGATACAGAAATCAAAATTGTTACGTTTAAAAGCTTCAAGGGCTTCTTTCCCGTCCATGCATAACACTGTGTTAAAACCTTTTGCTTCGAGATATGCTTTCAGGACACTCCCCAGGTTTTTGTCATCTTCTGCCAATAAAATTTTTGTTTTTGTCGTCATCTTTTTCAGGTTTAGTGAAGGGGTAACTGAATGGTAAATGTAGAACCTTTTCCCGGTTCCGAATCAACCGTAATGGTGCCATGATGCAATTCGGTGGTAGCTTTCACATAATTCAGCCCCAGTCCGAATCCTTTAAAATCATGAACATTACCGGTAGGTACCCTGTATAATTTTTCAAATATTTTTTTCTGGTTTGATTTACTGATCCCGATACCGTTATCCTGAACCCTGATAAGCAGCGAGTTGTTGCGGTTTACGGTATTTATAATAATATGCGGTTTATTCAGGTTGTATTTCAGTGCATTGTCGAGCAGGTTGTTCATTACGTTAGTCAGATGGATTTTATCACCCGTAACTTCCGGGTTTGTAGCTTTCAACTGGGTTTCGATGGTGCCGCCTTTTTCTTCCGCAACGATCTTTTTCGCGTTGACGGCATCTTCGATTATTTTGTGCATGTCCAGCTTTGTTTTCTTCAGCTTCAACTGTCCTTTTTCAATCACCGCCGATTGCAGGATTTGTTCGGCCATAGATCCCAGCCGCTTGTTTTCTTCGCTGATCACATTGATGTAACTATTGTATATCGGTTCCGATTTCTGGATATCCCTGTCTTTTAAAGCTTCACAGGCGAGCGCAATCGTTGAGATCGGCGTTTTGAATTCGTGGGTCATGTTGTTGATGAAATCATTTTTCATCACCGAGAGGCGTTTTTGACGGATAATGATGTAAATGCTGAAGAGGAAAGATAAAATAATAATTAGAAAAAGGAAAACCGAAACGGCCAGTAATTCCCAAAGTTTACTGATGATGAAACTTTGCTCGTTGGGAAAATAGATGAGAAGTTTGTTTGGAAAAGTATAAAATGAGCCCACCCTCGTCAGGTCATAAATAAAGCTGTTGTTCAGGAGTTGTTCCGGATATTTTCCCGTTCGTTGCAATATCATCGAATGCGTAATGGGGTTGTAAATTCCATATTCAAATTTGGTGTTTACCCGCTTTGCCCTCAACTCCTTTGTTATCAGTGAATCTATTTCGTCTTTCCTGTTGATGTAAAAGTTTCCTTCTTTGTCACTTGTTTGGTTTAAAGAGAGTTGTTCGAGGATATCGTTAACCTTTGTCGAGTTGTTGATCCATTTTGTAATGTCTGCCGGAGAAGCAAAATCCCCGTTACTGAACAAAATTTTATTCAGTGAGTCGAAGGTGTCGAAAAACGATTGTTCCCGGTCATAAAAGTTTCTGCGTTTGATGATCTGGTCTTTCAGCCGCATCCGGTCCAGGTCATAAACCACTTTCATCATGGCTTCGTTCACATCACGGTAAAAAAGGGCCTGCTTGACTTTTACGGCATCTTTTATCCAATAAACCTGAATGATCATCAGGCCGATGGTAGCCACACTGACGAGTACAATAATGATAGCTGTCGCCCGTTTTTTCATGAAAACAAAAATACTTCATCAAGGTGTTGATTTACAGCTTTTAACTTTTATTAACACTTGTTAATCTTGCTTAACATTTCAGAAAAAACAGGCGATGTATATTTGCATCAGAAATTATTATAAAATTTCTTACTCCTTAAACATATCTGCAATAAGGGGTAAAAATTCTGCTTAATTTCATAATTGTTGGTTTTTGGTTACAGCGGCTCTCCCCGAGCCGCTTTTTTTTGCCTACATAACAACATGTCGTTCCGATGGAACTTCATTCCTTTTTTATTTTTATTCCAGGGACTCACGTCCCTGGCAATAACATTTCCTGCCTCCGGCAGTTTTTATCCGGGACACTTTTTGCCATCTACAGGAAAAAACTTGACAACCGCTGTTTTCGGCGCTATATTTGTTGCATCTTTTAACCAAAAACTGTTTACAGACAAAGATTGTCTGACTCTCTTGGAAACTTACCTGTTACTGGAAAAACTTTGGGAAATTTATTTGTGTGTCGAACTTCATTGCAAAGCCGGTGGGGTTGGGATTATGGATTTATCAGTTATATCAGTGTAAGGTTTGGCAGGTAGAAATTGTGACTTGGAATATGAAGATAAATTAGCTGAACAACAGAATAAAAAATAAAACGGTGAAGTCATTTTTAAGAACCATACTTTTTGTTGTTATTTCATTTTACAGTTTATGGGCTTTCCCCCAGGAAACTGCTTTTGAGATCAACATTGCCGATGACAGTTTGAATGTTTTACCCACATTTTTTATGAATCAAACAAACACTGGAATTATAGGGTTGGTCAAAAAAGCGCCATTGGATAAGCCACCGGAAGAGACTTATTACACCTCTTATTTATATAGGATCAGCGAAACGGGGGATACGGTAAGTTATGAATTCAGCAAGACAGATACAATACTGGTTTATTACAACATGATCCGCATTGACCTGGGCGAACCCGGTTATATGTTATCGGGGTTGGGCAGAGCGCTGGACAATAACGACATTTTTACTGTATTCACCCGGCTGGATACAGCCCTGAATATTATATGGGAAAAGATATATAATTTCAATTATTATTACTCGGCCTGGTCTATGCGGATGCTGCAATTAAAGGACAGTTCTTTTCTTTATTACTGTTCACCGCGCCTCAACATTAACATGTTTTTGTTTAAACTTTCTTATGAAGGCGACAGTCTGGCTTATCGTGCTTATGAAGGTATTAATGCAGGTCAGGCACAGAGCATAACTTACAATCCCGACTCCACCGCATATTGGTTGCACAACCGGTTTGGGCGATACCAGGGAGTTCAGACTAGCACCTGCATAGTAGCCAATGAAAACCTGGAAGAAACAGGTGTTTATTTGAACGAAGAATATTATCAGCCGCCTTTTACATCAAAATTATTACCGGATGGCAGACTAATTTCTGCAGGATATTCATATATTATTGTTTCTGATAATGTTTATGAAAAATACATAACTGTAATTATCTATGATTCATCATTCAACAGGTTGTATTTAAAGAACCTGACCAATCCTGACACAAATTCCCGGGCCGGTGAATCGATTTCGGTTGATTATTACTATCCTTCCTGTATATATGTAGCAGGGTCTCATAATGCACAAGACCTTTCAGGATGGCAACCCAGTTGGTTTTATGTAACAAAGATGAACGATTCATTGGATATTGATTTTGAAAAATACATCGGTGGTGATGATTATTACATGTTGTTTTCGGTTGTTGCCACCAAAGACGGCGGGGTATTGCTGGCCGGCACGCGTGCCGAAGTCGGCGCTCCTGATTATCATCGCAACGGGTACATCATCAAGCTGGATTCAACGGGGTGTATTACAGGGCTATCGGAAAACAGCACAATTCAAATCAAAGATGCATTGGTTTACCCCAACCCGGGAAAGGACAAGCTGATGGTGCGCACCGCATTGAAAAACTGTGTGATCCGCCTTTTCGATATGAAAGCCACTGAAGTGTTGACGGAACCGCTTACAAGCCATATTTCAGAAATCAATACCCGGCAGTTACCCCCGGGCGCGTACGCGTATGTTATCCAGCAAAACAACAGGATTGTTGATAAAGGGAAATGGATAAAACAATGAAAATTGATATAATTTGTTTTATTTTTGTATAAAACTGAAATGATGCTGACAAAAACAGAAATACTGAATACGCTACAGGAAAAAAAAGAAACCTTTTCCCAATTCGGAGTTAAAGAAATTGGTTTGTTTGGCTCTTATTCCACAAACACCCAAAACGAGAAAAGTGACATTGACATTTTGATTGATTTTTTTCCGGAAAAGGAAACTTTTGATAACCTGATGGCAGTGAGCGATATTCTTGAAAACCTGTTTAAAAATTACAGGGTTGAAATTGTTACTAAAAACGGATTGAGCAAATATATCGGCCCTCATATTTTAAAGGAAACAGAATATGTCTGAAAAAAGTTATATCGTTCTGCTTAATCATATTCTCGACGAATGTATTTTTATTCAGGAAGCAACTTCTCCTGAATTTACTAAAGATGAATTTCTTAAAGACGAAGTGTTAAAAAGGGCTATTGTAAGAAGTCTTGAAATAATTGGTGAAGCGACAAAGAAAATCCCTGGAGATATTAAATATCAATGGAAAGATATTGAATGGAAAAACATGGCCGGGATGCGGGACAAGCTTATACATGATTATTTCGGA
>JAOZOO010000021.1:0-3479 GCA_029933225.1 Bacteroidales bacterium | reverse complement strand
TGAATGGAAAAACATGGCCGGGATGCGGGACAAGCTTATACATGATTATTTCGGAATAAATTATTCAATCGTATGAGATGTCGTAAAGAATAAAAATCCGGAATTAACTGAACAGATTGAAGAAGTTTTAGCAAAAAACAAATAGCACTTTTTCATGTAATTGTTTCTTGAAGCTTAACGGAGGTACGGCTCTCCCCGAGCCGCTTTTTTTATTTTATTACCCCTGAAAAATACTAACTTTGTTCTCCTAAAATTCCGGAGTTGATCAGACGCGATACCATACAGACCATCATCGAGACCGCCCGCATCGAGGAGGTGATCGGCGATTTTGTCTCGTTGAAGAAACGGGGTTCCAACTACGTGGGGCTTTGTCCTTTTCACAATGAGAAGACCCCTTCCTTTTCGGTTTCGCCTTCCAAAGGCATATACAAATGCTTCGGCTGTGGCAAGGCCGGGAATGTGGTCAATTTCGTGATGGAGCATGAACATTACAATTATCCCGAGGCACTGAAATACCTCGCAAAGCGATACGGCATTGAGGTGGAAGAGGAGGAAATGACCCCCGAAATGAAGCAGGAGTTGGACGAACGCGAAAGCATGTTTGCCGTCAACGACTTTGTTACCCGGCATCTTCATCAGAATCTGATGGAAACTGATGAAGGGAAATCCATCGGACTTTCCTACTTGAAAGAGCGGGACTTTCTGGAAGCCACAATCGAGAAGTTCCAGTTGGGTTATGCGTTAGACAAAAGGGACGACTACTCAAAACACGCCATCAAGCATGGCTACAAAAAGGAAGTACTCGTCAAAACGGGACTGACCATTGACAAGAATGACCTCCTGATTGACCGTTTCCGCGGGAGGGTGATCTTTCCCATTCACAACCTCACGGGCAAAGTGATCGGTTTCGGCGGCAGGATACTATCCTCCGAAAAGTCCACGGCCAAATACATCAACTCGCCCGACTCGGACATCTACAACAAAAGCAAGGTGCTTTACGGCATCTACTTCGCCCGCAATGCCATCGTTAAGCAGGACAACTGCTACCTCGTGGAAGGATACACCGATGTGATCTCTTTGCATCAGGCAGGGATTGAAAATGTCGTGGCTTCCTCCGGAACTTCGCTCACTGTTGACCAGATCAAGCTGATCAAGCGTTACACACCCAACATCACCATCCTGTATGACGGCGACCCGGCGGGGATCAAGGCCTCCTTCCGTGGCATTGACCTGATCCTGGAGCAGGGCATGAACGTGAAAATCGTATTGTTCCCCGAAGGTGAAGACCCCGACTCGTACGCCAGGACACACCGCACCAGCGAGGTTCAGGAATTCATTAAAAAACAAGCGACGGATTTCATCAAATTCAAGACCAACCTGATGATGGGTGAAACTACCGGAGACCCCACCGGCAGGGCTTCGTTAATCAAGGAAATTGTAAACACCATCGCCCAGATACCGGACGGCATCAACCGGGCGGTTTACATCAAAGAGTGCAGTACGGAGCTCGACATTCCGGAGCAGACGCTCATGAACGAGCTGAACAAAACCTTACGAAGGAGATTCAGCAAACAAAGCCGGCCGCAGGAAGATATCCCGTTACCGGTGGAAACAGCAAAACCGGCACGGGAAAAAATAGAGATGGATCCGTTGGATGTGAGCGGATACGAAAAACAGATCATGCAGTTTATTCTTCGTTTTGCGTATTATACCATTGTGGTGAACGAAGATGAGGAAGACCGGGAGTGGCAGGTAGTGGATTTTATCATTTATGATTTCAACCGCGACCACATCAAATTTGAAAACCCGGTTTACAATAAGATACTGGATGAATATGCCCGGGCTTCAAATGAAGATCGTCAGTTGGATGATAAACATTTTACTTTTCACGAGGATCAGGACATTGTACAAACTGTGATCGAATTGCTTGCCGAGCCCTACCAGTTGAGCGAGAACTGGAAAAAGTACAAGATCTATCCCAAAAAAGGTGAAGAGGACATGGTGGAGTATTTTTATTCCTATATCCTTCCCCTGAAATCCCGCTTGATCAGCAAGGAATTGCGGAAGATCATGGATTTGCTAAAAACTGCGAATGATGAGTCGGAGATGTATCTATTACAGCAACAATATTATGAGCTGAAGAAAATTGCCAACATGCTGGACGAGCGGCGGCACCGGATTTTTAACCATTAAAAAACAACCGGGAATTCTTTCTTGCGAAGGAACTCCCGGTTCACGCCCTTCGTCGCCGTAGCTTCGAAGTTTGTGGCAGGTTATGTTATTACGGCTGCTTACTCGGTTCTGCCCCGGAGGGCTTCCCCTTTCGACAGGTGTTTGAAATCACGCTGCCTTGCGGCTTTGTTCTTTCTTGCACCAGGTTTTAATGCGGCTCCTCTTGGCTTCCGCCCTTGCGGGTTTCCGCTTTGAGTCGGATTTGCTCGGGCTTGCACCTTTGCTCCTCCGCGCCCCGGTTGCCCTTTCGGGCTTCCGTTCTGTCGAGGTTCCGTTTTGGCTTGCGCCTCCGCTTTCCCTCTTCAGGTGGTCCGGTCAAACCTTGGCTTGCGCTTTGGTTTTTCCTTTCCGGG
Organism: Bacteroidales bacterium; assembly: GCA_029933225.1. Lineage (GTDB taxonomy): Bacteria > Bacteroidota > Bacteroidia > Bacteroidales > F082 > JAADID01. The sequence continues at coordinate 894 of JAOZOO010000021.1, read as the reverse complement.
CTCATTAAAACCGGCCCTTTATCTTCACCTGCTGATGCAAATGTAAATCATTTCAACCTGTCCCCGCAAATTTTTCATAGTGCGATAAATGCACAAATTATCAACATGGGTTATCAACAATTGTTAAGAATTCACAACATGTTGTCTTCCCGTTTTTTAAGGAAGAATTCACTGACAATTGCGCCACATTCTTCCGCCAGCACACCTCCTTTTACTTTGGTTTTCGGGTGCAAAAATGACGAAGTATAGGTTGAAAACCCCCGTTTCGGATCATAAGCCCCGAAGACAATTTTGCCCATTTGGGTCCAGAAGGTCGCTCCGGCACACATCACGCAGGGCTCAAGGGTAACATAAAGCGTACAATCGGTAAGGTATTTTCCGCCGATGAATGCAGAAGCCGCAGTGATGGCCTGCATTTCGGCATGAGCCGTAACATCGGTAAGGGTCTCGGTGAGGTTATGGGCACGCGATACGATCCTGTCGTTGCAAACGATCACGGCGCCCACAGGCACTTCATCCTTGTCAAACGCTTTGCGGGCTTCTTTCAATGCTTCACGCATGAAGTATTCATCCGTATGCTTTTTTAAATCAGCCATGAATTTATAGCTATTGATTGGTTTTTTCATCCGGGATCATATCAGATGCTTTGTGTCTTGTGATCATAACACCGATAATCAGCACAAGCGTTGCCAGGATGAAAGCCGGGACAAACGATGATTTGGCCTGGAACTGTTCCGGATAAAGAATACCCCAGATGAAAAACACAAGATTCACCCAAAAGCCGGTCAGGATGCTGGCAAGGGCTGCTTTCCGGTAAGCAAAAGGGTTCTTGCTGATCAGTGCAAAAAAAGTGATCGGCGCAAAAATGGTAATGGTGGAAATACCCACAACCAT
>JAOZOO010000212.1 GCA_029933225.1 Bacteroidales bacterium | reverse complement strand
TCAACAGTCTTCACAGTCCACAATCCAAGGAACTTCCCACTGCAACCACTGCACCAATTCACCCAATTCAACCGATTTAACCAGTTCAACCAATCACTAATCACCATTCACACAAGCTCTTTCTGCAGGTAATTTTCTATATCATCCGCTGAGTAAAAGCACTCTTCATTACTCACAAGGTCAGGGATAATATCAATTCTTTCAAACATATCCTTTGGTTGGGTTCCGATTCCCCACAATAAAACCTTAATGCCCTTTCGTTTCAGATCGAGGATGGCTTCTTCCATGGCATACAGGCCGCTTTGATCCACATAAGGTACCTTATCCATCCGGATTATAACTGCTTTAACCGTTTCGGGAATGGACTTGATGATCTCCTGAAACCCCGAAATCATTCCGAAAAACAACGGGCCTTCAATATGCTTCACATACACTTTATCACCGAGGTGCTCCACAAGGTCTTTTTCATCTTCCCAGATATCTTCTTCTTTAAAATCCTTTAATGAATGCACCTTACTACGTCCTTCAGCAATATCGGCTGCTTTCACCATGAAGGCAAACGTGGCCAGCACCATACCCACGCCCACTGCTACCAGCAGGTCAACGAATACCGTAAGTCCAAGGACAATGAACATAATCACAGCATCAGATCGCGGAATGGATTTGATGTGTTTGATCCCTTTGTAGTCAATAATACCAATACCTACCGTTACAAGAATTCCTGCCAGCACTGCATTGGGGATATGACCTACCAACGTTCCCAGTCCAAGCAAAATGGCAGCAAGCAGCAGTCCCGCAATGACGCCCGACAATCGTCCTTTTCCTCCCGAATTGATATTGATGACTGTCCGCATCGTGGCACCTGCACCGGGAAGCCCCCCGATCAGACCGGCAAACATATTACCAACTCCCTGCCCGATGAGTTCGCGGTTGCTGTCATGCTTGGTTTTGGTAATGTTATCGGCAACTACCGAAGTAAGTAACGAATCAATGGCACCGAGAGCTGCCAGGGTGAAAGCATATTCAAAAATCCTGATAAATACTTTCCATTTTAAAAATGCCTTGTAGAAATCCAGGTGCAGGTCAGGCAAACCGGTCGGGATAGGCCCTTTGGAGTTGATCTTCATGACAAGATCGGAAGGTGCAAGGTAATAGGCCGCTATCGAAACAAGCAGAAGCGCTACGAGCGTAGCCGGTAGTTTCTTCGTAATACGAGGGAAAAGATAAATGATCGCAACAGTTATGATCGCAATACCTATTGAATAATAGTTGATCACCTCCGGTATCAGATGCACGCTCATCAAGGTTCCGAAGGCACCTCCCGATGGACTCTCAGCGCCGATAAATGGAAAAAGCTGCGTAATGATGATGATGACGCCGATGCCGCTCATAAATCCGGAGACTACCGGATAGGGAATGTATTTGATATACCTGCCCAGTTTGAACAACCCCAATGCGGCCTGTATAACACCTGCCAGCACAAAAGAAGCAACGATAATAGGCATGGCAGCCCCCAGACTACCGGCAATGTCAATGGCTTCGGTAATCATCACCGCAGCCACAACAGTCATCGGGGCCGTCGGCCCGCTGATCTGGGTTTTGGTGCCGCCGAGCAGGGCAGCCACAATACCCAGGGCAATGGCGCCGTACAGACCGGCCACAGCGCCCAGCTCCGTTTGTTCACCGAAAGCCAGGGCCAGCGGCAGCGCAACGATCCCCGCCGTAATGCCGCCAAAAAAATCCCCTTTGATATTTGAAAAGAATCCAGTCTTGTTATCCATTTTTCAGTAGCTTTTAAATACCGTTCTTATTAACAGTGTCCAAAAATATACATAATTATTGTTTTATTTGTATCAAAGTCTGATGTTAACATGTGTTCCGTTTTATATTTATTAACAAAATCGTTCAGGAACTTTGACATTCTGCTGAATTCAGTTGTTTTTTTTAAAGGTTTATCTTTGCAGCCAAGATCCTGACTTACCCATGACAATTAAAAAGCCACTGAAAGAACTGTTAAGCGGTGAAACCATCCTGAAGAGCATGCCCGAATTTGCGTATGTTTTCAATAAGAATAACGAACTGGTACTGTGGAACAAAAACCTGGAAACGGTACTGGGTTATACCGAAGAGGAATTGTTCGGTAAGAACCTGTTTGATTTTATGGAAGAAAGTGTCAGGGACCTGAATGCCGCTGCGATAGAAAAGATATTCAACGAAAAAACCGGGGATACCCTGGAACAAAACATCATCACCAAATCGGGCAGGAAAATCCCCGTGGTGGACACTGCCAGTTACGCAATAATAGACGGTAAGGAGTATCTCATAGGTATGGCCATTGACATCAGCAGGCTAAAAGAGGCCGAAACAAGACTCAAACAAGCCATAGCCGAACTGAAACATCTGAAAGATCAGCTTGAATCAGAGAATGTTTATCTGCGCAAAGAAATTGAAAACCGGTACGGTTTTGAAAAGATCATCGGACAAAGCGAACCTCTTATGCACACGCTTTACCGCATCGAACAAGTGGCTCCGACAGACACCACTGTCTTATTAGAAGGCGAGACAGGAACCGGAAAAGAACTGTTTGCGGCGGCCATACACAAGTTGAGCAAAAGACGCGACAAGCCTTTCATCAAAGTAAATTGTGCTTCATTGCCTGCAACGCTTATTGAAAGTGAATTGTTCGGACACGAAAAAGGAGCTTTTACCGGCGCCATTCAAAAACAGATCGGCCGCTTTGAACTGGCCAACGGCGGAACACTGTTTCTCGATGAGATCAGTGAAATACCGGTAGAACTTCAATCGAAACTTTTACGTGTCTTACAGGAAGGGGAATTTGAAAGGATCGGTAACCCGAAAGCCGTTAAAGTGGATGTCAGGATCATTGCTGCCACTAACCTCAACCTTGAAGAACAAATCAGAAAGAAACATTTCAGAAAAGACCTGTATTACCGGTTGAATGTATATCCGGTAACCATTGCCCCACTACGCGACAGGAAAGACGATATCCCTTTATTAACTGAATATTTCGTCAAAAGGTTCAACTTTAAGCTGGGCAAGAAGATAAAAAGAATACCAAAAAAAACCATTAAGCAATTGCAGGTTTATTCCTGGCCGGGCAATGTACGCGAACTGGAAAACATCATCGAAAGAGCAGTGATCATTTCGACCGGTTCAACCCTGTCAGTCGAGCCGTTACTCAAACCTGGATTTGAAGAAAATGAACAACTGCTTCCTCTCGCTGAATACGAAAGGAGGTACATCATCAAGGTA
>JAOZOO010000020.1 GCA_029933225.1 Bacteroidales bacterium | reverse complement strand
AATTTCGACATTATTCCATCCCTCCAGTATTCCAACATTCCACGGGCGAATAAAATCGCCGATACCCTATACCAAAAGAAAAAAAACTTGCAAACCCTATATCCCTATACCTTACACCCCCTTACATCCCACCGGGATTCCTGAAGATATCCATCTTATCCACAGGCCGCAACTCTTCTTTCCAGTTAAAGCCTTTCAACCGTTTCATGTCTGCGGGAAGTTTTTCCTCGGGATAAGTTACTTCCGTAATCTTTGAAACGTAAATAATCCGGTCAACCTCATTATCCTTTAGTCTGATGACCATCTCGCTGGATTCGGCCAGATCAATCCCGATCAGGGTTCCGTCATCGTCCCGAAAATAATAAAGGGTCTGTGAATTGCCGTCCACCAGTATCTTATAAAGTTCGTTATTCCTAAAATAGCCGATCATGTCTTTTCCCCTGATCTGATTGTATGTATCCGTCGAATCAAGCGAAACAATAAAAGCCGTATTGTACATCACCAGCGAGTCGAGTTGATTTCCCGAGACAACTACATGGATCGAATCGGAAGTCAGTTGGTTTTCACCCGACCAGATCACCGGTTCGTGATAAAGCCGGATGGTTGAATCGTTCATGCTGTAAGCCATCGAGTCGCACCTGCCTTGCAGATCATCCCGGTAAAACCTGACGTTATAATAGGCAAGCATTTTTTTTGCCTGTTTTTTCTTGTCGAAAAACATCCACAAAGTATCCGAGTGGATATACATTGAATCCCTGTCATCATAAGTAATGGCCATCGCACTGTCGGTGATGAAGGAGACCCCGGTTTTGTCCCACATTTTTCCTGATTTTCCCCTGATGATGACGCTGTGCAGGGTATCCAGTATTTCCACCCTGCCAAAGGCCTGTCCGAAAGCAGTCAGGTTGTTGTAATGAATACTGTCGGCAGTGATGGTTTGCTGCGAGCTGCTGATCACCGGCCTTTTGATCAGTTTTGAAAAATCCGTTTTTGTGTTGTACCAGCCTTTTTCGGTGTAAATAGTACTTTCTTTTCCCCTGATGACCGTCGGGCCGAGGAAAAAAGCTGTTTCCGTCACGGTGTTGTAAATCAAAGTATCAGAATATGTTTCGGATCGCGGATTCACCAGCACCACATCTTTTCGGAAATAGAAAGTTTTGTTTTCGGTCTGATAATAACCGCTTTTGCTGGTCAGCGTATTGTCTTTGCTGACGATGGTGCCTCCCCGCTCGTAATAGGCTATTTTGGTGTTTCTGTTGTAAACCAGATGCGGGGTGGTCAGGGTGGCTTTTTTGTCAACCAGTTTCACATCACCGAAAATTTCAACAATACGGGTATTGCCATCGTAAAACATCCGGTCGCCATAAACATCCAGCGTGTCATTCACATTGATGTGGACATTGCCGAAAGCTTCAAAACTGTTTTTCTTATTATCAAGGTAAGCGCTGTCGCTGTAAAACCGGGTTTTCCCCTGGCGGATGATCACGTTTCCGAGTAACCGTTCTTTACCTATTTTCTTTGTATAACGCTGGACATCCGTTTTCTCGACATATATTTTTGATTTTCGCTGGGCATGAGCGGAAAAAGGGGTTAATGCTATCACTATCAGTGACAATAAAGAAATTAAATATATTTTGATGAAAAGTTTCAATGCTTGAAGTTAAAATTTGAATTACAATTTTTTGATTCCGTTTTATTTTTGTTCTTTACCTGAATAATATTTTTGCTTAGAGCTTCTTGGTTTATTCGGGATAGTTAGTTTTAATATTTTCTGTTCAATCAATGGTTTTAATATTACAGAACGAAAGTATTCTCTATCTTTAAGCCCAATGAATATTTGTATTTCTTCCCTTGATCGTGGGATTTCACAAAATTTGATAATTTTCTTTGTCCGCTCATCTTGCGGGGTAACTTGCGGGGTAACTTGCGGGGTAACTTGCGGGGTAACTGGAATAATAATTTTAAAAATGTCGTCTTCAATAAGTTGTGGTGTGTTGCCGGAATACGGTTTTGTGTATTTGTAAAGATTACGTACTCCTGAACCAAGTTCATCTGCCCTGCCGATTTCTTTGAAAAAACGGGCAATTATCGGATTTTTAGGGAATGGTGAAAAATTTTGCGGGTTAATGATACCGTGTCCATGCGGGCGGTTGGCGTTTTCTGTTATTACTCTTTCTTTTTCAATTATAAATTTTGCCGGGAAACCGTTTAAAAATTCCCGGTGTATCAGAATATTACTAATGACCTCCCGAAATATTTTGTCACGCAGACTGATTCTTATATCTCCTTCAAGATAAAATGGGTCAGGCAAATGTTTTGATACAAATGCGCTTAAACGGTCAAAACTCTCTATTAGATTTGTACGAATATCATCCCGGTCATCGTAACGGTCAATATTTTTTATTCTTAAAATAGCATCTGTTTTATGATGAGGAAGAATACTTTGAATTACCTCGTCTTTTCCCAATAACATAACAGCAGCAAGCGTGAAACCTTCTTTTTTAGTACGATAATCTTTCTGATAAAGACGTGCACTTTTCAGCAGTTCCATGTTATTAAGATCTGCCCAGGGATGGTTTAACTGATGAGCAAAAACCATTTTACGAACTCTTGTTATTAAATCTTCTCTTAAGTCGGTCAACTCCACGTAAGGATAAATCTTATTTTCAGAATAAGAGGCTTGTTTGCGGATATAAAGAGTTGCAACTGCGTCTGATTGTAAAGTGATATCTAAATCACCATCTTCGTTTCTGTCATATATTTTTCCATTAACACGGTGAACCTGCGAACTTTCAGGAATGGAAAGATACAAAACTTTTTTGCCTGTGATTTCAAACTCTTCCGGTAATAAATAAAGTGGCGGATTGATTTTTTGCGGATTGTTTAGCGTAGTTACTAAATCTTTTTTGATTTGATAAAGGGCATTTTTATCTATGCCTGTTATTTTTCCTTTGTTGTTTACACCTAAAATAACATGTCCGCCATTACGATTAAGAAATGCGCCAATGCTTTGGTACACATCTTTGTTTAATGCGGTTTTACATTCTTTAAATTCAACGGTAATATTCTCACCATTGGAAATCAGGTGCTTTAATTCATTTACTATCATTATGCATCTAATTTCTCTTTTTTTTCCGCTTTTTCTTTTCTTCCATGCAAATGTAAGAATAATAAAGTCACTCGTTTTGGAGTTTAAAAATGTTTCAACAACTTTCCTACATTAGCGCATTATTTTTTTGATTAGAAAACAGAACGAATATGCAATTCGATCCGAAACGCAATTATGAAGAAAGCCGCGGGAAAGCAGGATATATTTCACTAAAAGATGCCACACAGAAAGATTACGACCGCATCGGTTTTATGTCGGGGCTGGAGGTTCATCAGCAGTTGCTTACAAAAGAAAAACTTTTTTGTCATTGTCCGGCGGGGATTTATAACGGTCATGATGATTACGATGCCGAACTTATCCGCCACATGCGTCCCACCTTGAGCGAGCTGGGCGAATACGACGGGACGGCACTGATGGAATTCAAGACCAGAAAACAGATCATTTATCGCCTGAAAAACCAGTCGGCCTGCACTTACGAAGTGGATGACACGCCACCCTTCCCCATGAACCGGGAAGCGCTGGGAATTGCCCTTGAAATATCGTTGTTGTCGAAACTGAACATTGTGGGGGAGGTGCACATCACCCGGAAGCAATATCTTGATGGAAGCATACCGACAGGATTTCAGCGAACGGCTATCCTCGGCGTAGAAGGGGAGATTGAGTTGCCTTATAAGAAAATACGTCTGATCCAGTTGAGCATCGAGGAAGACTCCTGCCGCGAGATTTCGGACATCGGTCATACGCGGGTGTATAAAACCGACCGCCTCGGCATGCCGCTCATCGAAACGGTAACTTATCCTGATTGCCTGAATCCTTATGAAGTGAAAGATGCCTGTGATTATATCCGTTTCCTGAACCGGAGCACCGGCAAAGTACGAACGGGAATGGGCGCAGGCCGGCAGGATGTGAACGTAAGCTGCCGGGGTGGCTCACGGGTGGAGATCAAAGGTGTGGCACATACCAAATGGATACCGAAACTAACACACAATGAAGCTTTCAGGCAGTGGTCGCTTTTGCTTTTGAGGGATGAGTTAAAAGAACGGATAAAAAAACCGGACAAATGGAAGATCAATTCGGTTGAGCTGGAAAAACATGTTTTGAAAGGCGTAAAGTTACCCGGTCATGCTGAAAAACTTGTGGCGGTAAACCTGCCTGATTTCAAAGGCGCTTTATCGTGGTTTACCCAGCCGGGAAAAATGTTCGCTGATGAGCTTTCCGGCCGCCTGAAAGTAATCGCCTGCATTGAGCATCCCAACATGCTGCATTCCGAAGAATTTGAGCCCTCTGTAAACGGGAAACAATGGAAAGAGATCAGGGAACTGTTAGATGCGCGGGACAATGACGCCCAGATCATTATCACCGGTCCTGCAGAAGACATTCCGACAGCTTTGGAAACCGTGGAAGAAAGATGCCGGATGGCGCTTGAGGGCATACCCAACGAGACCCGAAAATCATTTGAAGACGGCACTACTGTTTTCGAAAGGGTGTTGCCGGGAGCTGACAGGATGTACCCCGATACCGACTCGGCACCCATTCCCCTGGAAGACGAATTTATCGAAAGCCTGAAGAAAAACCTGCCGGAAGATATTATCGACAGGTATAAAAAAATGAAAGCATGGGGAATACCTGATGACACTTATATTTATATCCTTTCAAAAAACCATTTTGACCTCATCTCACGGATTATCGAAGAGCTGGATATTGACCCGAAATTCGTAGGGACGTTTTTCGGCCACACACTGAAATCGGTGGAAAACAAAATATGTTGCACACATGATTTCAAATATTCGATTTTGTATCATCTGTTTGCTTTTTTGAAAAAAGAAAACCTGGATTTCACGCTCGCTGAAGACATGCTTCCTGTTTTGATGCAAAATGCCAAAATGGATTTCGAGTCAATCCTCAACTCCATAAAATTCAAAAGGGTAAGCCCGGAAACAATCCTTGAACAGATTCCTGTTTTAAATGAAAAATTTGCAAACGGGCACAAAAAAGGGGGTGAAACCAACCGAAGAAACTGGGTGATGGGACAATTGAGAAGTGTCGCCATCGGCAACATGAGTTTAACAGAATTAAGCGAGAGAATATAAATATAAAGTATATCAGAAATATGAATGAAAAAATTCAAAAATGATTACCACTTATCCCCTCCTTGGAGGGGCGAAGGGGTGGGTTAATTATAGAATCCAATCATTTTTGATTTTTTTAAACAAAGAAAAATCATGACAGAAGATATTTTCCAGGGATATAAGGGCGATGCACTTAAAATTTTGAAAAAATATAAAGTACGGGTATGGGGACAGGTGAAAGCAGAAACCACCCGGGGAACTTTTGAAGGAACCGTATTGCCGCGGTCAGAAAATGATGACGACCAGCACATTGTCATCAAGATCATTACGGGTTACAATATCGGGATTGATGTCCGTACCATTAAAAAAATGAAAGAGACGGGGTATAAAAAGGCCAATTACAAAATACCGGAAAAGCAGTTTCCCGTAACGCCCGGCCTGCCGAAGGTAAAACTGTTTGGCACAGGTGGCACGATTGCTTCCCGGCTGGATTACCGGACGGGGGCGGTTATCCCCGCCTTTTCCCCCGGCGAGCTGTACGGCGCCGTGCCCGAGCTGGCCGATATCTGCAACCTGGAAACCGAAAAAGTATTTGCCGTGTTCAGCGAAAACATGGGGCCGAAACAATACATGGCTTTGGCCAAAGCCATTGGAAAAGAAATTAAAAAAGGAGTTGACGGCATTGTCATCGGGCATGGTACTGATACACTGCATCACACCGGTGCGGCGCTGACCTTCATGGTGCAGAACCTTCCGGTGCCTGTGGTTTTGGTTGGCTCACAACGTTCATCCGACCGGCCCAGCTCCGATGCAGCGCTGAACCTGATGCACGCCATGAAAGCCGCCGGCCATTCCGATATTGCCGAGGTGATGGTGTGCATGTTCGGCCCGACATCCGACAAATACGGACTGCTGCATAAAGGCACCAGAGTACGCAAGATGCACTCCTCTTACCGTTCCACCTTCCGCACCATCGGCGACACACCGCTGGCACGTATCAACCGCAAGGAGATCATCCCCATCAAGGAAAACTACAACAGACGCCGCAGCGACCGGAATGTGAAAATATTGCCTTATTTCAGCGACGAGGTGACCATGCTGTATTATTATCCCGGCATGAAACCCGATGTGCTTGACGCAATGATTGATGCCGGATACCGGGGGATCGTTTTTGTAGGAACCGGGCTGGGCCATGTGAACAAGGAACTCTATCCCGCCATCGAACGGGCACAGGCTAAAGGGGTGCACATGTATATGACCTTGCAAACCATCTGGGGGTATGTGCACATGTTCGTTTACGACACCGGCCGCGACATGATGGCCAAAGGCATCATCCCGGCAGGCAACATGCTGCCCGAGGTTGCCTGGGTGAAACTCTCCTGGATTCTCGGACAAACCGACGACCCGCAAAAAGTGAAAGAAATGATGCTGACACCCGTCAACGACGAAATCACCCTGCGCGAGCCCTACAACGGCTACCTCGTTTACCAGGGCGGCGTCCCCGAAGTGGAGAAATTTGTGAGGGAGGTTTATAAATAATACCAATTCTTAACCGCCATGTTCGCAAAGTATGCGCAAAGGACGCAGGAAAAAATATTATTTGCCTGTCGGGTTATGATATCCCCACATTTAACTTTAATACCACGTATCCCAGCTGGCGCCAATCTTCCGGTCAGGGCCATGCGGGTATGCAGGACGGGTGGGTGGTAAGATCCGGCAACTAAAAACCTGGATTATTCGGCCGGGCATACACCATCTGAACCACATTGATATTTCGCTGTAAAAAGGAAGCTTCGCAGGAGCATAAGTAATATTCCCATTTTCTGATGAACACATCGTCAAATCCCAGCGCCCTGACAGTGCCCAGGTTTGATTGGAAATTATCGTACCAGTTTTTCAGCGTCCGCGCATAACTAAGGCCCATTTCCTTCAGACTGTAAAGATTCAGATTGCCTGATGCATTCAGCGATTCATTGATCTTTGCTATGGAAGGCAACAACCCTCCCGGAAAAATATGTTTTTGCAGCCAGTCCACACTTTTTCGGTATTCGCTATACCGGCTGTCAGGAATAATGATGGCTTGCAGGCCAAGCACACCGTTTGGTTTCAGGATTTTGTTGATCTTGTCAAAATAGGTTTTAAAATACCGGTGCCCGACCGCTTCAATCATTTCGATGGAAATAACTTTGTCGAACTCGCCCTTAACTTTTCTGTAATCTTCAAATACGATATTCACTTTGTCTTCCAGCCCCGCCGCCCTTACCCGCTCACGGGCCAAATCGTATTGCTTTTTTGAAATGGTAATTCCGGTTACTTTACATCCGTAATTTTTTGCAGCATGAATGGCAAACCCGCCCCATCCGCAGCCGATTTCAAGCACATGATCGTCTTTTGAAAGTTTTGTGGATTTGCAAAGACTGTCATACTTTCTGATTTGTGCGTCTTCAAGCGTATCATCAGGGTCTTTGAACAAAGCGCACGAATAGGTCATCGTACGATCCAAAAACTGGCTGAAAAATTCATTGCTCAGGTCATAATGTTTTGAAATGTTTTGTTTTGCCCCTTTCAGACTGTTGGGGTTTAACACATGTTGAATTCTGTTGATGAGCTTGAGCAGATTGACGGGGCTAAATGTTTTCCGGGCACCCGACAGGGTTGGAATGTATTTCATGTTGCCGAGCAGGAACGAAATGACATTGGTCAGATTGCTTGTTTCCCATTCATTGAGCATGTACGATTCGCCGAAACCAATATCGCCGTAAAGAACGATTCTTTTGAAAAAGTTCTCGTCGTTAACCCGGATGTCGGCGCTTGTTCCATCGCCTTGTCCGAAAGAATATTCCGCGCCATTTTTAATTGAAAGCCGCAGTTTTCCGTGCTGCATTTTCTCCAGAAGTTTCAGCACGATATTTTGATAAACATTGTTAAGAGCCATAAGCATCAGTTTGTATCAGCATTAATCATGATATCAAAGATAATACGTTTAACAAAATAATTCAATGAATTGGTATAAAAAGGAATCCCGCACATGCGTGGGTCAATAATGAATATTCTCATGTTTTAATAATAAAAGTTAATCGTATTTTTATCGCATAAAACCAAAAACCGGCATGCGTAAAATAACTTTCCTTTTTGTCGCATTGATACCCGTGCTTTGCAATACCATTTCGGGACAAACCGGAAATTACAAGTCACATACCCGAAGCAAACATCAGCTTCTTTTTACTTCGGATAACGGCACCCGTCTGCGGTTACGGTTTCAAAGCAATGATGTGATCCGCGTGCAATGGGTGAAAAGCGGAGAGGATTTCTTTGCCGATGACCGGTATGAGATGGTTGTTGACCATGACACGACGGGAACATTCACAATAAAAGAAAAAAGGAATGATTTTCTCATTACAACGAACAGCGGCCTTCGTATTGAAGTGAAAAAATCCTCTTTGCAATTTTCGGTTTACGCGCCCGGACGTAAAGCGACGTTGCTGACGGAACAGGATGTGCAGTGGAGAACAGACAGCATAGTGGCTGTCTTCCAGCCCGACACCTCCGAACATTTCTGCGGTACCGGTCACCGGGCATTCGGCTGGGTGGAGTCCATTGACCTGAAAGGCAAAACGGTCAGCAGCAATTATGGCGAAAGTCATTTTCAAGTTGATGACTGGGGGCCGCAGGCCGTGTTGACAGTGCCTTTTTATTTGTCCGGAAAGGGATACGGTATTTTCCTGAACAGCACCTTTCATCATTTTTTCAATTTCGGGGAAAACGGCCGCTATGAATTCGGCATTAACACCAAAGGTTTTTCGGGACGGATGGATTATTACATTATCTACGGACCGGATTTCAAAGATATTCTGGAAAAGTACACCCGGCTTACGGGGCGTCCACGTTTACCCCAGCGTTCCATCTTCGGGTTGCAGCTTTCCGACAAAGGTTCACCTGATAATGACGGTGAGCAATGGTGGAAAGACAAGATCACCGCCCATCGCAAAGCCGGTTTTCCGTTCGATCACATTGTCAACGACAACCGCTGGCGGGCCGGAAGCGGCGCCTGGTCGGGCTCATGGTTCGAGTGGGACAGTACGCGCTATCCCGATCCCGCCGAGTATAAACAATGGTGTGATAACAATCATGTAATGGTCACCCTCGACCTGAACCGCAACAACATTGCCTCCTGTAAAGGGTGGAAACAGGAATACAATATGCCCGGTACGGAAGGCGTGGTGAACTACCCCAACAGCGTTCCCGACTACACCAATCCCGAAATGCGCAACTGGATATGGAAAATGTTCTGGCAGGAAACTTTCGACACGTCATTGCGCTACCCAGGCGACGGCCTGTGGATTGATGAAACGGATGACCTGTACCGCATCAGCGACAGCGTGATCTGTGCCAACGGCAGAAGCTGGGCCGAAAACGAAAATTACTATCCTTTCCTGATTGCCAAAGCCATAGTGGGCGAGGGATGGGACAACGAGAACCACAACGGGCCGCCGGGCATCGGCGAAAAGAAAAGACCTTATGTGTGGATACGAAGCGCCTGTGCGGGCGGACAACGCTATGCCACTTACTGGACCGGTGACATCCTGTGCAACTGCAACTGGATGAGAGCCACCATTCGCGCCATGCAGGTGTCGGGACTGGCCGGATATCCCTATTTCAACCATGATGCAGGCGGTTTCCGCTGGCCGGGACCCGACGTTAACCTTTATGTTCAGTGGTCAATGGGGCTGGGCAGTTTTACGCCAATCTGGCGACCGCACGGCATCGGCAGGTACAAGCGGTGGCCATTGGATCGTTCGAAAGCGTGTCAGAGCGCTGCTCTGAAATACGGGATGATGAGGTACGAAATGATGCCTTACATTTACACTTATGCCCGGAAAGCCCACAAAACGGGTCTCCCTATGGCCCGGGCAATGGTGATTGATTATCAGCACAATCCGGAAGCATGGAAATACGACCTGCAATACCTCTGGGGAAATGAAATGCTTGTGGCGCCCGTTCGTTCGCAGGGGGATACGGTAAAGGAAATCTGGCTCCCGCCGGGGCAAAACTGGTATGATTTCCGGAATGACAGTTTGATTGCCGGAGACAAAATCATCAATTATCAGGTGACTTTTGACCAAATCCCTTTGTTTGTAAAAGAAGGGGCTGTTATTCCGAATTACAATTATGCGAAAAGCACGTTCGACCTGGACCCTTCTTTTTTAATCCTGCATGTTTACACGGGAAAAGACGGCAGCTTTGAGTTGTATGAAGATGACGGAGTGACGGAAAAGTTCAGAACAAGAGACGAATACCGGATAACGGAAATAGATTATTCGGAACAGAATAAGCGGTTTGTTATTTCACCGGCAAAAGGTAACTTTAACGGAGCGGTTCCGGAACGCAAGTACAGGATCGTTTTTCACGGGATAAAACAACCGGGAACCATTAAAGTGAACGGGAAAATGCTGAAAATGTTTGGGGAAGGAACACCGGCTGACGAAGAAGGAATTTATTGGGATAGTGATAAACAGCAGATGACAGTTGTAACCGGTGTTTATGATGTGAAAAGTAAAGTTGTTGTAAAAAAAAATAAAACCGATGGGTTAACCCATCGGTTTAATGCGAGCAAAATAATTATTTCAAAATTATAAACAGATGAAAAAAACCATACTCACCTTTCCGTTAATCATCCTGATCTTTGCCCTGGGCATCACATCCTGCAACAATACAAAAGAGAAAAAAATGGTTGATCTTTCAAAAGCCGAATGGACTTTCCATGAAAAAGGCAGCGACAAAACGTTACTGGCCAAAGTCCCCGGTTGCGTGCAGATGGACCTGCTGGCCAACGGCGAGATACCCGATCCCTATTACCGTACCAATGAAGACAGCTTGCAGTGGATAGGTGAAAAAGACTGGGTCTATCGAACCGAATTTTCGGTTGAACCGGAAATTCTTGAAAGAGAGAATCTTGAACTTGTGTTTAAAGGGCTGGATACTTACGCTGATGTTTATCTGAACAATGCGCCCATGCTGAAAGCCGACAATTTTTTCAGGGAGTGGCGGGTGAATGCCAAACCGCTGCTGAAAGAAGGGAAAAACACCCTGGAAATTCGTTTCACTTCACCTGTCGGGATTGATAAAGAGAAAAAAGAAAAAAGCAAAATACCGCTGGAATACGAGAATGTTTACACCCGCAAACCGGCCTATCATTTCGGTTGGGACTGGGGACCAATCTACATCACCCAGGGCATCTGGCAGCCTGTGCTGCTTGAGGGCTGGAACAATGCCCGCCTGCGGAACCTCTGGATCTACCAGGATAACCTGACCGATGAGAAAGCCGATCTTACCCTGCTTTTCGAGGTGGAAGCAGACAAAGACATGGAAGTGGAGATCAGCGCCGTTTGTGAAAACACCGGCCAGCGCAAACAAAACACTTTCCGGCTACAAAAAGGAACGAACAAAGCCGGGCTCTTCTTCACCATTGATAACCCGAAACGCTGGTGGACAAACGGTTTGGGCGAGTCCTATCTTTATACGTTTAAGGCGGAACTGAAAATCGGCGGGAAAACGGTAGATACTATTACTGAAAGAACCGGACTGCGCACCATTAAACTGGTGCAAAAGCCCGATTCGCTGGGAAAGAGCTTTTATTTTGAAGTGAACGGCGTCCCGGTTTTCATGAAAGGCGCCAATTACATTCCGCAGGACATGTTCCTCAACAGGCCGACTGTTGAAACCTACAAAAGGACCATCAAAAATGCCGTGGATGCCAACATGAACATGCTGCGCGTGTGGGGCGGCGGGTTTTATGAAAAAGATATTTTTTACGACCTGTGCGACGAAAACGGTTTGCTGGTGTGGCAGGATTTCATGTATGCCTGTGCCATGTACCCCGGAGATGAACATTTCCTGAACAATGTGAAAGAAGAAGCCATACAGCAGGTAAAACGGCTGCGAAACCATCCCTCCGTCGCCCTGTGGTGCGGCAATAACGAGAATTATATCGGCTGGCGCGACTGGGGCTGGACACGGCAATACAGCAAGGAGGACTCTGCCAGAGTGTGGCATGATTACGAAAAGCTGTTTGAAAATATTTTACCCGAAGTCATCAGGAAATATGATCCGGAACGCTTTTACTGGCCGTCATCACCGTTGTTGGGTTGGGGATATCCGGTAAACTCGGAAGGCGATGTGCATTACTGGGGTATCTGGCATGGGAAGGAACCGTTCGAGGCATTTAAAAAACCGGAAAACATCGGCAGGTTCATGAGTGAGTATGGTTTCCAGAGTTTGCCCGAAATGAGTTCCGTCAAAAAGTTCACCCTCCCGGAAGATTGGGATATCCACTCCAAAGTGATGCTTACCCACCAGAAGCACCGCATCGGCTATCCGGTGATTGACAAATACATGAAATGGTATTACCGTTTCCCGAAAGATTTTCAGGGTTATCTGTATGTAAGCCAGGTGTTGCAGTCGTTCGGCATCGATATGGGTATTGAGGCCCACCGCCGCGCCATGCATCACTGCATGGGAACGCTCTACTGGCAACTGAATGATTGTTATCCGGTGGCTTCATGGTCCAGCGTGGATTATTACGACAAGTGGAAAGCGTTGCATTACAGGGTGAGGGATATTTATAAAAACATCCTTGTTTCGCCGGTGATTGAAAAAGGCAAGTTGAATGTTTATGTGGTATCGGACGAGTTAGAACCCAGAACGGCCACACTGGGACTGGTACTTTATGATTTTAATGGTAAGTTGCTGAAAGAAAACAAGAAACAAATTGAGATTACACCGGGTTCCAGTAAGATTTATTTCTCTGAAAGTATAAATCAATTCACGGGAGGACACAGTAAAAACGATGTGATTCTTGTTGCGAAGGTTATTGGTGATAATGAACAACTGGCTGAAAACCATTTCTTCTTTGTCTATCCCAAAGACCTGAAACTGAAAAAAGGAAAGATCAGCTTCACGTCCAAAAAAGTGGAAAACGGTTATGAACTCACCTTCACAGGCGATACATTTGCCAAAGAAGTGTTTTTGTCCACAGATGACGGGAAGGGCTTTTTCACCAATAATTTCTTTGACCTCATTCCGGGGCAGCCCGTCAAAACTGTATTTCAGATTGATGAAGATATTCCTGATATTGCGGAAACAGTGAAAGTTTATTCGCTGGTGGATTCATATTAGTCCTTTGTCCTCCCACATCTTTTGGGGCTGTCGAAAAAGTCCTCTGTGTACCTCTGTGGTTACTTTTGCCACAGGCATTACTTTGGAAGTGTAACTCTGCGATACAAATATAAAAAGCTGTTACACAGAGGTTCGCAAAGAAGTCACAGAGAACCACAAAGATTTTATTAGATCGAATTCGCTGAAAAATTGACTTTTTAGACTGCCCCAAGTTTACATGTGCAATTGAAATGGATTCACCCTGCAGAATATTTGTGAGTGTAAAGGTAGAAAATGAAAACGACTTTAATAAATTGATTTTAACCGTCTCTCCCAAAATTCAAATCAACTCAAGACTCTGAACTCAAACCCCCAGACTCTAAATCCCTGCGCTCTGTGTCTTGATTTTCCGGTCTATTTTTTTGAAAAGCCCCTGAAGTACTTTTCCCGGGCCCACCTCAATGATGTTGTTGGCTCCGTCGGCAATCATATTTTGCATGATCCGTGTCCACTGAACGGGTGAGGTCAATTGAGCTATCAGATTGGTTTTTATGATTTCGGGATCCGTAACGGATTGTCCCGTAACATTCTGGTAAATAGGGCAGATACCTGTGTTGAATTTAGTTTTGTTAATGGCATCGGCCAGCTCTAACCGTGCCGGTTCCATCAAAGGTGAGTGGAAAGCACCGCCTACTTTCAGGATCAGGGTTCTTTTGGCTCCGGCTTCTTCCAGTTTTTTCACAGCTTTTTCCACGCCTTTTACCGAACCTGATATCACGACCTGCCCGGGACTGTTGTAATTGGCCGGGACCACCGTATCTTTTATGCTGGCACAAACCTGTTCCACCATTACATCTTCCAGCCCGATGATGGCAGCCATGGTTGACGGCTCCAGGTCACATGCTTTCTGCATCGCCTGGGCACGTTTGGCTACAAGTTTTAACCCGTCTTCAAAAGTCAGCGTTTTATTGGCAACAAGAGCTGAGAATTCGCCCAGCGAATGTCCGGCAACCATATCGGGCTTAAAATCATCCATGACCCTGGAAAGGATGACCGAATGAAGAAAGATAGCAGGCTGTGTAACATTTGTCTGTTTCAAATCTTCTTCCGTGCCTTCAAACATCAAATCCGTTATCTTAAACTTCAGGATGCTGTTCGCCTTGTGGAACATATCCTTCGCTTTGGAAGAAAAATCGTAAAGATCTTTACCCATTCCTACAAATTGGGCCCCCTGTCCGGGAAAAACATAAGCATTCATAAATCAGGCTTTTTGGCTAATGAACAAACTTAACGGCGATTGCCGAGAAAGCGCAACAAAAATAAAAACAAATTGATAAAGTCAAGGTATAAAGTTAAAGATCCCATGATTGTCATTTTCCGGGTGTTCTCGCCTTCAGCAGTCATCTGTGCACCAATTCTTTTCAGCTTCTGAACATCATACGCAGTCAGTCCGGTAAAAACCAGCACCCCGATAAAACTAATCACATAATCCAGTGTACCGCTTCTCATGAACATGTTCACCAGACTGGCAATGATGATACCGATCAGCCCCATGAACATAATACTTCCGAATTTTGTCAGGTCTGTCTTGGTTGTGTAACCCAGAAAAGCCATAAAACCGAACATGGCTGCCGTAATGACAAACGTTTTGGCAATAGATGCCCCCGTATAGGCGAGGAAAATAAAACTTAAACTGGCACCCATAAGGATTGAAAAGAGAATAAATATCAGCAACATGGATGATGCGGACAATTTTTGATATCCCATGGACATCCAGAGTACGATCCCCAGCGGTGATAACATTACGATCCATCCCGTCAGCGACATTCCGCCGGTTTCAGGATTGATAAGCAACCGCAACAACTCCGGTGTGGTGGCAAACAAATACGCCGTAAGGGCTGTGATACCCATGGCGATAAACATCCACATAAAAACCCCCGATAAATATGTGCGGGCAAGTGTTGCCGGCATTTGCCGATCCGGGGCTAAACCGATAGGTCTGTTCAGATTTTCCATAATCAATATTTTATTTTTTTGTTTTCAGATTAAGATAATTTCGACGATATCAGACTGATAAATTCCGCTCTCGTTTCGGAACGCTCGAAAGCTCCCGTGAAATCCGATGTGGTAGTCACCGAATTTTGTTTCTGTATCCCGCGCATGGCCATACAAAGATGCCGGGCTTCGATGACCACGGCAACGCCCAGCGGGTTCAGTACCCTTTGAATGGTTTCCTTGATCTGCGTTGTCAGCCGTTCCTGCACCTGCAATCTTCGCGAATAGGCTTCCACCACGCGTGCTATCTTGCTCAATCCCGTGATGTATCCGTTGGGGATATAGGCCACATGGGCTTTCCCGATGAAGGGAATCATGTGATGCTCGCACATCGAAAAAATGTCAATGTCTTTCACGATGACCATTTCCCTGTAATCTTCCTTAAACTTGGCCGAACGCAGAATCTCTTCGGGATCATGATAATAGCCCTGCGTGAGAAACTGAATAGACTTGGCCACCCTGAAAGGTGTTTCCCGAAGGCCTTCCCGGGTCGGGTCTTCTCCTATCAGTTCCAGTATTTCACGGTAATGATATTCCAGTTGCTTGAGTTTTTCCGGAGCAAACTTTTCTATTTTTTCGTATCCAAGTAATTCTTTTGGCTTCTTCATTCTGTTTTGAATGTTATAAACTTCTTTTCAAATATAGTGCCGGAGGCAAAACCACATTCAACATCATTCATTTATTCGTTACCTCCGTAATATTCAACATAATTGTTTTCCGACTCAATCACTTTAACGCAATGCAGATCAGCGTTTAATCCTTGAATATGAGGTTCCAGCTCATTCCAGATGCCCACTGCCAGATTTTCCGTTGATGCCAGCTTGCCCTGCATAAAATCTACTTCAAGGTTTATGTTTTTGTGATCCAGCTTTTCAATGACCTGTTCCCTGATGATTCGGCTCAGCTTTTTCAGGTTGACCAGAAAACCGGTTTTTTCATCAATATCTCCTTTAACGGTAACAAACAGCTCATAATTGTGTCCGTGCCATTTTGGATTGGAGCATTTCCCGAAAACTTCCAGGTTTTGTTCATCGGTGAACTCCTCCCTGAAAAGCCGGTGTGCCGCATTGAACCGTTCGCGCCTTGTGATATGGATCATTAAAAAAAATTAGGCGGCAAAAGTACGGATAATATCAATAAACAAAAGACATTTGCAATAGCAGGTAATTCTAAAAATTGTTAAAGAAATACTCCCCACCCTCGCGTAATACCAATTACAAATCAAAATACGTTTTAGGAAAGGGAACCAACGGTAACAAGTATAAAAAAAAATTAAATCTTTAAAACATCAATGTTGTTCAATACATCAGAATATTCATCCTCCACCTTTTACCAAAAACCAATTTGTCAAGTAGAAGCAACAGGGCAATGATGAGGATGATCCCGGCAAAAAAAGCGGCCTGGGTGACGGGGATAAAAGAAAAAGAATTGCTTACGGCATGAAATGAGGAGACGAAAAAGCCGGCAAAGAAAGCTTTGATCCCTTCGTAATATTGAACGATAAGCCCTTTGTTTGTAAAATAGATGCTTCCGACTCCGACAGCTACCGAGCCGACGATAAGTAAAAAATAGGAAAGAAAAGCGGAAAGATGCACTTTGCTTTTTTCTGTTTCTGAAACTGCATTCATCACTTTTTCAGTGAAGCCAGCCGGGGCTTCCGTCAGGAAACCTTCTTTCAGCAGGTCTTTGATGAGTTTGTCGTTGTTATCCATTTCTTTCATTTTTATTTAACCGCAAAGGTCGCTATGTTTCCGCAAAGGTTGCCATGTTGATAAATTATTCTCTATGCTCGTTGCGGTTTATGATCAATAAATCACCGGTACGGTTTTCCCTATCCGCTCTATAATTGATTTTAATCTTTTTCTGATTCTGAACAGTTTGACTTTCACATTGGAAATGCTCAATCCCGTCGCACTGCTGATCTCCTCCACAGGTTTCTCCTCAAAATAATACAACATCAGAATCAGTTTATCTTCCGCCGGCAATTCTGCCAATGCCTGTTGCAATAATTCCTGTCTGTTCTTTTCCGTTTCAGCAACTTCCTTCTCAAGTTCCTCATCCCTACTTCCCGCCAGTTCCATCTCTTCATCAAATGTCCTGTGCCAAATCTTTTTCTTCCTTGTCTGCGATACCGCCGTATTGTATGCAATCCGGTACAGCCATGTGGAAAAGCCCGACTCTTTCCTGAATTTCTTCAGCGAAGTAAAAGCTTTTACAAACACATCCTGCGCCACCTCTTCTGCCACGGGTCTTTCCTTCACAATACCCAAAACCAGCGAAAAAACCCTGTCTTTATACCTGTCCACCAACACGGCGAAAGCGTCACGCTCACCGTTCAACACACGGGTTATGATCATTTCGTCGGCCTCTTTCATGCATTCTGTTTGACGCTGCAACCTTCCTTTGGTTACAACCTTATTGAACAAAGATATTTACATTTGTACCTTCAGATAAAAAACACAATGAAGTTATGAAAAAAATATGGCTATTATTCGCCTTCCTGTTTTTGGCCGGTGCAGGTTTCGGGCAACAGTTTGACAATTATTTCAAAGACAAGACACTCCGAATTGGATATTACCATACCGGAACCGACAGCACGGAGACTTATTCCATTGATGAATTGATTATGGAACCTTACTGGGGTGGTACAAAAACCAACCTTGTTGACCCTTTTGAATACGGAAAATATTTTTTTAAAGTTTTTCTAATCAGAAATGATTCGCTAATCTATTCGCATGGTTATTCAACACTCTTTGGCGAGTGGCAGACAACGGATGAAGCCAAAAAAAACCGGCGTACTTTTTCAGAAAGCGTGATTTTTCCCTTTCCGAAAGAAAAAGTACGTGTGGAGTTTTACAGCCGCAACCGGGACGGTGAGTTTGTGAAAAAGTTTGAATACATCGTGGATCCTTTTGACAAATTCATCAAACGTGACAGGCGGCTGGTTTATCCATCTTTTGATGTGCAGGTTACCGGCGATCCGGCAAACAAAGTGGATATTGTCATCCTTCCCGAAGGATATACCGAAGAAGAAATGGGAAAATTCATCAAAGATTGCCAACAATTTGCCGGAGAACTTTTCTCTTTTTCTCCTTACAAGGAAAACAAAGACAAATTCAACATCCGGGGTATTCTGGCACCATCACCGGAAAAGGGAACCGACAACCCTGGAACGCATACCTGGAAGCGAACCCTTTTGAATACCTCGTATTATACATTCGACACGGAACGTTATCTGATGACCGGGGATTATAAAAGTGTTTGCGACCTGGCAGCCAATGCCCCTTACGACCAGATTTACATCCTGGTAAACAGCAAAAAATACGGCGGCGGTTCGATTTATAACTATTATAATGTCAGCGTGATCGGCAGCGCTTTTGCGCCCAAGATCATGATTCATGAATTTGGCCATGGTTTTGCAGGATTGGGAGATGAATATTACACCTCGGAAACAGGCTACAACGATTTTTATAACCTGAAAGCAGAACCCTGGGAGCCCAACCTGACAACGCTTGTGGATTTTGATCGGAAATGGAAAGACATGATGAAAAAGAAAACACCCATTCCCACGCCGGATATTGAAAAATATTATCATACGGTGGGCGTTTTTGAAGGAGCGGGGTATTCGGCAAAAGGAATCTACCGCCCTTATCATGACTGTCTGATGAACAGCTTTTCAGGTGACACCTTCTGCCCGGTCTGCACAAGAGCCATACAACGCATGATTGATTTCTACACAGATTAATCTTGCATACAAATCAGTTTTCCGGTCTTTCTCCGAAGGAGTCCTTTGGACAGGGCCGGGATATATTAAAATCTTATACATTTTTCCGAAAATTATATAACAACTGTCAAATCTCAAAAGTCTAATTTCGTACCCTGTAAAATTCTATGCAACAAAATCAGAACGTTATGAAGATAAAAAAGAACATTGCCATCAGTGATTCCGGGTTCGTGTTTAATCCGTCATCCGGCGAATCCTTTTCCGTTAATCCCATTGGGATGGAAATCATGGAACTGTTGAAAAAAGAAATGCCGACGCAGGACATCAGCAATCATATTCTGGAAAATTATGAAACCGATGCGCCGACCATTGACAAAGACCTTTATGATTTTATTACCATGTTGAAACAATACGGTTTAATTGACGATAATGAAAAAGACTAAATATACTATCGGCGTAACGGCGCTGAACGCCATTGACAATCCCGGGCCGGGTATTCCGGTGATCCGGGCGTTGCGTGAGTCCGAATCATTCGATGTGCGCATCATCGGCTTGTCCTACGAATCGCTCGAGCCGGGCATCTATATGCATGAACTGGTGGATAAAGTTTATCAGATTCCTTATCCTTCGGCGGGTACCGAATTATTGTTTGAACGTCTCGAATACATCCAGCAGCAGGAAAAAATGGATATCGTTATCCCGAATTTTGATGCTGAACTGTATTCGTTTATCAAACTGGAACCTAAATTGAAGAAACTCGGCATCCACACTTTCCTGCCCACACTGGAACAGTTTGAAGAACGGCTGAAAGTTAATCTGCCCGAGTTCGGAGAGAAATACGATATCCCCGTTCCCAAAAGCGAAGCCGTTTACGAAACAAGAAAAATAGCGGAGATCGCCAGGGAATTTGAATGGCCTGTTTTGGTCAAAGGGAAATACTACGATGCCAAAGTGGTTTACAATCTTGAGCAGGCAACCATGGCTTTCAATACCATTACTTCCAAATGGGGTTTGCCGATAATCATTCAGGAATTTATCCATGGTACCGAATTTAATGTTACCGGCTTGGGTGACGGGAAAGGAAACACCATCGCCGCTGTGCCCATGCGAAAACAATACATCACCGACATAGGTAAAGCATGGGGTGGCATTGCCGTAAGCGATGATCGCCTGCTGGAGCTTACCCGAAGTTTTATCGCCAAAACAAAATGGCGGGGCGGTTTTGAGCTGGAACTGATGAAAAACAAAGAGGGAGAATATGTACTCCTTGAAATAAATCCCCGCATCCCTGCATGGATATACCTTGCCGTGGGTGTTGGGCAAAACATCCCCGAAGCGCTCGTCAACCTTGCGTTGGGCAATGAGGTAAAACCCTTCGAAAAATATGACATCGGCAAAATGTTTATCCGCTATTCATGGGATATGATGGTGGATTTGAGCGAGTTTGAGAAAATATCTACGACGGGAGAGCTGTAGGGAAGAATGGAGTGATGGAGTGATGGAATAGTGGAAGGTTGGAATGGTGGATGATAGGAAAAAATAAAAAGAATCATTAAAAATGGTTGAAAGGAAAAATAAAAACCGTGGATTTAAAAAACTGCGGGTTTGGCAGGATGCTGTTGAGCTTTTTGTACTTAGTATAAAGATATTCCGAAGCTACCCTTTCGAATTGGGGAAAATTGTCAGTAATACAGTGGACGCTTGTCATTCAATATCAAGGAATATTGCCGAAGTTTATTGCAGGAGAAGCTTGAATGAATATTTGAACTTTTTAAATATTAGTCTTGGTTCTTCCGGAGAATTTCATTCTTCCTGTTACAGTTTAAACAAGGCGGGACAATTATCCGATGAAGATTTTAATCAATTAGATGAGTTACATTTTAAAGTCGAAAACCAGTTAATAAAACTAATAGAATCATTGCAAAAAAAGAGACTGGAAGGAGGATGGGATGATACTTTTGTGTAACCCCACCCACAATTCCTCTATTCCATCATTCCATTATTCCTTATTGGCGTAATGAAGTAATAATCAGAAATTAAATAACTTACTCAAAATGGAAAAACAAAGATACGAACGGCCGGTAATCAAGAAACTCGAGAGTAACATGCCCAACAAATTCGGCATGCGCACCGAGTACAAGCCGATGACACATATTGATAATGTAGCTGTAAAAGACATGATTGATGAACACGGATCACCCCTGTTCGTCATATCCGAAAAGACCATACGTAATAACATACGAAACGCGCGGAAAGCATTCGAGACACGCTATCCTAAAGTGCAGTTTGCCTGGTCTTACAAAACCAATTACCTCGATGCCGTATGCCGCACCTTCCACCAGGAAGGTTCATGGGCCGAGGTGGTCTCGGGATTCGAGTACGACAAAGCCATACACAATGGTGTGGACGGCACCAAGATCATTTTCAACGGTCCCGATAAAACGGAAGAAGACCTTGAAAAGGCCATTAAAAACAGCTCATTGATCCATATTGACCACCTCGACGAATTATATACCATCCGGAAACTGGCAGAAAATATGGACACCAGGGCACAGGTGGCCATCCGGGTCAATATGGATACGGGCATTTATCCCATGTGGGACCGTTTTGGCTTCAACTACGAAAACGGCCAGGCATGGGATGCGCTGAACAAGATCATGCGGTCGGATGTCATGGATCTCGTCGGTTTGCATACACATATTGGGACATTCATGCTGTCGTCAAATGCTTATGCCGTTGCTGCAAATAAACTGGCCGACCTCGCCATCGGCATCCGGGATAAATACGGACATGAAATACAGTACATTGACATGGGCGGCGGATTTGCTTCCCAGAATAACCTCAAAGGCGCATACCTTCCGGGTGTTGATACCAACCCGTCTATCAACGACTTTGCGGAAGCCATCACAAGTGCCCTGATCAACAGCAACTTCAAGCCGGATAAACTGCCGTTGCTTATCCTTGAAACAGGAAGGGCTTTGATAGACGATGCAGCTTTTTTGCTGGGGACCGTCATTTCCAACAAGCGGCTGTCCGACGGCAGGCGCTCAACCATCATTGATATCGGTGTGAATGTGTTATTCACCTCATTCTGGTACGACCACAAGATAACACCGGCACAACCCTTTACACAGCACACCGAAGACACGGTGGTTTACGGACCGCTTTGCATGAACATTGACGTCATCCGTGAAAACATCAGTCTTCCTTTGCTGAACAAGGGGGACCATGTAGTCATTCACACTGTGGGCGCTTACAACATGACCCAATGGATGCAGTTCATCACCCTGCGACCGAGGATCGTTATGATCGACCTCGAAAGCAATGTGCATGTGGTCCGTGACCGGGAAACGCTGGATCGTCTGCTGGAATTTGAAAACGTACCGGAACATTTAAAGACCTTTGAACTTTAGCGCTCTAACTCCGTGTATTTCTGCGTAATAGCCAGTTAACAGAATTCTAAAGATACATCAGACATCACGGTGAAAAATAAAATATGAATAATCTTTTCAGCGACATAATCAAAGACAACCTGTCGGGGTCGGGAGCAATATTGAACAAGGTTCAATTGAAACTCATTGACCTGGGAAACGAGAAAGATGAAATCGCAAAAGATATTCTTCTGGAAGCGCTTTATAAAATTCAGGAGCAATTCCCGCAGTTTGGCGTGTTGTTGCATTTTGTGAAAGTGTTGACCGGACGGTTTCAGGATGAAACGGTCATTAAAGGAAAACAACTCACAGCTTATGTGAACACATATATCAATACCTGGAAAGACAGTCGAAACAAAGCATCGCTGAATCTGATCGCAAAAATCGGTTTTAAAGGAAAAAACGTTCTTGTTCACAGCAACAGCACCGCCGTTCATAATCTCTTCGGCCATTTGGCAGAAAAAGAGACCTTTCCGGTTGTTTGGCAAACATACTCGTCACCCGCCGGGGAAGGGCTGGTTCAGGCAAAAACAATCAGCAGTATGGGGTTTGAAACCCATCTTATTCACGAAGATGCATTAAGCAATTTCATGCATGACATTGACATGGCGATCCTCGGCGCAGATCTTATCCGCGAAGATGCCTTCCTGAATAAAGCCGGCTCTTATCCTTTGGCACTATTGCTGGAAGATTTTAAAAAACCGCTTTATTTGCTGGCTGAAAAAAGGAAATTAATAAGCGATACTGCGCTGACAACGGAACAAATAAATAAATTGTCCGTTGAAAGAGAAAAACCGGCCGCAGAGCTGGACCCCGGAAACACACAGGGGATTACGGTACATAATTTGTATTTTGAGTTCACGCCGCTGGCACTGGTAAAAAAAGTATTTACGGATTGATGGAAGAAAACAAAACAAAACAACAGCTTCTTGGTGCCTGGCATTGTATTCTAAACAGCTATGGCCAGATTTTCTTTTCCAAGAATCCTGTTTTTGCAGTCATCCTGCTGTTGGTGACTTTTTTCGACTTCTATGCCGGGCTGGCCGGGCTACTTGCCGTAGTAATCTCAAATTCAGTGGCATCGCTGCTGGGACTAAGCAAGATCAAAATCAGGGAAGGGGCTTACGGGTTCAACTCTTTGCTTGTGGGCCTGGGCGTGGGTATTTATTACCAGCCAGGTGTGGAGTTTTACATCATCCTGATCCTCATTTCGGTGATTACCCTTTTCTTTTCTGTTGCCATGGAAGGCATTCTCGGAAAATACGGATTGCCCTATCTGAGTATTCCGTTTTTGCTCGGAATATGGATGGTCATCATTGCCACCAAAGGGTATTCCGCGCTGAACATCAGTGAACGCGGTGTTTACAACCTGAATGATATGTATGCCATCGGCGGGCTGACAATGGTTAAGCTGTATGAATGGTTTAACAATCTTGCTGTGCCCGAATCGTTACGTATCTTTTTCAAATCGCTCAGCGCCATTCTTTTTCAGTACCACATGTTCGCAGGTATCCTGATTGCCATTGGCCTTCTCTTTTATTCACGTATTGCTTTTCTCTTGTCGCTCATTGGATTTTACACAGCTTACTATTTCTATTTTTTCATCGGGGCAGATATCAACGAGTTAACCTACAGCTATATCGGTTTCAATTATATCCTGACAGCCATTGCTGTTGGTGGTTTTTTCATTGTGCCCTCACGCCGGTCGGTACTTTGGGTCATCTTCCTGACACCGCTGATCGCTATCATTTTAAGCAGCACATCTTTCATATTTTCTTATTTCCAGCTTTCTGTTTTCTCGCTGCCTTTTAACATCATTGTCTTGTTGTTTCTTTATGTTTTAAAATTCAGGGAGAAAGATGTAACAAAGCTGGCGCTGGTCACCATTCAGCAATTTTCACCTGAAAAACATGTTTATAATTTCAACAATTACATGGATCGTTTCGGAAACCTGCCGTGGGTGGCGATGAAATTCCCGTTTTGGGGAGAATGGAAAGTGACGCAGGCACACAATGGTCAATACACACACAAAGACAACTGGAAACATGCCTGGGATTTCGAGATTGCAGATGATGAGGGCAGGGTTTACGACAATACAGGGAACAGGTCTGAAGATTATTATTGTTACAACAAACCGGTGATCGCCCCTGGCGACGGAACGGTAGAGGCCATAAAAAACGACGTGGATGACAACGAGATCGGGGATGTGAACATGGAAAACAACTGGGGTAATTCTGTTGTGATCAAACATGCCGAAAAGTTGTACTCGCAGATAAGTCATTTGAAAAAAGACAGTATTAAGGTGACAAAGGGGCAGACTGTGAAACAGGGTGAACTGATCGGTTATTGTGGTAATTCGGGCAGATCGCCGATACCGCATATTCACTTTCAGTTTCAGTCAACACCTGATATCGGATCAAAAACACTCAGTTATCCCATTTCGTCGTATATCGTCAGGGAAAATGGCAACTATCATTTTGAATTATCGGGAATACCGAAAGGCGGACAGATGGTTTCAAATCTGACAACCAACGAGATCATCAAAAAAGCATACCATTTTGTTCCGGGAGAAAAATTACGCTTTGAAACGGAAACAGAAGGAGAAACCGTATTGCATGAATGGCTGATTGAAGCCGACATTTACAACAACACCTATTTTGTTTGTCAGCATACCGGGGCCAAAGCATGGTTCAGGCAAACAGGCGACGTATTTTTCTTTACCCAGTACAGTGGAAAATCGAACTCATTGCTTTATTATTTCTATCTGTCATCTTTCAAGGTTGTCGCTGCATTCTATAAAAACATGCAGTTGAAAGACAATTATCCATTAACTGTATTTCAAAATAAAAAGTGGCTTTTCCTGCAGGATTTTCTGATCCCGTTCTTTAAGTTTCTTAAAGCAGAATTCACGCTGAATTACAAATCCCTTGAAAAAGGGAAAACAGAACGAATTGTGCTCGAATCCTCCTCGGCTTTCGGACGAAGAAAAAAAGTGAACGATACATTCAGGTTTGTCATTCAGCTTACGCCAAAAGGAATTGAAAAACTGGAAATCAACCATTCGGGAAAATCTTTAACAGCACACAGAAAATTTTAGCAACCGGACTCATGAAAACGATAGATAAAATTACGTCAATTGTGCTGATTCTAATGCTGGCCAACAGCATGACCGGACAGGAAAGACCTGATTTTGTACAAATTGATTCTGTCACATACAACCATTATCTGAATAAAAACTGGAAGCCTGTTTTGAAAACCGGAAAACTGGCCCTGAAAAATGACATTGATTATTACTACTTGAGAATGCGAATGGGCATTGCCGCCCTGGAAACAGGAAAACCGGCCATAGCGGCAAAACACTTTCAGAAAGCGCTGGAATTCAACCAAAACGACCCGGTAGCCCAGGGATACCTTTACGATTCGTACCTTGAAATGGGAAAAACAAACAGGGCATGGAAACTGGCCGGGACATTTAACCCGGCAATGAAATCATCGCTGAACACTCGCATGAAAGCCGTGGAATCTGTTGACGTAATGGGCGGATATATATTCTCAAATAATTACGAAAAAAACAACGACCTATATTTAATGGGCAGCGATTCGCTTTTTGGCAAACAAAAAATGTACGGCGACGAACGGTATCTGCATGCCGGATTAAGGTTTAATATTTCCCCAACGGTTAGCCTGTTTGCTTCTTATAATAATATTAACGTTCAGACGAGAAGTAATTTTGAGTTTATCACCTATAAAGAGGGTACCACTACCATCGATACTTCATGGGGCTATATTCGTTATCCTGATACTATTCCCGATACAAACAGGTTGACTTTCAGCAATCCCATGACACAAAACGAAATTTACCTGAATATGCGGTTTCAGTTCAACAAAGGATGGGCGCTGACCCTTTATTCAAATGTCCTGTTCCTTAATGTGAATAAAACAAAAGCAAATTACGAAGCCGTTACTTTCACTGATACGGCTTATTATGTGGATGCCACCGGTGAATATGAGTTGTTTGACTATCAAACCGATTCCTACAATTTTACAAGTCTTGATTCTTCGTTTGTGAACTGGGTAGCCGGATTCGATCTGGAAAAAGACATCAATACCGTTCTTTTTTCTTTTACCGGTTCATTTTCACAACTCAACAAGGGAACCCAGCTTCAGTTGGGGCTTTCTGCACTGTATTATCCTTTTGGAAATACATCATTTTACGGGTCTTCAGGTGCTCTGTTTTTTAATGGCTCCTCGCAGGAAAACACCGGAAATAATAATGACAACGGCAACAGCAGAGGACATGGCAACGGACAAAACAATTCCGGGCGATACAACGCCGAAAACCGTTTCATTTTTATACAAAAACTGGGGATAAGACTTTTTAAATCAGCCTGGCTTGAAGGAGATGTTTATTTTGGGAACCTGAATAACGTTAACCTAAATAATGCCTTCATTGTTTACAATCTGCCTGAAAACATCAATCTGAGTCTTGGGCTGAATTTTACGGTAATGGTGACCAGACATCTTGAGTTGGGCCTTTACTACCGGTACATGGACAAATCGGGAAATTATTTCACTTTTGATCAGGAACATACAAGATATCAGAATTTTTTGTTTAATTATCAAACACAAAATATAATCGGAGGAATAAAATGGACATTTTAAAAAGAATACTGCTTGTTGTTTTTGTTGCATTAGGAACAGCAGCTATCGCCCAGAATTTTGAACAAACACAAGCCGCTTTCCTGAAATCTTACGAACTGGAATACGGCGGGGAGTACAGCAAAGCCATCAATGTGCTGAAAGATGTCTATAATGAAGAATCGTATGAGATCAATCTCAGACTGGGCTGGCTGACCTATCTTTCGGGGTTGTTCAACGAATCCATGCCCTATTACCAGAAAAGCATCCTGCTGAAACCCATGTCCATCGAAGCCCGGCTGGGCATTGTCAACCCGGCGGCAGCCATGGGCAACTGGACACAGGTGGAGAAATATTACAAGGAAATCCTGGAAATTGATCCTGAAAATTCCACAGTCAATTACAGGATGGGGGTTATCTATTATGGCCGGGAGGATTTTACAACAGCATTCAAATACTTAGAAAAAGTGGTCAACCATTATCCGTTTGATTACGACGGGGTGATCATGCTGGCCTGGACCAACTACAAACTGGGCAAATTCCGTGAAGCCAGGGTGCTTTTCCAGAAAGCACTGCTCATCAAGCCGGGCGATAAGTCTGCCACCGAAGGACTGGGGTTGATCAAATAGTCGGCAATCATCAGGATTGATAATCCGTAATTGTCACGTGTCAACCACTCTGCATCCCGTCTTACTTCCACAGGATTTTTTCTACTTTTGCAGCAAAGCAAGACAGATGAAAACCATTGATCATTTCTTCAAAGGGCAAAAGCAACTGGCAGTGCTCATCGATCCCGATAAACTATCGCCGGAACAGCTTGAACTTGTGGCCAGAAAATCCCAGAAAGCCGGTGTGGACTTTTTGTTTGTCGGTGGTAGCCTGCTGACCAGCGATTCACTGTTCCACTGTGTTAAAACACTAAAAGAAAACAGTGATATCCCCGTCATCCTGTTCCCCGGAAATACTTACCAGATTGCACGCAATGCCGATGCCATGCTTTTTCTTTCGCTGATATCGGGTCGTAACCCTGATATGCTTATCGGAATGCATGTGCTGGCTGCCCCATACATCAGGCTGGCCGGCCTCGAGACCATTCCCACCGGATACATGCTTATCGACAGCGGGAAACCCACAGCAGTGACATACATGAGTAACTCATTCCCCATCCCCAACGACAAAAAAGACATTGCCGCCTGTACAGCCATGGCCGGAGAAATGCTGGGGCTGAAACTAATATATATGGATGCCGGAAGCGGCGCTTCACAAACCGTCCCCGAAGAAATGATCGGCTTTGTGAAACAATCCATCGAGGTACCTTTGATCGTAGGCGGCGGGATTCGAACCAAAGAAAAAATGAAATCCATTCTCGAAGCAGGAGCCGATATCGCTGTCGTCGGCAACCGTTTTGAAGAAGAACCGGAACTTATCTTTGAATTTGCAGAGGTCGTCAAAGGATTCTGACTTAATTAACGTACCGGCGACTTCAGTCGCCGACTCCAAACCGGGCATATTATTATAACTATTATTTTCCGGAAGCCAACCAAAATCATGACATTATCCCGGTATGCGGCACTGTTTTTGCAATTGTTCATGACGGCATTCATCAAATCTTCCGGATATGAAAAAACTGATTCTTTTTGCTTTACTATTTAACCTTTTCGCAGCTTATTCACAGGAAATTAACCCCCGGCTTTACAATAAAACGTGGCAGGACAAAGAAACCCGCTATTTCAACGGCTATGCCGTCACCCGCATTTTCGGTCATGTGATGCATGCGCCGGCAGCATATAATTTTCTGCCCATTACAGCCATAGCATATAAAGATCTGACTCAACTGAAAGCGGAACTCACCAAAGAAGCGGAAGAAAACAACTGGAGCACTGAAGAACGCGATCGTAAGTTCATGGAACTGGAAAAAGAAGCCAGGGGCGGCGAACTCGAAATATACATTTCCCGTTATGATGAAAACCGGGCCAATTTCAAATGGTTTTTTGTGATCATACGCGGCCCGGAAGACAAAGGCAAATTATGGGAGCATTATCTTGACTACCAGGCGCCGGAAGTGCCTTACGAAAGGGGCTGGTGGAATTATACAACCGTTAAGATTCCTATCGAACTGAATCCGCCTTTTTATGTTTACCTGAATGACAAGCTAAGCCAGTATTTGTCTGACTTCAAATTCCTGGTCGAGAAAGCAGCGCAGAATAAGGAGTAGGCCGCGGATGCCTGCCTCGTCGGCCTAATCTTCATCCTCATTTGCACCTAAAACATACGGTTTTTTCTCCACAACAAAAATGCAGGACACATGCTCATCGGGATATTTTTTATCATCGAATTCAACGAATGAAACGAATTTTTGTTTTTCGCCGGCGAAAAACCATTCGTGTAATTCGGGTCATTCGATGAGGAAGGTATTTTATTACATGATGAATTTCATGTTTCACAATATATGATGTACAAAAGAATTACATTGAAAAAATATCTTTGCTTCAAACCTTTGTATTGTTTTAGATTACTATCGGATTATTTGGATTTTTAATATTGATATTTGGAATTTGTTTGATATTTACGTGTTGTTATTTGTGATTTAACGTACTACATTTGCCGCCTCAAATTTTAACACACCGGCTATGAAAAAATCATTTGTATTCATTTTCAGTTTTATTGTTCTTTCGCTGACTGCACAGGAAAAGCTCCTGACCATTGAGGATGCCTCTTACATGAACCGATCGTTGTTCCCTGCCCGTGTTCAGCAGTTGCAGTGGATTGGCGAAACCGACAGTTATGCTTTTGCAAAAGGCAATTCGCTTTATAAGGTATCAGCCAGACGGGGCACCGAAACCCTGTTGCTGGATCTTGACATGCTGAATACCGGCATGCGCGCCAATGGGTCCGACTCGTTAAAACGAATGCCACGTATCACACTTTATAATGATGAAGCCGGATATTTTAAAAAAGGACATACTTATTATGAATACAACTATAAATCCCATCAGTTGCGGAAAGTGAATTCGGTACCGGATTCGGCAGAAAATGTTGATTTCAACGAAAATACGTTCAATGCGGCCTTCACCATAAAAAACAACCTGTATTATTCCGCCGACGGGAAAGTGCATCAGATCACCTTTGATGACAGTCCCGGCATTGTGAACGGTCAGACTGTGCACCGGGTGGAGTTTGGCATCAAAACCGGCATCTTCTGGTCGCCCGACGGGAAAAAGATCGCCTTTTACCGGAAAGACGAAACCATGGTGGCCGATTATCCGCTCGTGGACATCAACCAGCGAATAGCCAAAGTTAAAAACATCAAATATCCCATGGCCGGGGAAACAAGTGAACAGGTTACACTCGGCGTTTATGATCTGGAAACCGGGAAAACCGTTTTCATGAAAACCGGCGAGCCCAAAGACCACTACCTGACGGCGGTCACATGGGGGCCGGAAAGCAAAACAATTTATATCGCCATCCTGAACCGTGATCAGAACCATCTGAAACTGAACCGGTATGACGCAATCACCGGCGAGTTGCAAAAAACCCTTTTCGAAGAAGAAAACCCGAAATATGTGGAACCCGAGAACCCGCTGTATTTCCGTCCTGGACACAACGACCAATTCATCTGGCAAAGTGAAAGAGACGGATACAATCATCTGTATCTGTTCAATACCAACGGAGAACTCCTGAAACAACTCACCAGCGGCGAATGGGTGGTTACCGGTTTCCTTGGATATTATGGTAAAAACAAAGACGAGGTTTGGTTCATGTCAACCAAAGAAAGTCCGTTGCAAAAGAACATTTACAAGGTCAATATTGAAAATGGAAAGATAACCCGCATATCCCCCGATCACGGAACACATTATGCCATGGTTAGCAAAAGCGGAAAATATGTGATAGACATTTTCAGCAGTACGGATGTGACCCGGCAATACCAGTTGGTGGACAGCAAGGGGAAAATCATCAGGGTTATTCAAAATGATAAAAACACACTGGCCGATTACAAGCTGGGACAGATGACCATTTCTACGCTGAAAGCCGAAGACGGAACCGAACTGTATTACCGGATGATCAAACCCATTGACTTCGACAGCACGAAGAAATACCCGGTGATCGTTTATGTTTACGGAGGTCCGCATGCGCAATTGGTAACCGACTCCTGGCTTGGCGGGGCAGGATTGTTCCTAAACTTCCTGGCTGAACGCGGGTACATCATCTTCACGCTGGATAACCGGGGTTCGGCCAACCGCGGACTGGCATTCGAGCAGGCCATCTTCAGGAATGCCGGCACCCTCGAAACCAAAGACCAGTTAGTCGGGGTCAACTACCTGAAATCATTGCCTTATGTGGACAGCACCCGCATCGGGGTGGACGGCTGGAGCTACGGCGGATTCATGACGCTGACACTTAAATTACGACATCCGGAAATCTTCAAGGTGGCGGTGGCCGGCGGGCCGGTCATCGACTGGAAATATTACGAAGTGATGTACGGAGAGCGGTATATGGACACCCAGCAAACTAATCCGGAAGGATACAAAAAAGCCGGCATCCTCAACTATGTGAAGAATGCGCAGGGCAAAATACTGGTCATCCACGGCACCATGGACCCCACGGTCGTCTGGCAACAGTCGCTGTTGTTTATCCAGAAAGCCGTCTCACTCAACAAGCAGGTGGACTACTTTGTCTATCCCGGCCACGGACACGGGGTGGGTGGTAAAGACCGGCTGAACCTGAATGAGAAAATTTGGGAGTATTTCAGGGATAATTTGTAAATTTGAAAAAAATAGACAAATGAAAACGGAGGAAATAAAAAGCAGATTACACGAAGGTATTGAGAATATTGATGACGCTGATTTTTTACTTGCCATCAAAGAGTTGATAGAAAGAAAATACAATTCTTTAGATACCGGTAAGATCTCCGATATTCAAATGAAAAGGATAAAAGAATCTGATAAACAAATTGAAAAAGGTGATTTTCTGTCTGACGAGCAAGCCAACAAAATCATTGATAAATGGTTAGAAGAATAATCTGGTCGAAAAATGCCCTGTCGGACAGGATTCAAATTCTTGACTATTGGTACAAGAGAATTGGAACAAAGACCTATTCTGAAAAACTTGATAAAGAATTAAGACAAGCTGTCAGAAATCTACGGCATTTTCCTAAAATGGGAAGACAACTTGAAGATACTGAAATACGGTTTCTTGTTGTTGACTACTACCAAATATTTTACAAATGTACCGACAGCGAGATTAGAATTTTACACCTTTGGGATAGCAGGAGGAATCCGGATGAATTGATAATTGAAGGTTAATCCCTCCTGGCTTAAGTCTTCCCCCAGGCCTTGCGCGCTGGCAGGACTTAAGCCCTTTTAACCTTTTTATCCATATTTTTTCATCGAACCATCTGAATTTATACCTTGTTTCCCCAAATAATGTAATAAGGTTGAATTTCGCATTATTTGACCGGGCTACTAAGGTTTCCTTTGCGATAAGGCTTTGATTTCCGATAATGATGTTTTCAGTCCACGGTAATAATAAAAAAACCTTATTTTATAGTCTTTTAGCCCGGTAGCAACCGGACAACCTTAGTAAACATAAAATGGAAAATAATCTCCACCTTATTAGCTTATGTCCCCTCTTGGCGCAGTCTTCTTATCAGGTCTGCAAGGCCTGTGTGATATGAGTCATTTAATCATACCATTCAAGCTGCTCCAAAACATTCATTCCGGTACGGCATTCTCATAAAAAAAACCCTCACTGCAAGGCGCAGCAGGGGTTCCACTCACACTACTAACTAACAACCCAAACTATATGTTTATGGCAACGGCTACCTTTTCCTGGCCGGAAATGTGCCGCACCTCCTTTTTAACTTTTTGATCTGCTGTTTTGGCTACATTGTCAATGATCCCGGCATAGTTACCATAGTTGAGCAAAAGACTCCGGTAAGGTTCGCTCATGCGGGGCAGCACCGTGGAATGCAGAAATTTCTCAATGTCTTTCCGGTACCACTCGTCATAATTTGTTCTCCCGGAATCAGTTTCGCAGGAATGCTTTTTCTTTTGCGCCGACAGGTGATCCGCAAACTCCAGAGCGATCTCCCGGCACTGTTGCCTTGAGATATCAAGGTTCTGTTTGAAATTCTCTTTATAAATATTGTCTGTCCTCTGCGTTTTTAACCCCAACATATATAGGATAAACAGGATAATTCCCAGACTAATGATGTATGCTGTCATAGTTATGTTATTTACGTTAGTTTCAAAAAATTAAAAGATCAAATGTTTATCATTGATCAAAATCTGCGGCAAAACTACAGCCCTTGTTTTATTCCATACCAGACATCGGATGTCCGGTTCGGAATTTTTAACAGTTATTTAGAAATTTGATGCAGGAATGGGCAATTAATTCTTTATACCAAAGGATATTCAGCCGGGATAAATCAGTATGTTTGCATGCTGAAAAACAAAGAAAAATGAAACAAAACCTTTCGATGAATCCCAACCCGATCGTTCAATACCTTGGCAAACACCCCGAACAACTGACCAAGGATGACTTGATCCGGTTCATTGAAGATCATGATATTGAGATGATCAACTTCAGATATGCCGGCTGGGACGGTCGCCTGAAAACCCTGAACTTTGTGATCAACAGCCGTGAGCATCTTGAAACATTGTTGATGGCGGGCGAACGTGTTGATGGATCCAGCCTGTTTCCGTTCATTGAAGCGGGCTCATCCGACCTGTATGTCATCCCTCGCTACAAAACCGCATTTGTCAACCCGTTTGCGGAAGTGCCCACGCTCGATATCCTTTGCTCATATTATGACCGGGATGGAAATGCACTGGATGGCGCACCCGAGAACATCCTGAAAAAGGCACATGATGCTTTTAAAAAGGTTACGGGTTATGAGTTTGAGACCATGGGCGAGCTGGAGTATTACATCATCAGCGAAGATGACGGACTTTTCAAAGCCGATGACCAGCGGGGATATCACGAGTCGTCACCTTTTTCAAAATGGAATGACTTCCGTACCCATGCCATGAAACTGATTGCCGAAGCGGGAGGGCTGATCAAATACGGCCATTCGGAAGTGGGGAACTTTACCAAAGACGGCTGGGTGTATGAGCAGAACGAAATAGAATTCCTCCCTACCAATGTGGAAGATTCTGCCGACCAACTCGTAAAAGCGAAATGGATTATCAGGACCCTGGCGTATCAATATGGCGTAACGATAACTTTTGCCCCGAAGATCACCGTGGGGAAGGCGGGCAGCGGACTGCACATACACACGCGTGTGATGAAAGACGGCGAAAATCAAATGACAAAGAACGGCAAGCTGAGTGATGTGGCCAAAACAGCCATTGCCGGTTATATGGAGCTGGCACCTTCGCTCACGGCTTTTGGCAACCTGAATCCCACATCCTATTTCAGGCTGGTACCTCACCAGGAGGCGCCGACCAACATCTGCTGGGGTGATCGGAACCGGTCGGTGCTGGTGCGTGTACCGCTGGGATGGTCCACACCTTCCAATATGGCCCATTCGGTCAATCCACAGGAAAGTGGCAGCGTGGTTGACTTTTCCGACAAGCAAACGGTTGAATTCAGGTGCCCGGACGGGTCAGCCGACATCTATCTGTTACTGGCAGGCCTCACCGTTGCCGCCCGTCATGGCTTTGAAATAAAAGATGCTTTGAAGGTGGCTGAAAAAACTTATGTTGACGTGAACATCTTCGATCCGGAATTCAGGGAAAGACAAAATGCGCTGGCCAAGCTGCCGGCTTCGTGTGCAGAGTCGGCAGAACAGTTGCTGAAGCAAAGGGATTTTTATACCAAACATGATGTTTTCCCAATGCGTGTGCTTATCAGTCAGGCCGATTTATTAAAAAGCTTCAACGACAAAGGATTGATCGCCCGCATCCAGGATGATGATGAAAAAGTGATGGAGCTGGTGGACAGGTTTTTTTATTGCGGGTAGTATGCTTTTATTGATAGTAGTTGTACTTTACTACTTTTGAAAAACCCTTTCTGATCTTTTTTCGTTTTTTATAATCATCGGGTGTGTAGCCCACGGCTATGAGAAGAGGGATGTTTTTATTTTCGGGAACTCTGATCAGTTCTTTCACACCTTTTTCATCAAACCAGCCCAGCATACAGGTACCCAGACCCAGTTCGGTGGCCTGGAGGCAGAAATGTTCGGCGGTAATGCCCATGTCAATCAACGGATATTCCTTTTTCTTGATGCGCCCGCCTACTTCGGTAATCAGCTTGGGCGGCTCCATGACAATGGCCACAATAACAGGCGCCTGGGGGACAAACTTATTGAAACTCTTCAACGGTCCGTAAGTCTTATGCGCCACTTTTTTCACCAGCACAGGGTCATTGACAACCACAAAAGTCCACGGTTGCGAATTGCTGGCCGATGGCGCCATGCGGGCTGCTTCGAGACACAATTCCAGTTTTTCTTTTTCAACGGGCTTATCAGTAAATGACCGGTCGCTTTGCCGGTTCATGACCAGGTCCATAAATTTCATTGTGAGATCTTTTTAAATTTAAAAACTACTTCTTTGTTCCCCCGGATGTTGGCAATACCGGCTTCCAAAACAGTATCTTTTTTCAGGTGATAGCGGATAATGGCAGGATACTCGTTTTCAGGGTTTTTGAACGTCCATTTCCTGCGACCGGCTTCCTCCATCCTGAAAAACACAAAACCTTCTTCCGGGCCGGTTTGGACGGCAAGCCATACGGTATCACCATTTCGGAGAAATTTCATATCCTCTTTGAAA
>JAOZOO010000019.1:32801-35966 GCA_029933225.1 Bacteroidales bacterium | reverse complement strand
TTTTCTTGACAAAACGGCGTTCATTCACATAAGCCCATAATGAGATCAGGGCGATCAAAGCCAGTGTATAATAAACAAATGCCGGAATGGGAACAGGATCGCCCGAAGCATACGAATGCAATCCCGACAAATAATAATTCACTCCGAAAAAGGTCATCATTATTGAGCCATAAGCAATTAGCGAGGCAAAATTAAAAGAGAAATTGTTTTTTAATCCCGGGATATAGTGCATGTGTAAAACAAAAGTATAGACCAGCACACTCACCAGCGCCCAGGTTTCTTTTGGGTCCCAACCCCAGTAGCGGCCCCAGCTTTCGTTGGCCCACACACCGCCGAGGAAAGTACCCACGGTCAGCGTATACAGTCCGATCATCAAAGCCCGTTCGTTGATGGCGGTCAGTTCGATGATTTTATTATCAAGTCCTTCAAAATTCTTTTTTCTTTTGAAGATCATCAATATCAGGTTAATAAAGCCCAGCAACATGCCGAGGGCAAGGAATCCGTAGCTTGCCGTTATGACCGAAACGTGGATGGTAAGCCAGTAAGATTTAAGCACGGGAACCAGGTTGGTTACTTCGGGATCCATCCAGCTCAAATGAGCAACCATCAGAATGATGGAAGCCAGCACAGTGGTTGCGGCAAGCGTCATGGCCGATTTCCGTGAAAAGACCAGGCCGGCCAGCATGACCACCCAGCCGATATAAATGAGCGATTCGTATCCGTTACTCCAGGGGGCGTGTCCCGAAATATACCATCGCAATATCAGCCCTCCTGTCTGCGCAAGAAAGCCCAGAATAACAAGCACGGAAAGTACTTTAATGATAATCCTGTTTATTTTACTGTCGCGGAACAGTACCACAAAAGCAAATATCAGCATAACAAATCCCACCAAGCCATAATATTCGCTCAACCGGTCAAAGATCATCAAACGGTTATAGGTTATTTCCGCCCTGATCTTTTTTTCCGGAGGGAGAATCGGCGCCCCGTATTTTTTCTGGTACTTGGCTATCCCGTCCTCCAACTGGCGGGCTGTGGAGATGTCATTTTCAGCAACGGCATCCAGAAAAGCCGGGATGACCTTTGCGATAAAGGCAGAATCTTCGGTATTTAAACCCGTGAACTTCGAAGCAGGTGAAAACCAGGGTTTGTAAGGGTCGGTGGGATTGGGAAGCAATTTGAAAAACTGGCCGTTATAGATCATGTAACAGATATTCATCCGTTCATCCACATTCATCACCTCTTTGTCAAACACATTCCGCTGTGCCGGTTTTTTGGCGTAGGCAGCCGAGACAAATTTCTGTAGCCTGTATGTGCCCGACTGCATATCAATGAAGTCAAAATAAGATGCATATTTTCCCTGAAGCCCCAGAAAATGCATGATCTCTTTATGTCCGACTTTGATCATGGGTACCTGTTGCCATGTCATCGGTTTGCTCAGCATCCCCAGTAATACCTGATCGGATGTCATTCCGTAAAATTTACTTTTTCTTGATATCTTTCGCAGCAATTCACTCGTCAGCGTGTTTACCGGCTCCAGGCGTCCGTCATTGGTCTGAACAAGCAATTTTCCAAAATCCTTGGCAAGCTCTTTGTTCACCACAGGCACTTCATCTTTTTGCAGGTGGCTGAAAGTGTGTTGTCCCGATGCCGGTAAATGAAATGCCAGCAGCAAAAGAACAACAGCCGATACCGTCTTTGCCTTGCGCCTGTTCCTGCGGATGATCTTGCCGAGAAGTGCAAAACGGGAATATTTGCTGAACGGCGTCAGGAACATACCAAGAGTCATCAGCGCATAACCGATGTAAGTAAAAAATGTTCCCCAGTAATCGTGATTCACCGACAGGATGGTTCCTTTTTCATCTCCGTCATAAGACGACTGGAAAAAACGATAGCCTCTGTAATTCAGAACATGGTTCATATAAATACGGTAAGGTCGGTTGATGTTTTCTGCGGGATCGATCAAAACAACTTCACTGGCATAAGAGGAAGGACTTTGTGAGCCGGGATATCGTTCCAGTTGAAAATCAATTAGTTTTAAGGAAAACGGCAGCTTGATATTTTTAGAACCATAAGCCATGGTAATGTCTGTTCCGTTCAGCGTAAAATATTCGGGATAACCCGTAAAACCTTTTCCTCCCTGAAGCATCACCTCACGGCTCTCATCCCCGGAAGAAACCCTGACCACCAGCACATCCTGCAGGTTGGCATTCGGATTTGAAACATACTCCACACCGCCATGTTCATAAAAAGCGGTAAGAACAAAACTCAATGCGTTCGACTGGTAAAGTTTTCTTGTTTCCAACAGATGCCAGATGTTCGGTAGCAATGTATCGTTTTCGCCTCCCGACATGGAAATAATGTAAAGCGTATCGGGTGATGTAAACAACAGTTTGCCTTCATCCAGCTTTATATTAAAAGCGCCATGTGCAAACTGATCACCAAAATATAAAAGGGTGCTCCCAAGCCGCTGCGAGGTGTTGTATTTGAGGTTAACTGTCTGTCTGCCCATTCCGGAAGAAGCGACCAGAACAATGTATGGATCGCCGCCCGACGAAAGCTGGACAATTTGTTTCCCGGCACTGGGAATGTATTTGACGGCTTTGAACCTGAATTTCTTATCGTCAATTCTGACCTTGGCATGATAGGCTGTGGGGCGCAAAGTGGAAAGCAGCACTTCCTTTTCGCTGTAAGCGCTGTCGTTTCCATCGTTTACCCAGGCACGGACATAAGTTGCGTCTGATATCATTGTGCTGGAAACGGCGCCTTCGCGGATATGCATTGAGCCTTCAAAACTGATAAACCGCGTAATGGCAGCACCGAGAAGAATAATTAAAAAAGAAAAATGAAAAAGAAAAAGCGGGAATTTCTTTTTGCTGAACATTCTGTATCTGAAGATATTGACCACCAGATTGGCAGCCAGCCAGAACAGCAATATCTCAAACCATAAAGCGTTATAGACCACTCCTTTTGAGGCAGCCGTACCGAAATCATTTTCGATCAATGTGGCCACCGCGATGGATGTGGCAAAAACCAGGATCAGTAACCCCATGGTCTCCATTGAGAAAAGTATATTCTTCAGCTTTTTCATATTTTCTGTATTAATTTTTTTATCCTAATTTTCCAATATTCCATTCTTCCAATATTCCACCCTTCCATTCTTCCAAT
>JAOZOO010000019.1:0-32701 GCA_029933225.1 Bacteroidales bacterium | reverse complement strand
CTATCGTTCCACTTTTCCATCCCTTTCATAAATTTCTAATCACAAATCACTATTCACAAATCACTATTCGCTATTCACTAATCAAAATCCCTTAACTATTTCCTCTTTCCCAAATCTACCCATCGCATTTATTACAGTCGTCAGTCTTCAGTCAGCTTCAATGACCAATTCTTCTTTCACAAGTCTACCTATTGCAACCACTGCAACCATTGCAACCACTGCAACCCTTCACTCCCTCACCTTAATTATCACATCTATCGCCCCCACACCGAATTTGCTGATGGAAGCCATTTTATTCTCGAGACCTTCATATTCTTCCAGTTCTTTCACAATGGCATCTTTCAACACGCCGTTCCCCACACCATGAATAAATGTCACCTTACGGTATTCATTTTTGATGGCGCTTTCCAGGGTTTTCCTGAAATAGTTCAACTGGATTTCGAACATATCGTGATTTGATAACCC
This sequence comes from Bacteroidales bacterium, assembly GCA_029933225.1. Classification (GTDB taxonomy): domain Bacteria; phylum Bacteroidota; class Bacteroidia; order Bacteroidales; family F082; genus JAADID01. Next base: position 32,236 of record JAOZOO010000019.1, on the reverse strand, counting down.
TGCAATGTTCTCTACCAGTTCGCCGATGTGCAAATCCACCACAGCTTCGTCAAACTGTGTCCGGTGTTTCTCAATCAACGGCTTTTCTTTTACCGGCCGGGCTTCCGAGGCCTGTCCATGATCGTCATATTTCCGTGATGCTTCATCTTCCGAAGCTGCACGGAAAGTGCTCTCGGGCGCCAGACTCAACAAGAGGGCTTTCCCCCGCAAAAGTGTGTTGCTCCGGTAACTTCCTTCTTTAAAAAAGCGGTTGGGTTTAATCTGAATCTCCGTATGAACCGGAAGTACAACTTTCTCCGGTGAATCGTTGTGCAACAAAAACTGTATGTAACCCGAACACCAGTTTTCCAGTTCATCCCGCGTGATGGTTTCAATTACCACTCTGGTTTCCTTTTCTAACGAACCATAATCCACTCCTTTCAGTTTTCCGTCCTGAAAAAGAAAAAGATTATACAATACTTCCCAGGAGGTGTGGTTCAGTAAAACGACGTCCAGATCGCCGGTGAGCAGCCATTGCTGATCATGAGGCTCAAAAGCCAGATAGAGTCCTTTTTCCTCTTTTATCGTTCCCCAGGGGTTGATCTCACTGATATTTGAGGGTTCAGGCTCTTCCTCAACCGGTTGTTTATTCTCCGCTTTTTTTGAAGGATGAATAAAATCAAAGTCCACATCTTCGTCCGTCTCCATGGCCCTGAAATCGGGAATAAGTTCGGAAGACAACACCGGCATTTCAAAACCGTCATCGGTTTCCACTTTCACCAGTTTACTGTCAATGATCGCTTTAATTGTTCCACCACCCTTTTCATTCAGGAAGGTTACTTTATCGCCAACTTTAAATCGCATAATTCAATTTTTATCAGTGGACGAAAATACAGTTTTATTATGGTGATTGCCATATTAAATAACAGGTAATTTAGAATGCTTTCTACTGAAAAGATGTGATATTAATCATAAATTTTGTGAATTTTGTTCAAGGTATTGGAGGGCTATGAAGAAACTTTGTTTTTTAATATTTATCGTGCTCCTCGGGCAGAACATTCTCGGGCAGGAAACGGTTATTTCCGGGAAAGTCCTGGCCGGGGACAGTCGCCGTCCTGTTCCTGACGTTCAGATAATTGACAACGATTCGGGAACGGGGACAACCACCGGTTCGGACGGAAGGTTTTTTCTGAAGATCAAGAGTGATAAAAATATTGTTCTTACTTTTTCTCATATCAGTTATCATCCCCTGAAGATCACATATAAGCCAGGGAAAAATTACAAAGGACAGACCCTTTTCCTTGAACCCAAAACAGAAGTCTTGCAGGAACTGGAAATTATGGGTGTGCCTGTAAAAGAAAGGTCATACCGGACGGAACACGTTGGCATTAAAAAAATTGAGCGTTCCAACCTGAATGATATCGGTAATTTGCTGCGAACAGTCCCCAATGTATCGGGCATAAGAAAAGGCGCCGTGGGTATTGATCCGGTGGTCAGGGGATTTAAGTTTTCACAGTTGAACGTGCAGTTGAACGGTGGCACACGCATCGAAGGCGGCTGTCCGAACCGCATGGACCCGGCAACAGCCCACGTGGACATGAATGACCTGAAAAACATCACCATCCTGAAAGGCCCCTTTGCACTCAAATACGGAGTGAATTTTGCCGGCGTTATTGACCTGACAACATACAATCCCGAATTCTACGATAAATACAAAACCCATGTGCGCACATTCCTCGGTGGACAAACCAACCAGGAAGGATTTAAGACCAAAGTGGCTGTTCAGGGCGCAAATAAAATTTTCACCTATCAGTTTTCGGGAAGCTGGAAAAAATTCGGCGATTATGAAGACGGAAACGGCAAGCTTGTCCCTTCGTCATTTGAACATCAGCAGTATTCCGGCAACATCGGATTCAGGATTGCACAAAACCACACGATCTATGCTACGGCGAAATATTCCCCCGGCACAAATGTTGATTTCCCCGCACTACCCATGGACGAAAGGAAAGACGACACAAAAATTTATAGCCTGAACTATCTATCAGGTACGTTGGGTAAATCTGTAAATTTCATTCGTTTCAAAGCCTATTTCTCGGATGTTCATCATACGATGGACAATAAGAACAGACCTTTCTCCGATACTGTCGTGGCGATTTCCACAATTCATGCAACCAGTGCAGGCGGAAAATTCGGGATAAATCTCAATGTGGGTAAAGGACAAATGGAAGTGGGCGCTGATTATGAAAACACCCGAAAAGACGGAACACGCGAAAAATACCTGATCATGCAGCCCTTGCTCCCCAATAAGGAAGAGGACTTATGGAATAATGCCCTGATCGGTAACACCGGAGTCTTTGCCGAATACCACAGGAAATCCGAAAAGATCGACTGGGTGGCTGCCATGCGATTGGATTACAACTCGGCAACATCCAACCCGTTGATCCGTAAAAACATGGCTGACAAACCGGTGTATCAGAACGACTCCACAGAAAGTCATTACCTCAATTTCAGTATCAGCGGAGGGATAACCTGGCATATTAACAAACAAAATGAACTATTCTTCTCGCTGGGCCGGGGTACGCGCAGCCCAGATATGACCGAACGGTTCATCATATTGCTGCCCATCGGCTACGATCCGTATGATTACCTCGGAAATCCGCAACTGAAACCCGAGACCAACAATGAAGTTGATCTGGGATACAGATTCAACAACAGGAAGGCCGGGTCAATAGAGCTTTCCGGGTTCTTTTCTTATGTGACTGACTATATCACCGGGGAATTGGTTCCCCCATCGGAAATCAAACCCCAGACGGCAGGTGTTTTGGGCGTCAAGAAATTTGAGAACGTTCCTGAAGTATTTATGAGCGGATTTGAACTTACCTATCAGACACCTGCAAGATACCTTTGGCATGTCAACTTCAATGCTGCATATACAATGGGCTGGAATCCTGAAGCTACGGTTTATATCGTTGAGAACGGACAAGTCGTTGACGAGACAACCGTTAAAAACGACCCCCTGCCCGAGATTCCGCCGTTCGAGATAAACATCGGTTTCAATTATAAATTCTTCCGGCAAAAGTTTGTCCCGTCGGTTTCGTTGAGAATGGCTGCTGCCCAAAACAGGATATCGCAGGCATACAACGAAAAAACAACGCCCGGTTTTGCCATTGTAAACCTGGATTTGAGATACAACTTCAACAGCATACTTACAGTGTATGCCGGAATTAAGAACCTTTTTAACACAGCTTATTACGAACACCTGAACCGGAACATCATCGGAACGTCTTATCCCCTGTATGAACCGGGCAGGATTTTTTATGCCAATCTGATCTTTCACCTGTAGAAAATGAATGAAATGAGAAATATTGTTTTTCTTTTTACCCTGTGGCTGCTGATCCTTACCTCCTGCAAACGGAACAACGAGGTAATGGTCGTTTACGAAGCAACAGGAGCCATTTCGGAATATACCTTGCATTATCTGGACAACAACGGAATATTGTTGGATACGCTGGTTCGTCCCCAAAGCCGCCAGGACAAATGGAATGTTCAGTTCATGGGCGAGCAGGGCGACATTGTTTACATATCGGGAATATACAAAGACCCGGAATCGGGATTGAAGCTGATGATAAAACTGGATGGAAAAATTTACAAACAGGCGTCAAATGAGGGCGACACACTGAAATATTTAACCGTAAGCGGCGTTGTTCCTTATGGTGATTAAGTATAGATTATCGGGGCATGATATTTGTAATCTGCTCCCAAATTATTGTGCATTAAAATTTTAAAAATGAACACACGGTCATTTCGATATATTTTACCACTTCTCGTCATTCTGCTGGCGGGGCATGTTTTTTTCGTTACATCGTGTAAAAAAGATGAAAACCCTCCGCCGCCTGAAAAGCAAACGGGAAAGATCGCATTCAAATTTGCCCACCGGATTGACGGCAACCCCATACAATACGATACTATGAAATATATGAATGCAGCAGGTAACCATTACCTCGTCAATGAGATACAGTGGTTTATCTCGGATGTTGCCATTCACAAAGGCAACGACAGCACTTTGCTTGATGTGTGGGAGGACATTCATTATGTGGATACGGATATCGAAAACACATGGACTTTTACTTTGAAAGACGACATCCAGCCGGGAACTTATGATTCCATCAGCTTTACCTTCGGAATATGTGAAACAAAAAACAAGTCGCTGATGTTTGTCAACCCTCCGGAGTCGCTGATGTTCTGGCCCGAGTTACTGGGTGGCGGTTATCATTACATGAAACTCAACGGGAAATGGTTGGATACGCTGAACCATATTTCGCCTTTTAATTTTCATCTTGGTATCGGACAAATCTATTATTCATTTCCTGATTCAATTGAAAGGTATGTTCAGAATTATTTCAGGGTACGGTTGCCAAATTCAGCTTTTGAGGTGAACGAAGATGAGACAAAAACTTTCACCATCGTAATGAATGTGGAAAACTGGTTTCAGAATCCGAATGTCTTTGATTTTAATTACTGGGGCGGTGACATCATGCAAAACCAAGATGCCATGCATGCCGCCTGCCAGAACGGATGGGATGTGTTTACTTTGGAGAAATAACCCACCCCCTGCCCCTCCCGGGAGGGGAGTTGGGGCTATGAAACAATGAAGATTTTATGAATGAAAGCAAACAAATAACTGAAACACGCCCCCAGTTCCCCTCCTCGGAGGGGTTAGGGGTGGGTCATAAATAAATGAAAAGAAAAATTTTGATAATACCATTAAATCCGCCGTTGGTGTCCTCACCAACGGCCAGAAATTCAACAAAATGTTATTGGTGAGGACATCAACAACAGTGAAGGATATAATAAAGGTAAAACAATGAAAGTTTTAAATAAAATAATAAAGGGAATTTCATTTCAGCAAATCAGGAAGGATCGCAACTACTTGTTGCCGTTCATAATGCCGGCTTTACTATTTATTTTTTCTATTTCTTCCTGTAAAAAAGCAGATGATGAATCTGAAGAACCCTTTACACCTACGCCTTACAAAATTGAAATCCCTTTTGGCTTTCCTACGAAACTGAACATCCCCGAAGACAACCCCATGACAGTAGAAGGCGTGGAACTGGGGCGCTATCTGTTTTATGACGGGCGCCTGTCGGGCCGTACCGATCCCGATTCGATGATGACCTGTGCCACCTGTCACCGGCAGGAAAGGTCTTTTGAGGCAGGTATTGACCACCCGATGTTCCCGGGAGGACATCCCCACGGCATCACCGGTATCCCCACCCATCACGTCATGCTGCCCATGATCAACCTGGTCTGGAATTTCGATGGCTATGGCTGGAACGGGTTTCTTTACCCCGAAAATCCGGACGAGAACCTGCGGAACATCGAAGATTTTGTCCGGCTGGCTGTCATCGCCAAAGATGAAATCGACGGGGATACCGCAAAGGTAGCGGCACTCTTTCAAAGTCTTCCCGGTTATCCCGGGTTATTCAAAAAAGCATTCGGCAGCGACAAAGTTACTTTTAAAAATATTGAACGCGCCATTGCCCAGTTTGTCCGGACACTGATATCGGCCAACTCCAAATTTGACAAATACATGCGCGGGGAAGTCCAGCTTGACCAGTCCGAGTTGAACGGCTATGTGCTTTTCACCACCGAAGAAGGGGCAGACTGCTTCCACTGCCACGGTGGGTTTGGGAACCCGTTGTTCACCACCAACCAGTTTTACAACAACGGAAAAGACACTGTGTTTACGGATCCCATGGACCATTACAGTGTCACCCACGACCCCATGGACATCGGAGCATACAAAGCCACCACCCTGCGGAACATCGAGGTACAGGGGCCTTACATGCACGACGGACGGTTTAAAACCCTCGAAGAAGTCATTGAATTTTATTCACATCATGTAAAATGGTCACCGTCCATCAGTCCGCTGATGCATCATGTGATTACCAATGGCATACAGTTGACTCCTTCGGAAAAGACAGATTTACTGAACTTTATCAAAACACTGCGGGATGACGATTTCATGACAAATCCTGATTTTTCAAAGCCTGAAAAATTTCCTGACGAACAATGAACCATAATCCGGATTAAGTTCTAATTTTGCGCCTTTAAAAATTCACAATAACATCATTAAAAATGAATCTACACGAATATCAGGGCAAATCCATTCTGAAAAGTTACGGCGTATCGGTTCCTTTTGGAATTGTGGCCTCATCACCGGAAGAAGCTTATAACGCTGCAAAAGAAATACAAAAACAAACGGGTTCCGGCAAGTGGGCCGTTAAAGCGCAGATACATGCAGGTGGCCGCGGAAAAGGCGGCGGTGTGAAAATCGCCAAAAGTCTGGATGAAGTCAGGCAGTATGCCGATCAGATTATCGGGATGCACCTGGTAACCCCCCAGACCAAAAAAGAAGGGAAGCTGGTTCGCAAGGTGCTTGTGGAACAAAACATTTATTATGATGGACCTGAAAACGTGGAAGAATATTATTTGAGTATCCTGCTCAACAGGGATAAAAGTAAAAATATGGTGATGTACTCACCCCGTGGCGGGATGAACATCGAGCAGGTAGCCGAAGAAACACCCGATGAAATCTTTACAGAAGTGATCGATCCGATGGTGGGGCTTACCGGATTCCAGGCCAGACGTATTGCTTTTAACCTGGGATTGAGTGGCACCGCTTTCAAAGAAATGGTCAAATTCTCACTGGCGCTTTACAAAGCCTATGTTGGGGCTGACGCCAGCCTGTTCGAGATCAATCCCGTGATCAAAGCTGCCGACGGACGCATCTATGCTGCCGACTCAAAAGTAACGGTTGACAACAACGCCTTATTCCGTCACAAAGACATTGCCGCCATGCGCGACATCACGGAAGAGGATCCCTTGGAAGTGGAAGCCGGTCGTTTTGACCTCAACTATGTGAAAATGGACGGAAACGTAGGCTGCATGGTCAACGGCGCCGGACTGGCGATGGCTACCATGGACATGATCAAAATGTCGGGTGGCAATCCGGCCAACTTCCTTGATGTTGGAGGTACTGCCGATGCCAAACGTGTGGAAGAAGCTTTCCGCATCATCCTGAAAGACCCCAACGTGGAAGCCATCCTCGTTAACATTTTCGGCGGTATTGTCCGTTGCGACAAAGTGGCCCAGGGTGTTGTGGATGCTTACAACAACATTGGCGAAATCAACGTGCCCATCATTGTTCGTTTACAAGGTACCAATGCTGAGGAGGGTAAGGAACTGATCGACAAATCGGGACTCAAGGTACATTCGGCCATCCGGTTGGAAGATGCTGCACGACTGGTGAATGAGGTTGTTAAGTAATTCTCAAATATAAAATGTAATAAAGGTCATCCAAACAGATGGCCTTTTTTTTTTGACCAGTTAGTATTTCATTATTTCATTTAATCCTTTCTTCAACATTTCCAGTTCGGCATCTGTGATCTTTCCGATTTTTTTTACCAACCGTTCTTTTGATATTGAACGGACATGAAAAATCAGTATTTCCGAAATTTTCTCAAGCCCGTTTTCGGGAGTGGGATTCACAACAGGATTACCTTTGTAATTCTTAATTTTTGTAGTTAAAGGACAAGCGATCACAATATTCAGGTACTTATTCAACAGGTTCCCGCTAATGATCACTACCGGACGATAACCAGCTTGTTCACTGCCTTTTACCGGGTTCAGATCGGCATTCCAAATCTCGGCCTGCTTCATTCTTCCAGTTGTTTCAGGTAATCTTCCATACCCTCCTCTGCTATGGTTAATATTTCTTCATCAACTGCTGCCCGTTTGTATGACTTAACATACTCTGCCCTGTTCAATTGATCCAGATATATTTTCAATGCCTTTTCTATGATCTTGTTCTTCGGCAGCGATAACTTTTTAGCCATATCGCTTAATTGCTGCCAAACATCATCAGGTAATGTACTGGTAAATGTTGCCATTATTTATAATTTATATTTACAATCCACAAATATAATTAATATTTCTTTTTAACAATTAATTCCGACAAAAAAATTTCAAACAATAACGTTCTTTCCCTTTTTCTTTAGAAAATCGGAAATAGAAGGCACTTTTAAAAGTTGCTTTTTTTTCTCCGTATCAAGCTTTATGTTTTTATTTCCCATGATCAGCGATTCAAAAGGTATTCCGAGATACCTGTTGAGCAAAACGATCATTTTCATTGTCAGGGGTCTTTTTCCGTGCATCACTTCGGATACCCGTGTTTTTCCTCCAAACAACGGCGCAATGTCAACTTGCTTCAGGTTCATTTGTTCCATCCTGAATTTGATGGCTTCTATCGGGCCGGGCGGTTTAATTGGAAAATGTTCCCGCTCATATTTCTCCACCAGCAACGACAAAAGCTCCATTTCCTCCCCTTCGGGACTCTCTGGCTCTATCGGATCGGGAGAACGGTGAATCAATTCATAGATCCTTTCACAGGCCTCCTCGTATTCCTTCTCTGTCTTTATTACTTTAATTTTCATATCTTAATTCATTTGTAAAAATACCAGAAGTGACCGGATAAGGTAACATGACCGGGAATAAAAATTTTCAGGCAAGGTGAGTCTTTTTTCTGCCCACAGAATCTTGACATTTAACACGATTTTTTTTAACATTGTATCCTGAAAACCAAAAAAACAAACTACAATGAAAAAGTTCAGCATCTTATTTATGGTTATGCTCATGGTAACTTTTGCGAACCCCTTGTCCTCTCAAGGGTTTCAGCCGCCATCTCCCGGAAAATCCGTTGTCTATTTTGTCAGGGTAACAGGACAAAGCGGAAGTTACACCTTTGAGTTTTTTCATCAGGACAAGTACATCGCGGCATTAAAAGGAAAAAGCTATTTCAGGTATGAATGTGACCCTGGAAAAAATCTTTTCTGGGCATCAACCGAAAACAAAGAATTTTTAACTGCCGATTTGCAAGAAGGCGGCATTTATCTTGTGATTGTGGATGTGATCATGGGGTTCTGGAAACCTCACGTAGGGTTCACTCCTGTTGATGAAAGCAGAACCGACCTGCTTGAAAGGGCAAAAGCGCTGGTCAACAAAAAGCCGCCGGAAGAAATGCCCCAGGCGAAGATTGACAAAATGAACAAAAAACTTAAAAAATTCATCAGTGAAGAACTGGAGCATTACGAAAAGGTAACAAAAGACAAATATCATTTTAGGCATATTGATCCCGATATGGCCATTCCTTTGGAGAAGCTGAATTATTGAGATCGGATACATGAAATCAGAAAATGGGAATCTGTGGCTGATTTCAGATTATCTCCGCCATCATAGATTCCCATTTTTTGCCACAGGCATATCTTCGGCACATCAGCCGTTAACCGTTTTCCGGCGGATCATTTCACCTTTGTTGAAGTCGTTGTTGTGGTTCCCGAAATTGTCGCCGGCATTGTGATTCCGTTTTGTTCAAGGTTCATCTGGATTTCCTGATCGATCTTCGATTCAATCAACCAGCCCGTTTCGGTGTTAACGATCATTTCTCCGGTTTGGGTGCCGGTCATTTTCATATCGTTTCCTTCAATCGTATTGGCTGTGATCGTACCCTCAATACCGAGGGTGGCTTTTTTACCGGCTACTTTCAGTAAAGTATATTTCATGATGACTTTCATGTCGCTGGTTTTCAAAGGAGATATTTCCTTCTCCCAGCTTTCACCTACCTTAATTTTATGGTCGGGATAGGTTCCGAATTGCATGCCGCTGCTGAGGTTGTTCGCCAAATCATCGCTCTCAACCAGTTCATTCATATTGATCCTCAATATATTTCCTTTTTTGTCCATCACCACGCTGTACGATTTATCCACCATAGCGCCCATGGTTTCCGCAATCTTGGCAAGCATCGGGTTCTGTGCCGTGGCCGGATCATCCGAGTCATAGACAAGCTGCATCCCAAACATACTCTGGGTCATTTTTATCCTTTTGATTTGCGATTCAACTTTCAGACTGTCGCGTGTTACATCTTTTATTGCCGACAATAATTTAAACTCAATTTTCTGATTTATGGCCATGGTCTGTCCGTTGGCGTCAACAGTAATATCCTGATCTGTTACCATGTTATAATCGTATTGGTCCCCGGCTTTCACATTATACTTCAGGTCAATACTTTTCTGGGAAAAAACAGTGAGCGACGAAAACAGCATTATCGCTACCAATGTCAGGTTCATTTTAAGAAGGTTCATATTCAAATATTTAAAAAAGTTAATTAAAAATCAGGATTCTCATCCTCGGTCATTTCGTTGAGGCGCGATTGAAAGGTGGTTATCCCCTGTGCCGGATTTGGATCACTGTAATCACCGGATGCTCCACCTTCGTCATAATCCTCAAACCGCGCAAAGGTATCAATAAACCTCAATTTGACCGAACCTGTCGGGCCGTTCCTGTGTTTGGCGATAATCACTTCGGCCATCCTTTTGGTGGAATGGCCGCCTTCATCCTCGGTAATGCCGTAATATTCAGGCCTGTAAATAAACAGCACCAGGTCGGCATCCTGTTCAATGGCACCGGATTCACGCAGGTCGGAAAGTATCGGTTTCTTTGATTGTCCCGGTCGTGTTTCAACGGCACGGCTCAACTGCGAAAGGGCAAGCACGGGAATATCCAGCTCTTTGGCAAGGGCTTTCAGCGAGCGTGATATCTGGCTGATCTCCTGTTCACGGTTGCCTTTGTTGTCTCCCCCGCCCGACATCAACTGAAGGTAATCGACAAATACCATTTCGATGTTGTGTTGCTGTTTCAGCCGCCTGCACTTGGCCCGCAGTTCAAAAATGGTCAAAGCGGGCGTATCGTCAATAAATATTTTTGCGCCCACGAGTTTTTTGATCTTATCGTGCAATTGTTCCCACTCATAATCAGCCAGTTCTCCTTTTTTCAGCTTATCGGATTTCAGTTCGGTCTCGCTGGCAATCAAACGGGTAACAAGCTGCACTGCCGACATTTCAAGCGAAAAGATGGCGACGGGTTTTTCGAATTCCACCGCCACATTACGCGCCATGGTCAGGGCCAGGGCCGTTTTACCCATCGAAGGACGGGCAGCGAGGATGATCAGATCGGACTTTTGCCAGCCCGAAGTGATGCGGTCGAGACTGACAAAACCCGAAGGTACGCCGCGCAGGTGACCTTTGATATTTTTTGCCGCTTCGATGTCTTCGATGGCCTGTTTGATCAACGAATTCATGTCTTCCCAGTTCCTTCGCAGGTTGGTTTCGGAAACGCTGAACAATCCCTGTTCCGCCTTGTCGAGCAAATCAAAAACATCCGTGGTTTCCTCAAAAGCGTCTTTGATGATCTCGGAAGAAATCCTGATCAGCTCGCGCTGGATATGCTTTTGCAGTACAATCCTTGCATGAAATTCCACATTGGCCGTGGAAGCAATGCGACTGGTCAGCATGGTGATGTAATAGGGCCCTCCAACCATCTCAAGCATCCCCTTGCTTTTCAACTCGTTGGTGACCGTTAAAATATCAACCGGTTCCGATTTGGCAAACAAATCACGAATGGCTTCAAATATCTTTTGGTGTATCTCTTTATAAAAAACTTCGGGTTTCAGGATGTCGATCACAGCGGCAACGGCATCCTTTTCCAGCATCATGGCACCCAGCACGGCCTCTTCGAGGTCAACGGCCTGGGGTGGGACTTTGCCATGCTCAAAATAAGGCTGGTTGAATTCACTTTTTGCTTTTCCCACAGATGTTTTACGGTTACTTTTGGCGGCTTCTTCCATGAGGCCAAAATTATAAATTAAGCCAAAGTCAGATTCGATTGTTAATAACTATTTTCTTTGTGCCTGACGCGTACAATGACCGATGAAATCACAGGGGTATGGATCGTAACAATGAGGCCCCATAGGTATCTCCGGCGACTTATCGAGCAAAAGAGTTTCTTTCTCCCTGATGATCTGTTCTTTGATAAAATCCTGTAAAGGCAAAATTCGATCCAGCACATTTTCACGGATAAATAATGGTTCAAGATTATCATATTCATCAAGTTTTTCATAAACCAGGTCTTCGCTGGCATAGACAATATAAAAATCCTCGAGCGGCAATCCCGAATTCGTGATTACATAATATTGAAAAGCGGCATCAAGGAGAAAAGTATTGGAAATTTTATAAGAGCTTTTCACTTCGTAAGCATGCCAGCTTCCGTTTTCCCTGACCAGAATGTCCAGAAAAACAAGCAACCTGTCGAATTGAAAACCGGCTTCGTACAGGATATCATAAGCATTGTTTTTAATGATCTGCTGCGTCAGGTCAAGAACCTTTCTGTATTGCGCCGGCGATCTCGCTCCCAGATCAACCCCTCCGGGAAAAAGCTTTTGTGCCAGTGAACCCACTTTGTGTCCACGCCTGAATATGGCCAGTTGTTCGGGGCTCAGTTTGTCTCGTAAAAAGGGACGTTTTTTATTCAGATACAGCGATTTGAGACACTGCACTCCCCGGATAAAAGTGGATTTGGATAATTCATGTTTTTCCATGTGATAAATGTAGAAAATATTTGAAGTCGCCTTACAAAGCCATTTCCCGGACAAAGCCCTGTTTCATACGAAAAGTTATTACTTTTGCTCACCAATAATTAATTTTCGATCATTAATCAATATTTCCCTCATTATGTCGCATGAGCTTTTGACTTTCTCAATCAGTGTATTTACCGGCTTTTTTGCCATAATGAATCCTATTGCCAATGCGCCGATTTTTCTTGGATTAACAGACACTTTCAATGATTCGGAAAAGAAGAAAGTTGCAAAGGTTTCTACTCTTCTTGCGTTCATCATCGTTACTTCCTTTATCATAATGGGTAACTTTATTTTCACGGCTTTTGGCATTACAATCCCGGCTTTTAAAATTGCAGGCGGAATTCTTGTGTTTTTTGTGGGATTCGAAATGCTTCAGTCAAAAAGATCATCCATTCACCATCAGCGGAAATCCGATCCGGATGATAACCCGGACGAAACAGCAGAGCAAGATACGGGCATTGCCATTTCCCCGCTGGCCATACCCATCCTGGCCGGGCCGGGAACTATTGTAACGGCAATGAACTATACGACAAAAGCTGATTATATCCACTCGGGAATTGTTATCGGCATCTTTGCCCTGATGATCATTTTTACTTATCTCGCATTTGTGGGAAGCGAAAAGATCGTTCAGAAAATCGGAAAAAATATTATTGCAGTTATCTCAAAATTAATGGGTTTGATCCTGACAGTCATTGGCGTTGATATGGTTATTAGCGGTATTAAACTTTCTTTCGGGATTTAGGGAGAAAGAGTTAAGAGTTAGGCGGAAAAGAGTTAGGTGTTGGAGTCACCGCAATCCGCAACCCGGAAAAGTTTAAAGTTTTGCCGAAAGCATCCTTTTGGGAACAGTCTGTTGTTTAATGTTGGCCCACACAACACATAACGCCTTCACACTTAATTTTTTACACCTTATCTCCAAATGATTTATTTTTTACACACATAGCACGAATTTCCACGGATGGGGATTTTTCGCAAGCGAAATCCCGATTAGTGAAATTCAGAAAATCCGATGATGAAATACTAAAAAAACTTTCTCAAAAAAATTAGGATAATTAATTGAAAGATGATATTTTTGCACCCCCAAAATCGAATGATAGAAAATTATAGAAAAATGAAAAAAGATATTCACCCGAAAAATTACAGACTGGTCGTTTTCAAAGACATGTCGAACGATTATGCTTTTCTGACCCGGTCAACCGTTGAGACAAAAGACAGCATCAAATGGGAAGACGGCAAAGAGTATCCGCTGGTAAAACTCGAGATATCCCACACTTCCCATCCGTTCTTTACCGGTAAGATGAAACTTGTGGACACTGCAGGACGTGTGGACAAATTCAACAGCCGTTACAAGAAACACATGACAAAGAAGAAAAGTTAGGAAAAAGACTTTTATGTTAAAAGAACCCTTGCCCGCTGCGAGGGTTTTTTTGTTTCAAAAAGCGTCGGTATCCACGATGTTTTTATTTTTGTTGGACAAGAAAAACAAAAATACCCTATGAATTACATTCTCTTTGATGACGATCACCGCACAAACCTGCTCCCTTTAACGTTTACGCGCCCGGTGGCTGACATCAGGGCCGGCATTCTGACCCTGCGTGAAAAGTGGGAATGGTACCTCGGTGCGAAAACATCCACGCTGACGCAGAAATATTTATCAAGAAAGTATCTGTTAAAGTCAGAAGATGATAACATCCTGATCAACGGTTCGGTCATCCCCGATCCCGCTTTGACGGAATTGGTCAAAAATCTGAATCCGGGGGAACAACTTGTGAAGGATGAGCTAATCATTGCCTTTCGGGTCAAAGGAGAAGTGCCGAAAAATGTTGCTTCATTTCGTACGAATAAAGAAATTCAATTTGGGAAAGATATTCAAACCATCAGTGAGACGTGGGACATTTTTGCCAAAAACGATCAGCTGTTACGCGATGATTTTCGCCTGATTACCAAAGGCCGGAAATCGCAGCCCGTTAGCAAAACGAATTTTATCAGGGGCAATCCCGAAGATATTTTTATTGAAGAAGGCGCGGATGTTGAATTTGCATTCCTGAATGCGGAAGATGGTCCGATATACATCGGCAGTGAGGCTGTAGTCATGGAAGGGAGCAAAGTGAGGGGGCCGTTTGCCATGTGCGAACATGCCCAACTGAAACTGGATGCAAAAGTTTACGGTGCAACCACGCTGGGGCCTTACGTCAAAGCCGGCGGTGAAGTGAATAATGTCGTCTTTTTCGGCTATTCCAATAAGGCCCATGACGGATTTCTCGGCAATGCGGTAATTGGCGAATGGTGCAACATCGGCGCCGACAGCAACAACTCCAACCTGAAAAATACTTATGACTTTATCAGGATGTGGTCGTATGCAAAACAAACTTTTGTGCCGACGGGTCTCCAGTTTTGCGGCTTGATCATGGGCGACCACACAAAAACAGGCATCAACACCATGTTCAACACGGGAACCGTTGTCGGCGTTTCGTGCAACCTCTACGGAGCGGGATTTCAGCGTAATTTCATCCCCTCATTTTCGTGGGGTAGCCCGTTGAAGATGACTTCCTTTAAACTGGAAAAAGCATTTGAGGTAGCCACTGCCGTGATGAAACGGAGAAATAAGGCGTTTGATGAGATTGAAAAAGAAATAATTGTGCATATCTACAATGAAACTGCCCGTTAATCCGTTATTGGCAGTAACAAAAATTCCTTTTTTAAGTATAAATTTCAGAATGGCATTATAATTGACCTTTCAAATAATAGGTTAAAAAATAAACCGCGGATCCTGATAAACCGCAAGGTCTTCGGTAAATTATGATTTTGCCGGTAATGCCTGGAGAAAGCGTTGCTGACATTTTGACAAAAAAAGACAGAAAAAAATATGAAAGATAGTTTTGAATTCTCTGATGTGATGGATGCGGAAAATGAATTTTTCCCTTTGCTGTCAAGCGAAGATGAAGAGATCATGAATGCGGAAGAGATTCCCGACGAACTGCCGATACTGCCTTTGCGCAACACGGTGCTTTTTCCTGGTGTTGTGATCCCCATCACGGTGGGAAGGGATAAGTCCATCAAGCTGATCAGGGAATCTTACGAAGGAATTCGTACGATTGGCGTGGTAACACAGAAAGATCCGGATATCGAAGACCCGAAGGTGAAAGATATTCACAAAATAGGTACCGTTGCCCGGGTAATCAAGATTTTACGCATGCCCGATGGCAATACGACGGCCATCATCCAGGGGAAAAAGCGTTTTGAGATCGTGAAATTCGTCCAGGAGGAACCGTACTTTAAAGCCAAGGTGAGAGGGTTTGAAAAAGAAAATGTTATCCCTGATAATGAAGCTTTTCAGGCACTCATTTCATCGGTAAAAGACGTCAACCTGCAAATCATCGAAAAATCTCCAAGCATCCCGAGTGAAGCGGCTTTTGCCTTAAATAATATTGAAAGCCCTGTATTTCTCATCAACTTCATCTGCTCAAATCTGAAAGTTGAGAATGCCGTCAAACAGCAGTTACTGGAAATGACCAACCTGGAAGAAAAAGCCGAAAAGGTGCTGGAACTTTTAATCAAAGAACTGCAACTGCTGGAACTGAAGCACGATATCCAGAGCAAGGTGAAGGAAGACATGGATAAGCAGCAACGCGACTTTCTGCTCAACCAGCAGTTGAAAACCATCCAGGAAGAGCTGGGCGGCAGTCCGCATGAAACGGAGATCAACGAGCTGAAAGAACTGGCTAAACAAAAGAAATGGTCAAAAGAAGTAGCCAAAGTTTTTGACAATGAAATGACCCGGTTGCAGCGGATGAATCCGTCGGCTGCCGAGTATTCCATTCAGTTGAATTACCTTGATCTGTTTGTCAAGCTTCCGTGGAATGAATACACGAAAGACAACCTTGACCTAAAACATGCCAGGAAGGTGTTGGACAGTGATCATTTCGGACTGGAAGAGATAAAAGAAAGGATACTTGAATATCTTGCTGTTCTGAAGCTGAAGAATGACATGAAAGCGCCCATCCTTTGTTTTGTGGGCCCTCCCGGAGTAGGGAAAACCTCACTGGGAAAATCAGTGGCTAGAGCGCTGGGGAGGCAGTATGTCAGAATGTCGCTGGGCGGTGTCCGTGATGAAGCGGAATTGCGAGGACACAGGAAAACATACATCGGCGCCATGCCGGGAAGGATCATTCAAAACCTGAAAAAGGTAAACTCCTCAAACCCGGTATTCATGCTGGATGAGGTGGACAAAGTGAGCGGGAATACTTATACGGGCGATCCGCAGGCTGCATTGCTTGAGATACTTGATCCCGAACAAAATTTCAGCTTCCACGATAACTACCTCGAAGTGGAGTATGATCTTTCGCATATTCTGTTCATCGCCACGGCCAACACGCTTTCGGGCGTGCATCCTGCTCTGAGGGACAGGATGGAAGTGATCGGGTTGAGCGGTTACCTCCTGGAAGAAAAAATTGAGATTGCCAAACGGCATCTGATCCCCAAACAACTGAAAGAACATGGTGTGAATAAAGACCAGGTCAGGTTCAGCAAACAAGTGCTGGAATACATCATTGAGAACTATACCCGTGAAGCTGGCGTGCGTTTGCTGGAAAAACAGATCGCCAAGGTCATCAGGAACAGGGCCAAGTTCATTGCCATGGAGGAGAAATACGACCGTAAGCTGACCCTGAAAGATATCCAGGAGATTTTGGGTGTTCCCCGCTATCAAAAGGAAAAAGACATCAACAACAAAGTCGCCGGCGTGGTTACCGGGCTCGCCTGGACGGCTGTGGGCGGCGAGATTTTGTTCATCGAGGTCAGTCTGAGCAAAGGCAAAGGAAATCTGAAGCTTACCGGTAATCTCGGGGATGTGATGAAAGAATCGGCAAGCATTGCTTTTGAGTATCTGAAAGCCCATTCCCATCTGCTGGGCATTGAACCGGATATTTTTGAGAAATGGAATGTTCATATCCACGTGCCGGAGGGCGCCACGCCGAAAGACGGGCCTTCTGCGGGCATTACCATGTTCACGGCGCTGGCATCGGCATTTACCCAGAGGAAGGTACGCGCCAGAACAGCGATGACCGGAGAGATCACCCTGCGGGGAAAAGTCATGCCGGTAGGGGGGATCAAAGAAAAGATCCTCGCCGCCAAACGGGCCAGCATCAAAGACATTATCCTGTCGAAAGAAAATGAAAAAGACATTCAGGAGATCAAAGACGATTACATCAAAGGGCTCAACTTTATTTATGTGGACAACATGATGGAAGCCCTTGACCACGCGCTGCTGAAAGTGAAGGTGGATAACCCGCTGAAGATCGGACAGGAATAAGACATTGCCTGTAAGGGATTTTCTACCTGAAACTCAACACTTTATCTTGTGCAGTATTTGCAGTGAAGGGAATATCAGTGAAAACAATCGTTGGTCAGGAGACCAACGATGGGGGTACCTGAAATGATGAGGTGTGCGAGCCTTCGGGCGGGACGCCCGAAGCAGGGGTTACCTTGCCCCGAATGTCAGTGATATTTCCATCTCTTTGCCGTCCCTAAGAATGGAGAATTTTGCTTCATCACCGGGCTGGTATTTTTTCAGGATATTAGAATAATCCTGCAGGTTGTCAACCTTTGCGCCATCCACGGCTATGATGACATCGCCTTTTTTCAGTCCTGCTTTTTCTCCTGCCGAGCCTTCCATTAAAGCGCCGATCATAACTCCTTTACCCGTGTAAGCAAAATCGGGGATGCTGCCGGTAGCCACCCTGCGCCCGCCTTTGGGCGCTGTTTTGGGTTTTGTGGCGCTCGTTCCCGAATGGTCTTTTCCGGTATAAGGCATCGGCTCTTCCCTTTCTGCAAGGTATTCCACAACTTCTTTGGTCACCGCTGCCACTTTGACCAACCCTTTGCCGTCAATCTTTTCCCACGTATCAGTCGGACGGTGGTACTCGGGCGTGGCGCCCGTAAACAACTGAACTGCAGGGATTCCTTTTTCAATAAAGGCAAACTGATCACTGGCATCCAGTTCCTGCTGGATGATCTCACTCTTTACGCCGGTGGTGTAATCGGTTCCCATGAAAATAAATTTCCATTCCCTTGCTGTGTTGGCATTGAGAACCAATAGCTTGCCGTCAAACAAAGTACCGTCCGTATCGATGTTGACATCGGCAAACACCTTGCCTTTATAATAATCTTTGATGTGACTGACAAAATAACGTGAGCCGATCAGCCCGGCTTCTTCCCCGGTAAATGCAGCAAAGATGATGGTGCGTTTAGGTCTGACGGTTTTTCCCATCGATTTCGCCAGTTCCAGCAATATGGCCACGCCGCTGGCATTGTCGTTGGCGCCGTGATGGATTTTTCCTTCATCACCCTGATGAACGTCAGGCCAGCCCAGGCCGAGGTGATCGTAGTGAGCAGAGACCACCACCGGTGAATCTTTCAGTTTCGGATCGGTCCCGGGAATGACGGCAATCACATTTTTCAGGGTCATTTCACCCTTGCCGGTAAAAGTGTGCGAAAAAGTCTGAAAATAAGAGTCGTCCATGGGTTCTAATCCGTATTCTTTGAATTTTCCGGCAATGTAATCAGCGGCCTCATCCAGTTCGGGTGTCCCGAGCCCGCGACC
Organism: Bacteroidales bacterium; assembly: GCA_029933225.1. Classification (GTDB taxonomy): domain Bacteria; phylum Bacteroidota; class Bacteroidia; order Bacteroidales; family F082; genus JAADID01. Next base: position 13,127 of record JAOZOO010000019.1, on the reverse strand, counting down.
TTTCAGTTCATCGGAGGAGAGATATTTGATGTGTTCCATCATCCGTTTTTCCGAAAAGACAGGTTTCAGTTCCGCCAGCGGTTTACGGGGTTGAATGACATTTATATCCTGCCCTTCAGGGTTGAAAACTCTCACTAATGGTGAATTGAAAACAGGCCATTGTCCTTTGGCTATGTTGACAGGCTCGTCGCCTTCAAAAGCAAGGTAGCTGTATTTTCCGTAATGCGGCAACTTGCGAACCAGGCCGGCAATGGATGCTTCGTTGTCAAGCGATATGAAAACGATTTCCCTGTTCACGTCGGTAGGGTCAAACAATGAGATGATGAAATTTTTATTCGTTTTTGAAATGACCTTGTTTTCGAGTTTTACCGAATCGCTGACAAAATAGGAGTCGTATGACTTTAATCCGTCATTCACAAGCGTAGCGAATTTGTTTTCAAACCCGATAATCCAGGTCGTTTGATCTCTTGGTAGTGCGTCAAGTTTGCTGTCGTCAATAATTTCATACTGATCATGGTCAGCGGCAACCCATGCATCGGCAAATGCCCGGTAAATCTCTTTTGATGCTTGATCGGCATTAGCCGGCAGTATGATCAGGTTTTTCCTGCTGGCCAGCACTTTCGACAGGGCCGGCGGGACTTCCCTCGGATCCAGTATCCTGAAAACATCATATTGCGGATCCACCGCCAGTTTCAGGGGTTTGTCTTTCAGCGTGTACTGAAAATTCTGTGTTTTTTCGGTCATGTTTTCCACAAAAATTTCAACTCCTTTTTCAGTGGCAATGTAAACAGGCACATCAATATCGAAGGCGGCGGAATCCTGTTTTTGTTGCAGCGTCAGGAAAACGCGGTACAGTTCATTGTATTTGTCGTTACGTACTTCCTTGATGGCCAGTTCGGGCGCTCCGGTGTGATTCACCCACTGGTCAAAGAACCAGCCGAGGTCGGTTCCGGAAACTTCCTCTAATGCTGTCCGGATATTGCCAAAGCCTGCTTTTCTGAATTTGTTGTCATTGTAAAACAGGCTGAATCCTTTTTTGAATGTTTCATCGCCCAGCTTTCTTCGGATCATGTGCCACATCATCAGCGACTTGCCGTAACCAATGGCTTCGCTCGAAGCATTGTACCGTGAAATGAATTTGCTTAACGGGAAATCATTGGCCGGGGTAACAAAATTGGTGAATTTTTGAAGCGTGGAGCGGCGGTATTCTTCACCCTGCCCACGCTGCTCTTTGATCAGGTGGTCGGCCTCGTAGGCGGTAATTCCTTCACACCAGTTTCCGCTTTGGAAATCAACATAAACGCTGTTACCCCACCAGTTGTGAAGCAGTTCATGGGGATAGGATGAGTAAAGGATGAACGGGAAACGGATGATCTTTTCGCCAAGCAGTGTGAACGAAGGCATGCCGTAACCGGTTTCCCAGAAATTTTCCACGAGGGCAAATTTGGAATACGGGTAATTGCCGATCAACCCCTGATACATGTCCATGAACTGTTCCGTGACGTCGAGGTATTTATTTGCCAATCCTTCATCCGGAGTGCGAAGGAAGGCCATGGCATCAATGCCGTTGTTCATTTTGAAAGCATACTCGGTGAATTGTGCAGCAATCAGGAAAACTTCTTCCTGTGGTTTGTCGCACAGCCATACATCAGTGTGTTCGTTGTTATCTGATGTTTCACCGATCCTTTTGCCTTGCGAAACGGTTTTCCACCCTTCAGGCAGGGTGGTGGTCAGCCGGAAAACGGATAACGTATTTTCTATATAAGGTATCCAGTAGGTTGACCCGGCAAGGTAAACGCCTTTTTCACTGATGATCCCCGGTGACTCGCTGAATCCGCGCTGATAATTTTCTTTGCTTTGCTCAAGGGCTGAAGCGATGGTTCCTTCGTAAACAATAACAAAAGGCTTTGAATTGTTTTTAATGGTCACTTTCCACTTATTGAGTTTCAGACCGCTGTCTTCTTTTCCCGTATCGTCCCTGTCCATGCCCACATCACCGGCAGGGACATTTGTGGCAACCTCTTTCAGTTTGACATTTTTTGAAAACCGAACCGGTTTCAATGCGGCATTCAGACTGAAAACAAAGGAACCGGCATCCAGGTTGTGTATTGTGTCGGTAACCGTGATATGTGAAGACCCGGGAGCAACCCGGACTGTCAGCTGATGGTCAACGATCTTTTCGTTTTGCGCAAAGCTCATCGTGCTGAAACCCATTAAGAGAATGAATAGGTATTTGTTTTTCATGATTATTTTTTTAAGAGACTGTCTTGAAAGGTCTGAATTTATTATTTTTTCATGCAAAGACGCAACGAACGCAAAGTTAATATGTTAAATATCGATAAAAAATCTCTTTGCGTACTTTGCGCCGCTGCGTGAAATTACTCTTTTGAGACAGCCTCATTGATTAATAAATATATTTTTCCTTTGTTTTCAGTTTCAAACCTGACAAGTTGCCAACCCGCAAGCTTTCGGAAACCTGTCAGGAAGACTCAATTCATTTTTCCTTCCCCTTTTTGTATTCATCTTCGGAAACGGGGTTGCCGTTTTCATCATAATACTGCCAGTTACCGACTTCGCGTCCGGCTTTGTACCACCCTTTCAGTTCTGTTTTTCCGTTGTGGTAATACAGGGTAAACTCACCTTCCAGTGAATCATTTTTGTATGTGCCTTCCGTCATGAGTTTTCCGTCAGGAAAATATTTCCTGAATTCGCCGTTCTTCAGTCCGTTTTTATAATTCAGAATCTGTGCGGGTTGCGAGGTTTTCGGGTAGTAGGAAATGCTTTTCCCATCGAGTACTCCCCTTTTATATTCTTCGGTAGCAATCAGGCAACTGTCGATATCGCTGTAATACAACCACGTGCTGTCTTTTTGCCGGTTGATGTATTTCCCTTCTGCCATGAGTTGCCCGGTGGGAAAATAGGTTTTGGTGTGGGCGATGATCCCGTCATCCGAAAAAACAGTAACCGCTTTTAATGTGCCATCGTCGTAATAATATTTGAAAACACCATAGGGTTTGTCATTGTGAAACTGTCCCTCGTACCGAATGGTGCCGTTGATGTATGTTTTCATCCATCTTCCCTGTTTCCTGTTCAGGTCATCCACCTGATTGGTTTCCTGTGACAGCAGGAAAAAGGGAGCCGTTAGAAAAAAGGCAATGATCAGAAAATATCTTATCATTCTATCTTGATTAGGTTGGTGGCAAATTTATCTATTTTTGCTTTGGTTTAAAGCATAAACTGTGAACGAATACTCATCAAAATTATTGGAAGCAGCGGTAAACGAATTATCGCGGCTGCCGGGCATCGGAAAAAAATCGGCATTAAGGCTGGCTTTATTTATTCTCCATGAAGAGCCGAACTATGCGGAGAACCTTGGCAAAGCGATTGTTAAGATGCGGAAAGAGATCGTTTTTTGCAAACGGTGCAACAACATTTCCGATACCGAGCTGTGTGATATTTGCGCCAATCCGAAAAGGGATGAAAACACCGTATGTGTTGTGGAAGATATTCGTGATGTGCTGGCAATAGAAAATACAGCCCAGTTCAACGGTTTATATCATGTGCTTGGCGGGCTGATTAATCCTATTGAAAATATCGGCCCCAACGATTTGGACATAAGCCATTTGATTAATCGCCTGAATACGGAAGATATTAAGGAACTGATCCTTGCTCTCCCGGCAACCGTTGAGGGGGATACAACAAACTATTACATTTACAGGTTAGTCCGTAATTTCGGGGTGAAAGTGACCATGCTTGCCCGTGGTGTGGCCATCGGGGATGACCTTGAATATACCGATGAAATTACCCTGGGGCGTTCGATCCTGAACCGGCAGTTGTTTGAGGATTCGATCGGGGAGAAGAAGTAGGAGCATTGAGGTGAAAGGTAATAAGGTATATAGAGGTATAAGGTGGATTGTGAAAAGTGGCAGTGGGTGCAATGGGTGCAGTGGGTGCAATGGTTGCAGTTGTTGCAATGGTTGTAGTTGTTGCAATGGTTCCAGAGTACACAACTCACTATTCTCCAATCACTCTACCATACGATCAAATAAAGCCTGCTGAGCAGCAATCTGATGCCCACACCAAATAAGACAGCGAGGATCAGCATGACCCAGGAAATCCTGATCTGCCGGTCGTCATCATCAAAGAGGATCTTTTCGTACTGATTGGACCTCAAGAAGACGAGGAACAACATCACCCCAAGACTGATCCAGCCATATCTTTCCTGAAACAAAAGTGTCGGATAAAAATAGGCGCTGATAAGCAGTGTGCCGAGAATGAACGGGACAATGATCTGGGCGGTAAAGAAGAAAGGGTAATTATCCTGGTCCAGTTTCTGGAAATAAGAGTTTGCCGAATGGGCCACCGGTTTGGCCATCAGCAACCCTGTGCTGATCAGGCCGAAAAAGCCGATCAGCGCAACGATCAGTTTTTGCGTATCGGTAAAATACATCCAGTTGAAAACATGCCCGACCCCTTTTTTAAAAATATTTCCGATCAGCAGTCCGCCGAAAAAGTAGTTAAAAGCGATCAGGACAAACCAAAGGAAAAATATTTTAACCCGGGCCGGTTCTTCATGCAGTGAGTAATAGCCGATCAGCGCTATAAAACCAAAGATGAACACAATCACGGGGCCGGCACTGTATATCAGTTTTACGGCATCGGCAGTCCATTCATAAGGTTGGATATGATAATAGATCAGGACATAATCAAAACTTAAATCATAGCTGAACATTCCTGCCGAAAAGATAGTCATCAGGTGGTTCAGGTAAAAAATGAACAGATAAGCCAGCACATACCCTGATGTGGAATTTAAGACAATAATCCAGAAATTTTTACGGGTCAGTAAGCTTGACTGTTTCATGAAATCAGAATAATAAAAAGATGTGGGTTATCTGACTGTGATTGAATATGTGAACGCTGTTTTAAGAGACAGTTTGCTCTTTGATCTTCTCAGAATATTCGTGGTTTTCGAGTTTTCGTTTTATTTCTCCAAAAGCATGCACCGTATATTCAACATCCTCGAGCGTATGCACTGCTGTAGGTATCAATCTGAGCAGGATCACATTTTTGGGAACAACGGGATAAACCACGATAGAGCAGAAAATATTATATTTTTCCCGTAAGTCATAAGTGATCTGTGTAGCTTCACCGGCTGTTCCGTTGAGCATTACAGGCGTAACCGGCGATTCTGTTCTGCCGAGGTTCAGCCCTTTTTCGCGTAATCCTTTTTGCAGTGCGTTGACGATAGTCCACAGCTTTTCACGGTGTTCCGGTTCGTTTTTCAGCATCTCCAGGCGTTTCATGGCGCCAATGACCATAGGCATGGGCAGTGATTTGGCAAAAACCTGCGAACGCATATTGTATTGCAGATATTTCACAACGTTTTTGTTGCTGGCGACAAAACCTCCGATGCCGGCCATGGATTTTGCAAATGTTCCGAAATAAATATCGATCTCATCCTGAACTCCGAAATGTTCATCTGTTCCGGCGCCGGACGGTCCCATGGTTCCGAAGCCATGTGCATCGTCAACGAGTACCCTGAAATTGAATTTCTTTTTCAGTTCGACAATCTTATCCAGTTTACCCAAATCCCCCGACATGCCGTAAACACCCTCGGTGATAACAAGAATACCGCCTCCTGTTTTTTCCACAAGCTTGGTGGCTCTGCCCAGTTCCCTTTCCAGCTTTTCCATGTCGTTGTGGGGATAGACAAAACGTTTTCCAAAGTGCAGGCGCATACCGTCGATGATACAGGCATGAGCTTCCGAATCGTAAACGATCACATCCTTCCGGTCAACCATCGCATTGATGATGGAAACCATTCCCTGGTAACCGTAATTCAACAGATAAGCGGCTTCGCGATTTACAAAAGCTGCCAACTGCCGTTCCAGTTCTTCATGATATTTTGTATGCCCCGACATCATCCGGGCTCCCATCGGATAAGCCAGCCCCCATTCGGCTGCCGCCTCCGCATCGGCTTTACGGATTACGGGATGATTGGCCAGCCCGAGATAATTGTTCAGACTCCAGACAAGCCGTTCTTTTCCCTGAAAGATCATTTTGTTCGAGATAGGTCCTTCCAGTTTCGGAAACAAATAATATCCTTCACCCTGATGGGCATATTGACCGAGCGGCCCCATATTGACTTCACACTTTTGAAAAACATCCATTGGTATTTGTTTTAAATTTTATGGCTGCAAAAGTAGATAATTTCATGGACCTGACAAGCTTTAAACTCACGTAAATAAAATAAGTAACTAACAGTTCAGAGAACACTAAAACATTGCTTGTCAATTATATATAAAATAAGGAAAAGATTTTGAGGAAAAAACATTCATCATACAACTTTATTTTTCCCAAAAGGAATATTCATTTAAAATAAACACAGGATAAATTCGTTTTGTACTTCAACAATTTGTTTTACTTTTGCCGCATGTTAAAAAGATTGATATTTCCGGTATTAATCATTGGTTTATTGGTAGTTAGCTTTAGTTGTCAGAATTATCAGAAGATAATGAAGACGGCTGACAACGATACCAAATATGAAACAGGCCTGGATTTATATGAAAAAGGCGATTTCAATAAAGCCCTCCAGTTTTTTGATTTACTCAGGGCGATCTATCGCGGAACGGAAAAAGGAGCGGAGTTGACTTATTACACTGCCAACTCTTATTTTCAAACAAAAAACTATACGGTAGCAGGATATTATTACAAGCAATATACACAGATGTATCCACGCAGCGAGCATGCGCAGGAATGTTTGTTCCTGGCTGCCTATTGCAGTTATCTCGACTCGCCGCGGCCTGCTCTTGACCAGTCAAGTACTTACCAGGCATTGAGCGATCTGCAATTGTTCATTGACACCTATCCCAAAAGCAATCAGGTACAATATGCCAATCAACTGATGGATAATTTGAGGGATAAGCTGGAAAAAAAGGCATACAACATTGCCAGGCTCTTTTACCGGATGGGAGATTATCAGGCAGCCATCACATCGTTTGAAAACCTGATGGACAATTATCCCGACTCGGATTACAGGGAAGAAGTGCTGTATTACATCACAGTAGCTTATTATCTTTATGCTGAAAAAAGTATTTTTAAAAAGAAGACGGAACGGTATGAAAAAACCGTTGAATCTTACAATAACCTCGTGTATTTTTATCCGGAAAGCAAATACCTGAAAGAGGTTAAAAGCATCAATAAAGAAGCAAGAAAACAGTTAAAAAAATAAATAACGAAAAATGGATTACAAAAAGATCAAAGCTGAAACAACAGCCATCACACGTCGTATCTCGGATTTTTACGAGCAAACCGGCAATATTTACGAAACTGTGGTTGTGTTGTCGAAACGGGCCAATCAGATTGGCCTTGAACTCAAGGAAGAGCTGAACCAGAAGATCGAGGAGTTTACTCCCGCAACCGATAACCTGGAAGAGATTTTTGAGAACAGGGAACAAATAGAGATCGCAAAATTTTATGAGCGGTTGCCCAAACCCACTCTCATTGCCGTTGAGGAGTTTCTGAATCATAAGATTTATATGAGAAACCCGCATAAGGTAGCCGGCGCAAGATTTTAATCCCTCATGCTGAAAGGGAAAAAAATACTCATCGGGATTACCGGCAGCATTGCGGCCTATAAAATTCCTTTTCTGGTCCGTCTGTTAAAAAAAGCCGGTGCGGAGGTTCAGATCATTCTGACGCCCGCTGCCCGTGATTTTGTAACGCCTTTAACCCTTTCAACACTTTCGGAACGGCCTGTCCTGACCGAATTTTTCAATAAAGACGACGGAAGCTGGCACAGCCATGTGAACCTGGGACTGTGGGCTGATTTGTTTCTCGTGGCCCCTCTTTCGGCCAACACAATGGCCAAAATGGCTACCGGCATTGCCGATAACCTGTTACTGACCACTGTTTTGTCGGCACGGTGTCCGGTTTTGTTTGCACCGGCGATGGACCTCGACATGTACCGGCATCCGGCAACTGTGGAAAACATAAGCAAACTTAAGCAGTTTGGTTATCGCCTGATTGAGCCGGTTGAAGGGGAACTGGCAAGCGGGTTGAAAGGTATGGGCCGTCTTGAAGAGCCTGAAAAGATTTTTGAGATCATCAACGAAATGCTTGTCCCCGACAGCGTTTTCCAAAATAAAAAAGTATTGGTTACTGCCGGCCCGACGTATGAACCGATTGACCCGGTACGCTTTATCGGTAATTTCAGCTCCGGTAAAATGGGGGTGGAGATAGCTCATGCTTTTGCCGCTGCCGGAGCGGAGGTAACCCTCATCCTGGGGCCTTCCGAAATTATTGTTGATGATCCGGCCATCGAGACGATCAGGGTAACGACAGCAGAAGAAATGTACAACCAGTGCATGGAAAACTTTCCGGAAAGCGAGATCACCGTTATGGCTGCCGCAGTGGCGGATTACACGCCTGCAAAGACTGTTGCTGAGAAAATAAAAAAATCAGGAAGTATCAAAAAAATCGATCTGAAACCGACCAAAGACATCCTGGCGACAATGGGCTCACAGAAAAAAGCAGGACAGATATTGGTTGGCTTTGCCCTGGAAACTGACAATGAAAAAAACAACGCACAAAAAAAACTGAAAAATAAAAACCTGGATCTTATCGTTCTTAATTCCATGAAAGATGAGGGAGCAGGCTTTGGACACACTACCAATAAAGTGACCATGATGACGGCCAAAGGAACGGAAAAGGTATTTCCGTTGAAATCAAAACAGGAAGTGGCACAGGATATCCTGGCCGAAATAGAGTCCCTTATGTAATCACAAATACGAATGAAAAAAGCAGTTTTTATTTTTCTTACCCTTTCTTTGTTTAAATTCCTGCCGGCACAGGAGTTACTCATCGATGTCCAGATACAACATCCGAAGATTCAGAATGTTGACCCCACAGTTTTTGACGAAATGAAGAAATCCATCACTGATTTTATGATCAACAGGCGATGGACTGACCTCAACTTTCAGATCGAAGAAAGGATTCATGCCACTTTTGTGTTTACTTTCAATTTTGCCGAACAGGGCGGCGATAAATTTTCTGGTACATTGAATGTGGTGTTGCAGCGTCCGGTGTTCGGAACGGATTATAATTCGGTGTTACTCAATCTGGTGGATAAGGACATTGATGTCACCTACACGCCTTTCCAGCCCATGAATTATTCCGACAATACTTTTACCGATAACCTGACATCCATCCTGGCCTTTTATGCTTACCTGATGATCGGTGTGGAGATGGACACTTATTCCCTCTACGGAGGGACACCCTATTACGAACAAGCGCTGGCCGTTACACAAACAGCGCAAAACTCAACCATTCAGTATAAAGGATGGCAGGCTGTGGACGGGCCGAGAAACCGGTACAATCTTGTGGAAAATTTGTTGAATTCATCTTATCAGTCTTTACGAGACTTTCTTTATATCTATCATCGCCTGGGGCTGGATGTGATGGCTGATAATGTGGACAAAGGGCGGCAGGAAATTACCAAATCGCTTGAAAATTTCAAAACAGTTTTTGATAAACGGCCCAATCTTTATTTGTTGCAGGTGCTGCTCGAAACCAAGAGGCAGGAGATCATCAATATATACAAGGAGGCTACCCCCGCCGAAAAAGTGGCGATGCTGAACATCATGAAAGAAGTTGATCCGCCGTATGGTTCCCGCTACGATCAGGTGATGAAGTAGGGGAGAGTTCGGAGTTTAGAGTTCGGAGTTTAGAGTCTGGTGTTCAGAGTTCAGAGTTCAGAGTTCAGAGTTCAGAGTTTATAACTTTATCCCCTTATACCTTTATACCCTGGAGTATCAAAATGTAGTATTACAAGTCAAACATTTATCCGGAAAATCAACCATTTTCTATTTACCAATTCCCGCTTTCCAATTTCAAGATTTCCCCTCATTTCTTCCAGAATGCCCTTGAAAAGATGATCCAGAAGGTAATGATCTCCAATCTTCCTGTGATCATCATCAGGGTGAGGAAAAGTTTTCCGATATCAGGGATGTGGGCGAAATTGCTTGCCGGTCCTACCGTTCCGATGCCGGGACCGATACCGCCCATGGTCGTGATCACGGAACCCATCGCCGTTTCAAAGTCCAGGCCGAGCGCAGCCATAAACAACGACCCGAAAGCAAAAATACCGAGATAAACCAGTATAAAAGTCAGGATCGAATTGGCATTGGCATCGGGAATTGTCCGGCCTTCATTGATTTTGATCACTTCAACAGAATTCGGATGCAGCAGCTTTTTCGTGAAATTTTTGATCTGCTTGAATGCAACCACATGGCGAATGACTTTGATGCCTCCTCCTGTTGAACCCACACTGGCACCGACAAACATCAGCGCAAAAATAAGCACCCAGGCAATCTCTTTCCATTCCATGTAATCGGCAGTGGCAAAGCCGGTGGCTGTGATGATGGATATCACCTGGAAAAATGATTCCCGGAAGGACATCTCAACGTCAAGGTCGGTACTGAAAAACAAAATAAAAGTGATTGCCAGACCGACAGTGAGAATAATGCCCAAATAAGCTTTCAACTCGGTATTATGGATGACCTTTTTGAAATCACCTTTTAAAAGAAAATAATGGAGGGTAAAGTTCATCCCCGATAGAAGCATGAAGATCATGATCATGTACTGGACGTAAGGGATATAACCCTCGACACTGTCATTTGTAACGGCAAAACCTCCCGTAGCCACCGTACCGAATGCCAGCGTGAGGCTTTCAAAAAAGTTTACCTTGCCGATCATCAGTAACCCCACAAGAATAACGGTGAGCATCAGGTAGATGCCCCATAATCTTTTGGCTACCTCCCGCGTCCTGGGCTTGATCTTCTCAAACATGGTACCGGAGGATTCCATCGAAAACAGTTGGTACCCTGCGATCCGCAACACCGGCAGAATGGCAATGACAAGGATAACAATGCCGATGCCGCCAATCCAGTGCGTCAGACTCCGCCAGTAAAGAATTGATTTGGGAAGCGCCTCAATATCTGTCAAAATGGATGATCCGGTAGTGGTAAAACCGGAGATGGATTCAAAATAAGCATCAATCCAAGACGGGATGGCGCCGGAAAGATAAAACGGAAGACTGCCGATAATGCCCATCAGTACCCACACCGAAGAAACAATAAGATATCCTTCTCTTCTCGTCAGGACTTTGTTCATGTTTTTTACCAAGAGCAGAATGATGATACCAATTGTTACCGGGATGGAAATGGATAATAAAACGGGCTTCAACAGTTCCTGTTCGTGAAAATAAAATATCCAGGGAATGATGGTAAACATAAAAGCCGAAAAGACCAGCAGAATCCTGCCCAGGATATGGATGATGAATTTATAATTCATGCTATTTGTGAGCTGTACGCTTTGTTTCCAATATCTTTTTCGTTTTGGCTCTTAATCAGCCTTTTTTGTGTAAAACAGTTTACCTGTGATCAGGAGGCCGGCAAACACAAAAACGGCAAATACAAGACTGCTGACGGCAATTTGCATTCCCCCCGAAATAATATGACCACTCGTACAACCGCCTGCCATCCTGGCCCCGAAGATCACGATGAAACCTCCCACAAAGGCCCAAAGAATTCTTTTATGTTCCGATTCACCTTTGTATTTGATCCAGCGGTCATGAAGGATCTTCAGCTTAAATTCTTTTTTGGCCATTGAGAAAACAAACCCGGCAACGAGGGCTCCGGCGAGGAAGATCATTTCCCAGTGCCCGGGCGTTTCTATTTTCCTGAAATAGTCGTTGTCCGTTAAACCGGCAAGCTTATCAGCGATGTACGGAAAAGCGGTGGAAGCACCAATGGGTCTGTTGGTGGTTAGCGAAAGGAAAACAATGCCGTTCAGTATGGCCAATCCTGCACCTGCATACAGCCACTCCATGTTTTTCTTCTTTTCACGTTTGTTCAGCCAAAAACCGGCCCAGATGAACAGGATACCGATGATAAAGACCAGGATGAAAAACAAAACACTGCTTTCACCGGTGAGGGTGTATAAAGATATTTTCCCCAGGTCAGGGCCCAGGACGGATTGGATACCGGGTAGAACCAGCGTGAAAACCAATCCGCCGAAAAGTCCGCCGATGATGCCCACGAGTGCATCCAGCGATCCTTCACCGAGTGAAACAACGCTGGTTCCCGGGCAGTAACCCAGGATGGCCATGCCTGTCCCGAAAATGAGACCACCCAGAATAATGCCTCCGAGCAAAAACGGTTTAACGTGGTAAACGGCCATGCCCGCCCCGATTTCGATGTTCAGGATGATCATGCCCACACCGATCGTTACGGCAATGACCTTGGCCACCGTGAGGTCTTCCAGAGTGGCCATGCCACTGATTACATTATATTTGTTTACTCTGGCATACACTAACAATGCGCCGAACAGGAATCCGAAAAATAAAATCATGATTGTCATAATCTGGTTATCTTAAAAAATGAATAGAATGCAAACTTATTTAATGTTTGCTGGTATTGTTTTCCAAAGGGTGTTTTTTTATTAACCGAATACGGTTCTTTACATTATTGTAGTGGTGACTTCAGTTGCCGGTGCAAAACAATTCAATACAAAACAAATCAGCCTGCATGTATCAGTTATACAACAAATATTTCCGTCTGATCTTTTCAAACTTTTCCAAATTGTTTTGCCAGCTTGCCCTGATTTCCTTTTCGCTTAATCCGTTTTCAATTTGCTTTCTCAATTCACCGGTTCCCGCCAGTTTACCGAAATAATTGTTGAAAAATTTGTGGTTCTTCGACAATTCCCGGTAGGTTTCAATCAGCCAGGAAAGATTGAGCTTGCGTGGGTTGGTTTTATAATTGTGCGCATATCCTGAAAGGTTCCGGCCATAACATGTTTTTCCTTCAAACTTCGGATGCTCGCTGACACCGGGGATACTTCGCGGAGTGAAACTGAAATCTCCGTTTTTCATATCGGGGTGACCATAGACCTGAAAAGGGAAATCCGTGCCCCGCCCCACACTGATGATCGTCCCTTCGAAAAATGCCAGTGACGGATACAGATAAACAGCTTCCCACACGGGTAGGTTAGGGGAGGGTCTCACCGGCAGTTTTACGATCATGTTATGACGGTATCCTTTCAAACCGATAACGGTCAGGTTGCAG
>JAOZOO010000211.1 GCA_029933225.1 Bacteroidales bacterium | reverse complement strand
AAAACCTCCCCGACACCAGTAATGCAAGCACCGGGATAACAGCGATCAGTAAAAACTGAACCCGAAGCAGCCACAGGTATTTTTCCCTTTCCCGTGTCGAAACGTCATCCACCCTGCCCATATTGGCCAGATCTTTCCATTTTCTTATTGTTCGGCTTGCTATTATGGCCAAAACGGCGATGATAAAAAACAAGGTGAGTTTGGTATGAAAAAACGGGTTTTTATCGTAATAAATAGCATGCCTTCCCACAAAAAACCAACGTACCAGCCCTGTGATCAGCATGAGTACCACTGAAACAAGATAGAGATTGTTCATCTTCGATATCAGAGGCATCGTGGTTTTGGAAAGGCCTGAAGTCACCAGAATATAGACCGACGTCAAACTGCCCGCTACGAGCATAATTCCTAAAATATGTAAATAGGTCATAAACAAATCCATGGCTATAGCATTAATTTGGTTAAAAAAATAATATCACTTTCCCGGAAATCTCTCCCCGGATTACATCTCTTCCATCAATTCATCGGTCATTTCCAGATTATGAAAAACCTTTTGTACGTCATCATCATCTTCAAAAAGGTCGATCACTTTTAAGATTTTCAAAGCTTCTTCTTTTTCAAGTGTTTTGGTTTCGTGAGGTATGCGTTGCAGTTCGGCTGTTTCGGGTTCAATGCCCAGCTCTTCCAGTTTTTTCATCATGTGGCCGAAATCTTCCATCGAGGTTGTAATATTGAAGAAACCTTCATCATCCAGTTCGATGTCTTCGGCGCCGGCATCAATCAGCTCCAGCTCGAATTCATCCTGATCGATATCGCCCTTGGGAACTGTAAATATCCCTTTTCTGTCGAACAGAAAACTCAGCGATCCTTTTGTTCCCAGACTTCCGCCGTACTTGTTGAAAATCGCCCTGATGTTGGAAACCGTACGCTGTGTATTGTCCGTTTGTGTTTCAATGTAAACGGCAATACCATGAGGCAGGTAGCCCTCGTACGTGATCTCCTGGAAATTGGCTGAATCTTTATCTTTTCCTTTATTGATCGCCCTTTCGATATTGTCTTTAGGCATGCTCTGGCCTTTGGCGTTGGCAATGGCCAGCCGCAGCCGGGGGTTCCCTTCCGGGTCAGGGCCTCCTTCCTTAACGGCAACGGTTATTTCTTTGATCAGTTTTGAAAATATCTTGGACCTTTTGGCATCTAACGCCCCTTTTTTCCTTTTTATGGTTGACCATTTACTATGACCTGACATAACGATTCTTTTTTGTGAAAAAACAGCTTCACAAAAATAGTAAAAAAGCCCCATCAAATGAAAATGACAGAGCTTTTGACCGGTTGTTTTTAAAGCAGGTCTTTACCAGCCGACAAGCGATATTCCGGCAGACCAGGTTTTCAGGAAAGGCCCCCGGTCATGCTGAAATAACGGATTTAGTCCATAAGTGACATACAAGTTGATGACACTGTAACCGATCTGTATCATTCCGTCGAATTTAAACGGCTGAAGATTAAAGCTGTCGTAATATTTTACGATGTTGCGGTCGTTGGCCGGAGGTGTGTTGTAATAGTCATCAGGAGCCGGAAGCACAGTTCCCGTAACCGGGTCTTTCAGTTGATAAGGCTGGTTTGCCTGGTTAAAATACAATTTTGTATGTGTCCTGACACGTGCACTCATCAATACGCCAATGCCAAAATGGAACTGTTTGATACGCCTTGCGTTTTTAGTCTGTATCTCAAACATAACGGGCAGGGTGATGTACATGGCCGTAAGTTTTGATTTCCTGACGGAAGCCCCTTCAATATAAAAGCCATAGACCCGTGAACTGTCGGGCGAAAGATAAGTGGGATGGGTAAAACGGTAATTGTTCCATGCAAGTCCCAAACCTGTCACCAGTCCCATATTTTTAGCCTTGTTCAGCGAGATGTTTTGCTCATAAATATTCAGATTGACGGCAATTGATTTTTCATAGCGCAAAGCCAGGTATTCATAATTTTTTCCGAAGTCAGTATTAATATCCGGTGTCACATATCCGTTGATACCCAGTTGAACGCCTCCCCAGTGTCCGTTAAACCGCAGCTTTTTGCTCCGCCTGAATTTTACATTGCCATCATCATCCACGATCAGCGTATTGTTTCCGACGGTTATCTTTGTGGTATCGCCGTCAATCACTTCCACATGCAGGCCGCCTATATTCACGTTGGTCGTATCGGCATAATAATAGACATTGGCGTGAGGTGATTCTGCCGAGTCATTGAGAATGACCATGTTCTGGGTTTTGTTCTTATTCTGGATGATCAGGGTTTTGGGCTTCTCTGCGTACTGCACGCTTGAGGCGCCTGAAACCTGATAAGTAAGCGACTCGGTTGCATTGACAAAACAACTGCTCGAACCGCTTGCCGTGATGGAAGTGGTTTGCGTCAGAAGATTTTTGGCTTTTACGTCGGATGCACCCCGGGCATCTACCGTAAATGAGTCTGCATAACCGGCGAGGATCAGGTCCGAAGCACCTGAAACTCTCGCGACTACACTTTTATAATTTAAAATAAGCCGTGCATCGGATGCGCCGCTGACCGTGATGACAAGATTATCGCCACGCAAGGAGTCTTTTACCCGTACATCTGAAGCGCCGGATGCAATCAGCCGGTCAAAAACGGGTGCGGTAATATAAAATTTCATCACGTCATACTGCCTGATCTTGTTGTAATCGATTTTCAATATACCATCAATAATGGTGGATTTAATGTATTGAAACAAATTGGCATTGGTTTCTATTTCCACCGAACAACTGTCGCCGTTTTTCAGCACAACATCCTGTGCGCCGTGTACATTTACACCATGGAAAGTACCCACCTGCCATGTCTGCCTGACTACTTTTCCTTTGCCGGTTACCTGTGAAGAAAGTGGAGATGTGAAGAAGAATACCAGGAATAAGATTGTAAAAATTAATTTTATTTTATTCATGATCCTTATCTGTTTTTGGTTTAAAATTGCTTTTGAACTATGACGGACAGCCGTAGAGTATTGTTACAGGAAGGCAGAAGAATTTTTTTCCGGCCTCCTGTTTTCATCACTTCTTCAATATATTTATATAAGTAGTTGATCTGCAATACATGGTTTTTGAAGTTGGGTGTCCCGAGGTAAAAAAAACAGATATTTTTTCAATTTTCAGTTTCTTTCTCAAAAACCGGAATACGTTGCGTAGCGAGCAGAAATTACCGGGTCTTTCTCCAATGCACACCGTTCGCTACGCCTTACTTTTCTTCTTGATAAGAAAAGTAAGCAAAAGGATCAAGAAAA
>JAOZOO010000098.1 GCA_029933225.1 Bacteroidales bacterium | reverse complement strand
TCTAAAAGTCTTATGTCTAAAAGTCTTATGTCTTATGTCTTGGTTCTTGGCTCTTGCCTCAAATTGAATTAAAATCTTTATCAAAATGCGGGAAAGAATATATTATAAAGAAGAGCAACATTTTTCAGGTGCATGGATTTGGTTGATTTTGGCCGGTTCGTTTGCCGTTTTTTTCGGCGTTTTGCTGTATTCTTATTATGAAATGGCCTTTCAGGGAAATACAACAGTTAGTATGACGGAAGAAGAGAAATCATTATTAACTGTTATGGGAGTGGGTGTGATAGCATTTGGCCTGACCTTCTTTTTATTCAAAAAAATGAAAATGGTTATCGAAATCAGAACCGGGGCTTTTTATTATCGGTATCCCCCGTTCATCAGGAAAATGAATCGAATCGGAAAAGAAGAAATTGAAAGGTATGAAGTCAGGCAATACAAACCCATTCGCGAATATGGCGGCTGGGGTGTGCGGCAGGGAACGGGAAAAGCAGGGAAAGCTTTTAATGTGAAAGGGAAAGTCGGCCTGCAGTTGTACCTGAAGAACGGTAAAAAAGTATTGTTCGGAACGCAGCGTGGCGATGCAATATTGCGCGCGATGGATAAAATGATGAAGGAAGAATAACCATGCCGAAAAAGAAAGCATTTGTCCTCAGGATCAATCCTGAAATGATGGAAGCCATCGAAAAATGGGCGCAGGATGAATTTCGCAGCACCAACGGACAAATTGAATACATATTGAGCCAGGCCCTGAAAAAAGCGGGGAGGTATAAAAAGAAGTCTTGACCCCCTCTGCCTTCGGCATCTCCCCCGAGGGGGGAGAATTTCCGTGTTCTATTTGTTAATTTTTAGGTGTATTGTATATCAGTGCCTTATGTCTTATGTCTTATGTCTTGGTTCTTGGTTCTTGGTTCTTGGCTCTTGTGTCTTGGCTTTTTTTCAAAACAGCCCCCCTATACCTTTATCCCCCTATACTTTACACCCAGGCTCACTCGGCCATCTGAAAAAGCTCTCTTGCATGTTTGTGTTCCAGGGCAGCCCGTATGAATCCAACGAAAAGCGGATGCGGCTCCTTGACCGTACTTTTGTATTCCGGGTGGAATTGCACACCGACAAACCAGGGATGATCTTTCAATTCGATGATCTCAACGAGGTCTTCCTCGGGATTGACCCCTGCCAGGCGCATGCCGTTTTCCCGGAAAATATCCCGGTATTCGTTGTTGAACTCAAAACGATGGCGGTGGCGTTCACTGATCATCTCTTTGTGATATTCTGTATAGGTTATGGATTCGGGGTCAAGCTTACAATTGTATGCACCCAGTCGCATGGTTCCGCCCATGTTTTTGATCTTTTTCTGGTCTTCCATCAGGTCGATTACCGGATAAGGTGTTTTGGGGTCTATCTCGGTTGTATGTGCCTCCTTCATTCCCAGTACGTTTCGTGTGAATTCGATGCAGGCACATTGCATGCCGAGGCAAATACCGAGGAAAGGGATCTTGTTTTCGCGAACATAGCGGATGGCAATGATCTTCCCTTCAATGCCCCTGCCACCAAATCCGGGTGCCACGAGAACACCATCAAGGCCCGATAGCTTTTTAGCCACATTCTCGTCGGTGATCTGTTCGGAATGAAACAGTTTGACGTTCACCTTGGTTTCATTTTCCACACCGCCGTGAATGATCGCCTCGTTGATGGACTTATACGCATCTTTCAGCTCCACATATTTACCTACCAGCCCAATGGTCACCTCGTCTTTCGGATGTTTCAGGCGGGTGACAAAACGTTCCCAGTTGGTCAGATCGAGGATGGCCGGAATCGGGGTGTCGGTACTGTTCAGCAGGGCAATATCCAGTTTTTCTTCACGCATGAGCAGCGGCACCTCGTAGATGGTCTGTGCGTCAATGGATTCAATGACTGAATCGGTTGAGACATTACAAAACTGGGCTATCTTCCGTTTGATCCCTTCGTTCAGATGTCTCTCGGTACGGCAGACGATGATGTCGGGCTGTACTCCTTGCTCGAGCAATGTCTTCACAGAGTGCTGCGTGGGTTTTGTCTTCAATTCGCCGGCGGCTTTCAGAAAAGGAACGAGGGTAAGATGGACAACAGCGCAAGAAGACCCCATTTCCCATTTCATCTGCCTGACCGTTTCAATGAACGGAAACGATTCGATGTCACCCACGGTTCCCCCGATCTCGGTGATCACAAAATCATACCTGCCGGTTTGTCCGAGCAGTTTGATGCTTCGTTTGATCTCATCGGTAATGTGCGGGATGACCTGTACGGTAGTGCCGAGGTATTCTCCTTTTCTTTCTTTATTGATCACATTCTGATAAATGCGTCCTGTCGTCACATTGTTGGCCTGCGAGGTGGGTGTGTTTGAAAAACGTTCATAATGTCCCAGGTCGAGGTCGGTCTCGGCGCCGTCTTCCGTAACGTAACATTCACCGTGCTCGTAAGGGTTCAATGTTCCCGGGTCCACATTGATATACGGGTCAAGTTTCTGGATGGTGACCGAAAATCCGCGGCCCTGTAACAATTTTGCCAGTGAAGCGGAAATGATCCCTTTTCCCAGTGAGGATGAAACGCCACCGGTGACGAAAATATATTTCGCGGTTTTATTCATTTTAAAAGATTTTCTGCCCGTAACGGCAGATTTTAAATTAAACAGGCAAAATACGTATAAAAGATGCGATTTTTTATTTATTGTCAAATGATTTTTTCAACAATAAAGAAACCGGATAATCAACTCCTTACAAAATTATTTGAGTTAATTATCCGGTTTTCCGGCCTGTTTTTAATAATAAGTCGGGCGTTTTTTGTCTGCCATCATTTTGGCTACTCTGATCACCTGAAGGGCATAACCGAATTCGTTATCGTACCAGACATACAAAATGGCTGTCTTTTTATCCTGTGAAACCTGCGTGGCCAGACTGTCGAAAACTGCTGTTGCCGGCTCGCTGATGAAATCGGTGGATACGGCGTCATTTGAAGTTGAATATCTGATCTGTGCAACCCGGTTTCCCGAAAGCGAAGCAGCCCGCATCAGCTCATTGATCTCTTCCACAGACGATTCCCTTTTCAGTTCAAGGGTCATGACAACCAGCGATACATTCGGCGTGGGAACACGGATGGCGTTACCGGTCAGTTTGCCTTTCAGCGAAGGAATGGCTTTGGCCACGGCATTGGCAGCGCCGGTTTCCGTAATAACGAGGTTCAGCGGTGCCGAACGCCCCCTTCTGTATTTTTTGTGATAGTTGTCCAACAGGTTCTGGTCGTTGGTGTATGAATGCACGGTTTCGAGGTGGCCTTTTATAATTCCGATATTTTCCTCCATTTCAGCCAGAATGGGTACGGCAGCATTTGTCGTACAGGAAGCGGCCGAGAAAATGGTTTCTTTTTTCCAGTCCACGTGGTCTTCATTCACCCCGAACACAACATTGGGAATATCCCCTTTTCCGGGAGCTGTCAGCAAAACTTTTGCGATGCCTTTGGCTTTAAGGTGTCTGCTCAGTCCTTCGCGATCACGGAAAATACCAGTATTGTCAATCAGCAAGGCATCTTCAATGCCGTACTGTGAATAGTCAATATCTTCCGGGTTTTTGGCAGCCAGCATCAGCACACTATGGCCGTTGATGAAGAATTGTTTGTTTTCGGGATCTTCAACCGCAACGCCGCGGAAAGGACCGTGAACCGAATCATGGCGGAAAAGCGAAGCCCGTTTAATGATCTGTATCTCGTCGTTACCCCGCGTTACAATGGCCCTAACTCTCATTTGTTTGCCGTTACCCTGAATAATAAGTTCACGAGCAAGCAGCCTGCCGATACGGCCAAATCCGAAAAGGACAATATCCGTAGGTTTGTTCCATTTCACTTTAAAGCCGACCAGGTCTTTCAGCTTGTGTTTGACAAAATCCTCGTAATCGACATAGTTGTCCTTTTCTTCGGTCCACTCCAGGTTCAGGCGTCCGATATCCAGCTTTGAGGGGCCGATATTGCTATGAAGGATAGCCTTGGCCAGTTCAAGGGAATCTTCAATTTTCAGCGGTTTGCTGATGAGGTTCTCAACATACGAGTGCAGGTAAAGTATCAGACTGGCGCTCCGGTCGATCAACTGGTTACGGTACAATACCAGTTCAATGGATTTTCGGTAAAACAGTCGCGAAAGCACACTGGCAAACTCGTTGGCAACCATCTCTTTTTCAGACCATTGGTCAAGAAACAGTTCGTAAACTCCATTAATGTTTTTCTTTTGGGTCATTGTTGTGGTTTTTGGTTTTTATTTCGTTTTAAAAGGTATTGGTTTTTACCTATACGGCAAAAATAAAAAAAAGGCCGTTTTTTATACAAAAAAAACAGCCTTTATTCCTTATTTAAAACGTTTGCAGACTACTGTCCGAGGTATGCTTTCAGCAACCTGCTTCGGGAGGTGTGTCTCAGCCTCCTGATCGCTTTTTCTTTAATTTGCCTTACCCTTTCGCGGGTGAGGTCAAATTTGGCCCCGATCTCTTCGAGCGTCAGGCCATGGTTCATCCCTATACCGTAATACATGTTGATCACATCACGTTCTTTTTCGCTCAGTGTTGACAAAGAACGCTGTATCTCGCGTCCCAGCGACTCATGCATCAGGTCTTCATCGGTTTCCGGAGAATCAGTAGGCACATAAACATCAACAAATTTTGTCTCTTCGTCACTGGCCAAAGGTGCATCCATCGAAACAAACCTGGTGGCTATCTTCATGGTTGAGTTGATCTTGTGATCAGGGACTTCCATCTCGGTGGCAATTTCCGCTTGTGAAGGCGGACGCTCGTACCGTTGCTCCAGCCTAGAGGTCACCTTTTTGATCTTGTTGAGCGATCCAACCTGGTTCAGCGGTAGCCTGACAATCCTGGACTGTTCGGCCAGCGCCTGCAAAATGGATTGCCTGATCCACCAGACAGCGTACGAGATGAACTTAAAGCCGCGTGTTTCGTCAAATCGCTTGGCGGCTTTGATCAACCCCACATTGCCTTCGTTGATCAGATCAGGCAGGCTGAGTCCCTGGTTCTGATACTGCTTGGCCACAGAGACAACAAACCTCAAGTTTGCTTTTGTCAGTTTTTCAAGTGCTTCATCATCACCGGCCTTTATTCTACGTGCCAGTTCCACTTCTTCATCGGCAGTGATAAGATCCTCCTTACCGATCTCCTGAAGATACTTGTCAAGAGACGCGGTATTACGGTTAGTGATTGATTTAGTGATTTTTAGCTGTCTCATAATATGCTTTAGGTTATAATTTACGTAAAAAGTTGTGCAATTTATTTAAAATTATTCCAAATTGCAAATTTTTAGAGCATAAATTCAAAAGAAACTCTCGTTCCATTTGGATAAACGCCTTTTATTCTGACCAGGTTGTTCCTGGTGGACCGGATGGCATCATTCAGACTGTTTTCGGACTGCACTTTTTTACCGTTGATTTCGGTAATAATGAATCCGTTGGTGATGCCGCCACGGAGTAAAATCCCGTCATCAATTTTAACGACTTTCACGCCGTTTGAGATGCCCAGTTTATCCAGATCTTCCTGGGGTGCCTTTTGCAATGAAGCGCCCAGCAATTCGTTGTAAAATGCATTTTCGGGCTTGACAAGCGCCGTTGTATTGTTTTGATTTTTAAGCAACACATTAAATGTTTTGACCTCATCGTCTCTGTTCACCGCTACTTTGATGACATCACCCGGGCTGTGCTGGGCAATGTTGCCCATCAGTTCCGAAACGCTGTTGATCGGCGTGCCGTCGATGGCTACGATCACGTCTCCTTCTTCAATCCCGGCTTCGTCTGCACCGCTGTCGTCAACCACACCGGCCACATAAACGCCTTCAGTGCCGTCCAGTCCTTTTTCTTCGGCAAAATTCGCATTGATGTCACTGATCTGAACGCCGATATATGCCCGTTGTGTTTCTCCGTATTTCATCAGGTCATCCACCACTTTTTTGACGATATTTGCCGGGATGGCAAAAGAATATCCCTCGTAAACACCGGTATGCGAAGCAATGGCTGCATTGATACCCACGAGCTGCCCCATGGTGTTCACCAGTGCGCCCCCGCTGTTACCGCGGTTGACTACGGCATCGGTCTGAATGAAAGATTCGATGGCCGACTGTGCACCCAGGATATTGATGTTCCTTGCTTTGGCGCTGACAATTCCTGCCGTAACAGTGGACGTCAGGTTAAAAGGATTTCCTACGGCCAGTACCCATTCGCCGATCTTTAATTTATCCGAATCACCGTAAGTAAGATAATCAAGGTTTTCAGCATCCACTTTGATCAGTGCGAGGTCCGTCCGGGGATCTCTTCCGATCACTTCCGCGGGCAGTTCTTTTTTGTCATTGAATGTAACCGAAATTTTATCGGCATTCTCTACCACATGATTGTTGGTAACAATATACCCGTCAGGCGAAATGATGACGCCCGAGCCAAAAGCCACATAAGTATTATTCTGATAAGGGTTTCCGAAGTAATCCCTGAACGGGCCGAAGAAATATTCGTAGGAATTGCTCCTGACACGCATCTCCGTTTTAATGTGGACAACGGCATTCACCGATTTCCGTGCGGCTTCGGTCAGATCAACACTTTGCGGAGGTACGGCAAAACTGGCCTGTTGGACAGGTATCTTATTGTCTTGTATTAATGTCTGGGTATGACTTTTTTGAATTGTCGCCTGATCCTCATGATCAGCCGAATAATAATTGAATGTGAACAAAAGGGCAATAACCAGTACTGTCCCGCTGACCGCACCGAGAAAGCTTTTTCCGAATGTTTTCATTTCTTTTAATTTTTTAGGTTCTATAAATTTATTACCGTTTTAAGTTATTTTTGTTTGTTAAACGGGGGGTGATGATAATCATTCTGTTTTCCCCGTTAAAAAATGTTAAGCTGATTTGAATGATTTTCATGTTTCCGGTTGAAAAATATTTGTCATTCATAAACAGCAATAGTTTCTTTAAAAAGTATGCCAGTGTGCTATTAAACAGCTAATTTTAGGTTTTTTTAACATGAAAATCAGTTTTTACAAATACCAGGGAAACGGAAACGATTTCATCATCATTGATGACCGGAAAACGACCCTTGAGTTCACGACAGAGCAAATTGCTTCTTTTTGCGACCGCCATTTTGGCATAGGTGCCGACGGGTTGATGATGTTGAGTCAATCGGGCCAACATGATTTTTCGATGCTGTATTACAATTCCGACGGGCAACCGGCAGCCATGTGCGGCAACGGCGGACGATGTATTGCAGCATTTGCTTACCGGCAGGGTATCGCCGGAAAGAAACTGAAATTCGATGCTACGGACGGCGCACACGAAGCCGTAATCAACAAAATTCTGAAAGATGATTGTTGTTATGATGTTTCGCTGAAAATGAACGATGTGGAACAGGTTGAAAAAAACAAGGAATATTTTTTCCTGAACACCGGTGTTCCGCATTATGTTGAGTTTGTGGATAAAGTGGCCGAGGTGGATGTGGAAAAGGAAGGCAGGATAACACGTTTCAGCGAGATTTTTGCCCCTGAAGGCACCAATGTGAATTTTGTGGAACTGAACAAAGACCGGATATTCGTCAGGACTTATGAACGTGGTGTGGAAGGCGAGACACTGTCGTGCGGAACCGGCGTGACGGCTTCGGCCATTGCGGCTTATTTGGAAACCGGAAAAAAAGATTTTCCCGTTCATACCACCGGCGGTGAGTTTTCGGTATCATTCCGGGAAGAAAACGGACGGTTTACGGATGTCTGGTTGAGGGGGCCGGCGGTGATGGTGTTTGAAGGGGTGGTGAGGTTGTGAGAGAGGAATAATTGAAGAAGTTTAAATTATTTGTATTAACTTTGTAATTACATTCAAAACAATAATCATGGAAATACCCATCATACAAATAGGAAACTCCAAAGGTTTCCGGCTCTCGAAAACTTTGATTGAGAAATATAATATCAAAGACAAGGTTGAACTGATACTTGAAAAAGGGTATATCATTATCAAACCCGTTTCCAGACCAAGAAACGACTGGGAAAAAGCTTTCAAAGAAATGAATGAAAATGACGATGACCAGCTTCTTATTGATGATGTTTTTGAAGATGAAAACCCGGAAGAATGGAATTAAATCAATATCAGATAGTCCTCGTAAACCTCGATCCGACAATCGGAAGCGAAATCAAAAAGACCAGACCGTGTGTCATTATTTCACCTGATGAGATGAATAAATACCTCCGGACAATTGTTATTGTCCCGATGACCACAACATCAAAAAAATATCCGACAAGGGTTAAAATTAAACACGACAATACAACAGGCTGGGTAGTTATTGATCAGGTACGGACCATTGACAGACAACGAATAATTAAAGTTCTTGGAAAACTGTCAAAACCCGAAATAAAAGAGGTAAAATCAGTAATGAAAGAAACTTATGTGGATTGATTGAAGAAAAGCAGTTTATTTGAAAAGCGAAAAGAAAGAATAACTTTCTTTGAGGAAAATTAAAACAAAATGAATTCCGAACCGATGCTTGAAAAAGGAAATATAATGCTGCGTGCGCCCGAACCGGAGGATGTGGATTTTCTTTATCAAATGGAGAACGACAACAGGCTGTGGCATTTGAGTAATACGCTAACCCCTTTTTCCCGGTTTGACCTTGAGCAATACGTGCTTCTTCAGGATAAAGACCTTTTTTCCGTCAAACAGGCCCGCTTTATTATTGTATTGAAAAATGAAGATCATGAACCGGTGGGTACTGTCGATCTTTTTGACTTTGAACCGCAACATCAACGGGCCGGAGTGGGTATAATGGTGATGGAGCAATACAGGAACAAGGGTGTGGCAACCACAGCCCTGGAGGTGCTTATTGAATATGCATTTAACCATCTGGGATTGCATCAGTTATACTGTAACATCGAAGAAGACAATCATTTGAGTTTAAAATTGTTTCAGAAAACGGGCTTTGAAATATGTGGTAAAAAGATAGAGTGGAACAGACGGGGGGATCGGTGGATAAATGAATATCTGCTCCAATTGATTAATAAGAAATAAATCCGATTTATGGAATATTATCATTCAAGATACAGCCGGGTGAGAAAGAAGAAAAAAAACCGTTTCAGGAAATTCCTGTTTTGGTTTTTCTTTTTAATTATTCTCGCTGCGGCAGGCACAGGATATTATCTGTACCAGGTAATCTATAAACCCAATGTGTGGACACCGGAGGGAAAAGATATTTCGGTTTATATTCCCACGGGTTCGAACTTTGAAGATGTAAAACTTATCCTGTATAAAAACGGGCTGATCGTTCACCGCAAGCATTTTGAATGGCTGGCCGGAAAGAAAAAATATCCGAAACGGGTTTTGCCGGGCCGTTACATTGTGAAAGACGGCATGAGCAACAATGACCTGATCAACATGCTGCGTTCGGGGAATCAGGTTCCGGTAAAGGTGACATTCAACAATGTGCGGGATGTTTATCAACTGGCAGGCATTGTCGGCAGGCAGATCGAGGCAGATTCGTCGGATATTGCCGGCTTGCTGAGTGACACGGTTTATCTGAAACAAATCGGCTATACAAAAGAGACCATCCCGGCCGCATTTATCCCGAACACGTATGAGTTTTACTGGAACACAGATGCGAAAGCATTTATGGAGCGTATGCTGGAAGAGCACGATAAATTCTGGAACGAAGAGCGTAAAGCCAAAGCCAAAGCGCTGGACATGACCCCTGTAGAGGTTGTGACGCTGGCTTCCATCTTGGAAAAGGAGACCAATAAAAATGATGAGAAACCGATGATTGCAGGCGTGTATATCAACCGGCTGAAATACGGTTGGCGGTTGCAGGCCGACCCGACAGTGATCTATGCCATCGGCGATTACAATATACGCCGTGTGCTGAATGTTCACAAGGAGTTTGACTCACCCTACAATACGTATAAACATCTCGGATTACCTCCGGGCCCCATCTGCATCCCGTCCATTTCTTCTGTGGATGCCGTGCTGAATTACGATCACAACAAGTATTTCTATTTCTGCGCCAAAGACGATCTTTCGGGGTATCATGTTTTTGCCAAAACCAATATGCAGCACCGGCAAAATGCCAAAAAGTATCAGGAAGCGTTAAATAAGATGAAGATTTATAAATAGAATTGACCTAATTGATCTAATGTCGAATTGACCTAAATAATTACTAATGAATAAATCCAAAATAATCAACGCAATGAATTTAAAATGTTTTGAAATTTGGATTTGGGATTTATTTAGAAATTCGGATTTGTTTTTTATTTAGACCAATTAGGTCAATTAGAATAATTAGAAATTGTAATGAACAAACAACCTGCCAATGAAAAATCCGACCAGTTTAAAAGCGTTCAAAGCTTACGACATACGCGGCCAATGGGGTGAGGAGCTGACCCCGGAGATCGTTTACAAAATCGGCTTTTTTATTCCGCATATTTTAAAGGCAAAGAAAATCCTTGTGGGAAGGGATGCCAGGCTGTCTTCAGGTGATATGTTTGATGCACTCACGCGAGGTGTTATTGATGCAGGCGCCGGTGTGGCCGATGCCGGGTTGTCAACAACCCCGATGATCTATTGGGGAACGGGAAAATTTAATTTTGATGCTTCGGTCATGATCACGGCTTCACACAACCCGAAAGATCACAATGGTTTAAAAGTTTCCGGAAAAGATGTAAAACCCATTGGTTACGACAATGGTTTGAAAGAAGTGGAGTCATTTATCCTTAATAATGAGCCTGTAATCCCAAATGCTGAAAAAGGCAAAATCGAACCGATCAATCTGAAGGATCAGTATCTGAATTTTTTAAAGAAATATACCGGCGATTTTTCCGGCCTGAATATCAGTGTGGATTGTTCTGACGGTATGGCCTCACTGTTTATCAATGAACTGTTGGGCGACGGGGTGCATTATCTGAATTGCCATGCGGATGGAAATTTTCCTTCTCATGAGCCCAATCCGCTGGAGCCGGAAAACCGCAAGCAGATCGTGGAGGCGGTTGAATCCCGGAAATCGGATATCGGACTCATCTTCGACGGCGATGCCGACCGCGTGATGTTCATTGACGAAAAAGGAAACTTTGTTTCGCCCGATCTAATCATCGCTCTGCTGGGGCATTATTTCTTTGACGGGAAAAAACGACATAAGAAGAGAATTGTTGTTCAGGATATCCGTACTTCAAAAGCTGTGGGTGAATACCTGCAACAATTTAATGTGGAAATGGTTACCTGGAGGGTGGGCAGGGCGTATGGCGCCACCAGACTGAAAGAAGTGGATGGTATCTATGGCGGAGAGCTGGCCGGGCATTATTATTTTAAAGACTTTTATTATTCCGACAGCGGTTTGGTGGCTGCATTGCTGGTGTTGCAGATTGTCAGCCGCTTTCATCAGGAGGGTAAGTCTTTTTCGGAATTGATGTCGCGTATTTCCACATATTTCAATACCGGTGAAGTGAATTTCAGGATTGAAGAAAAACAGGCAGCCATGGACGCTGTGAAAGAGTGGTTTTTTCAGCATGAACCACCGGTAAAGTTTTATGATTTTGACGGATACCGTCTGGAGTTTTCCGACTGGTGGTTTAACATCCGGCCTTCCAACACAGAGCCCTACCTGCGGTTTCTGGCCGAAGCCAAAACCAAAGAATTACTAAATGATAAAACAAAAATTATCTTTGACCTGATTTCACGGTTCAAATGAGAAAGCTGAAAAGCCACCGGATTTTGTGGATACTGATATTTATTTTGTCAGTCCAGTCTGTCATGGGCCAGTCGAAGCCCAAAGAGCAGGATTCGATCATCCGCAAACGTCTGAATACGGTGATCTACACCAGTTCGGCAGTTTACGTTACATCTCTTGTGGTATTGTATTACGGCTGGTATAAAGACAACCCGATGACCTCCTGGCATTTTATCGACGACAGCCATTACTGGCTGCAAGTGGACAAAGTGGGACATGCAATCACTGCCTATACCATTAGTAATTACGGACACTGGATGCTGCGCTGGGCAGGTGTAAACAACAAGAAAGCCTCCTGGTATGGGGGGCTTATGGGATTTGGGGCCATGACGGTGATTGAAGTGCTTGACGGCTTTTCGGCATCTTACGGTGCTTCGGCGACAGACCTGCTGGCCAATGCAATGGGATGCGGGCTTTCGGTTACGCAAAACCTCTTTTGGCGTGAACAACGCTTCCGGCTGAAATTTTCTTATCACCCGACGGATTATGCGCAATATAATCCTGACCAACTTGGAAAAACCACATTGCAACGTATGTTGAAAGATTACAACGGTCACACCTACTGGGTTTCTATGAATATTCGTTCTTTTATTAAAAAAGATACCCGTTTCCCCTCATGGATCAATGTGGCAGTAGGATATGGTGCCGATGGTATGCTTCACCCGTTGAAAAATCCTGAATTTGATGAAGATGGAAGCCCTATTCAACATTTTGACAGAGTCAGGCAATATTATCTTTCGATGGACATCGACTGGGTAAAAATCAAAACCAGCTCCGGGTTTTTACGTTTTGTCTTCAAAGCATTAAGTTTTGTAAAACTTCCGTTTCCCACCCTCGAGTACAACAGCAAAGACGGGGTGGTGTGGCATTGGATTTATATGT
>JAOZOO010000210.1 GCA_029933225.1 Bacteroidales bacterium | reverse complement strand
CATGGAAGTTTTTTTTGGAAGTAAAGAAGAAAATAATGAGCGGCGGGAGGAAGAATTCCTGAAACTCTCCCCGGAGGAACGGCTGATGGCTTTCATTGACATGATCTGTGCTCCGCCGGCAGCCCCTTTGCCCGACGATTATGTCCATCCCAACGATGCTAAAGGGAATTTTGTGCTAAGAAAAAGGAACGATGGAAAGAAATTTTAACAAAGAAGTTTACGACTTCATCAAAGCGTGTAATCATTTTGGGGTGAGGATGATCATGGTGGGCGGAAGCGCTGTAAATTTTTACGGGTATAAACGACATTCAGCCGATATAGATTTCTGGATTGAGAATACAGAAGAAAATTTAAACAAGCTTACAGAAGCATTACGAAAGACCGGTTATGAACTGGATAAATTTCCCAAAGAGGTTATGGAAGGCAATCAGAATATTTCTTTAAAATTCAGTCCTGATGTGGAAATTGAACTGATTACACGTTTTAATCCCGGAAAAACATTTCAACAGGCATACCAGGACAGTGTTAAATTCATTTCAGGGAAAGAAAAATATTTGAAATGGAATATTATTTCTTATGACGATCTGATCATGAGTAAAGTAAAATCCGGTCGACCAAAAGATATGCTGGATGTGCAAGAGCTGAAGAGAATACGAGATAAAAGGTGAAAATCAAATTGATAGTGAAGTTAAAAAAGCTAAAGCGTATAATTGAAAATGATGATACAAAAGCGGGAAAAATCTTCAATTGGTTTATCCAGTTTTTAATTATTCTCTCGCTTATTTCATTTACGATTGAGTCTTTACCAAACCTTTCCAAAAAAACTCGGGATATTTTATACAGTATTGAAGTTTTTACAATTATTACATTTACAATTGAGTATATTTTACGATTAATAGTAGCTGATAAAAAACTCAGGTTTATTTTTAGTTTTTATGGTTTAATCGATTTATTTGCTTTTCTTCCTTTTTATATCACCACGGGAATTGATTTACGCTCCATTAGAATATTTCGATTGTTCAGATTATTCCGTTTATTAAAAATATTACGTTACAACAAAGCCATACAAAGATTTAAGCTTGCTTTTAGAAGCATAAAAGAAGAGCTAATATTGTTTTTTATCACTACCATGTTTTTGGTTTATGTTTCTTCCATTGGAATATATTATTGTGAGTATGAGTCTCAACCTGATCAATTTAGTTCTATTTTGCATTCTTTCTGGTGGGCTATCGTTACATTAACGACTGTTGGATATGGTGATGTTTATCCGATTACCGTTTGTGGTAAAATTCTTGCTTCTTTTGTAATGCTTATCGGCATTGGAATTGTAGCTATACCTTCAGGTTTAATAGCTTCGGCATTAACAAAAGTTATACGTGATGAAGATGATGAAAACAAAAGTCAAGCTAAAAAATAAGATTTGAGGAGATAAGAACATCCAGGTTACAAACCTGGATGATGAGGAGTGCTTTCATGAAAATGCCGGTAAACAACTCCGGCTTTGGACTTGCCAACCACAGCAGCCAGCTCTTTTTCTGTTGCGGCTTTGATTTTTTTCACCGACCTGAATTTCCGGAGCAGCTTTTGTGCTGTTGAAAAGCCGATGCCCTCGATCGATGTCAATTCCGATTTAATGGTTCCCTTTTCCCTGCGCTTACGGTGGTGGGTGATGCCAAAACGGTGGGCCTCGTCGCGCAATTGCTGGATGATCTTCAGGGTTTCCGATTTTTTATCAATATACAGCGGCATGGGGTCGTTTGGGAAATAGATCTCTTCTAACTTTTTGGCAATGCCGATGATGGTGATTTTGCCGTATAATCCGAGATCTTTCAGGCTTTTCACCGCCGCCGACAATTGCCCTTTGCCGCCGTCCACAATGATAAGCTGGGGCAGCTCTTTTTCCTCTTTGAGCAACCGGCTGTAACGGCGATAAATGATCTCTTCCATCGAGGCAAAATCGTTGGGGCCTTCAACGGTTTTGATATTAAAATGCCTGTAATCCTTTTTGCTGGGCCGCGTATTGACGAAACGCACCATGGCGGCCACGGGATAGTCGCCCTGGATGTTGGAATTGTCGAAACATTCGATGCAGACCGGCGGCTCGCTCATGCGCAGGTCTTCCATCATTTTGTTTAATATTCTCTTTTTATGTCTTTCCGGGTCGGTCAGCGCCCTTTGCTTCATTCTTTCCAGACGGAAATACTGTGCATTTCGCCGGCTCAGATCAAGCAGTTGCTTTTTATCTCCCCTTTGCGGGACAGTGATCTTCACGTCCGGCAATTCAATGCCGGGATCGAATGGCAAAATGATCTCTTTGGAATTACTTTGAAAACGTTGCCTGAAGTCGGCCAGGGCAAAGGTCAGCAGGTCGGCGTCTGTTTCTTCCAGTTTCTTTTTCAACTCCACCGTATGTGCCTGCACAATGGCACCGTTCACCACTTTCAGGTAATTCACATAAGCCAGGTCGTCATCATTCACCAGTGACAGGACATCCACGTTATCAATTTTCGGATTGACAATGGTGGATTTGCTTTTGTAGCGTTCCAGAATTTCGATCTTTTCCTTGAGCAACTGTGCTTTCTCAAACTCCATTTTTTCGGCTGCGGAAAACATGAGGCGTTTCAGCTCGCTGATTACTGAGGAAATATTGCCTTTAATGATCTCGCGAATATGATTGATGGTTTCTGTGTATTCTTCTTCCGTCTGTTTACCCACACAGGGTGCTTTGCAATTCCCGATGTGATATTCGAGGCAGACTTTGTATTTTTTCTTCCCGATGAGCGAGGGTTTCAGGTTCAGCGAGCAGGTACGCAGGGGATACAACTGCCGGATAATGTCGAGTAAAGTACGCATCATCCGTACCGAGGCATAAGGACCGTAATACTCCGAACCGTCCTTGATGATATTCCGGGTAGGGAAAATGCGGGGAAAATGTTCGTTTTTGATGCAAATCCAGGGGAAGGATTTGTCGTCTTTCAACTGGATGTTATAGCGCGGCTGGTGTTTCTTGATCAGGTTGTTTTCCAGAAGCAGGGCGTCCAGTTCCGTACTGGTGACCACAAATTTGATGTCGCTGATCTTCCTGACCAGTAGTTTCAGTTTCCCCGACTGGTGGGTTTTGGTGAAATAACTGGCCACCCTTTTTTTCAGGTTTTTGGCTTTGCCCACATAGATCACTTTGCCCTCTTTGTCAAGGTATTGGTAAACTCCAGGTTTATCAGGTAACGACCTGATGAGATTTTGAAATGGATGTTCCCGGGCACCGGAGTTCATGATTTAAGACTTTTATATTGCAAAGGTAGTAAAGGTCGTTGTACCGGCGACTTTAGTCGCC
>JAOZOO010000097.1:9065-12674 GCA_029933225.1 Bacteroidales bacterium | reverse complement strand
GCAACAGGCGGGCTTCAAGGCATTGCATCACGGCATTGTATGGCGTCTTGCCCGTTTTGAAACAGGCCTGACAGGCCTTAACGATACGGTCAATGTAATCCTGCTGCAGGATGTCGTCAGGAAGGTCGGACACTTTGATTTCCTTCCCGGCAAAAAGGGAAGCCCGCTGGATGGCATTCCGCAGCTCACGGACGTTGCCGGGCCAGTGGTAGTCCATCAGCACATCCCAGACCTCTTTGGAAACCTTCAACTCTTTGCCCGGTGCAAAGCGCCGGATGAAATGTTCAACAAGAATAGGAATATCGTCTTTTCTGTTGCGCAAAGGTGGTATTTTGATCTGCACGATATTGATACGGTAATACAGGTCGAGCCGGAACCTGTTCTGATCCACCAGCTCTTTCAGGTCGATCTTGGAAGCGCTGATCAGCCGGACATCCACCGGGATGGGCCTGGTTCCGCCGATGTGCCTGACCACGTTGGTTTCAAGCACCCGTAATAACTTTGTCTGAATGCTTAACGGGGTATCATCAATGTCATCGAGAAAAAGACTGCCGCCGCTGGCCATCTCGAACATCCCTTTTTTCAGATGGTCGGCGTTGGTGAAAGACCCTTTTTCAAAGCCGAATAACTCACTTTCCAGGAGATCGGGGGGGAGGGCAGCGAGGCCGATTTTCACGAATGGTTTTGCTCCGCGGTTACTCAACCGGTGAATATAATCTGCAAAAACTTCTTTGCCTGTTCCGGTTTCACCAATCAGCAAAATGCTGCTGTCCGAGTCAACCACTTTATTCACCTTGTCGATCAGCCTGAGCATTTCAGGATCCCGGGTGATCAGCGAAACCGAATGTAACCTGTTCATTCCGGTAAGTTTAGAGGCCTTTTTTGTTCTTCCTCTTCCAGAATCCTGCTCAATTCATTTAAAGCGGTAATGCTTTCCATGGCGCTGGTTTCATCCAGTACCGTCAGCGCTGTTCCCACGTGTGCGAGCACATAATCCCCTATTTTGGCTTCGGGTACCCACTCCACACAAATCTCACGTTTCACGCCGCCAAAATCCACTTCCGCCATCCGCAGATCGGAAGTGTCATCAATACTTATAATTTTTCCCGGTAAAGAAAGACACATTGCGATTCTTTTTAATTTATGGGGCTAATATAGATTTTTTTCGCAAATCATCAAAATCAACCTGAATTTCTTCCGAAGGAATGCCTTTGGCAGGATTTCTAAACATTTGATATCGGAACATTTGGGATTTAGTGAATTAGAGATTTTTTAGGTTAATTCGTCATTAGGTCAATTCGATCAATTTCACAACCCTCTTTTTATTATTTTTGCACCCTGAAAAAAATAGAACATGTTTGAAGGATTAAGCGACAGACTGGAACGCTCTTTTAAGATTCTGAAAGGGCACGGAAGAATCACGGAGATCAATGTGGCCGAATCGGTGAAGGAAATCCGCAAGGCATTGATAGAGGCCGACGTCAGTTATAAGATTGCCAAGGAATTTACAAGCAAGGTAAAAGAAAAAGCACTGGGACAGAATGTGCTGAATGCGGTGAAACCCGGCGACCTTATGGTCAAGATCGTCCATGACGAGCTGGCTGACCTGATGGGTGGCGAGCAGGTGGATATCAACATCAAAGGAAACCCGGCGGTGATCCTGATTGCCGGTTTACAGGGTTCGGGTAAAACGACATTTGCCGCCAAACTTGCCCATTACCTGAAAAGCAAAAAGGGAAAACAACCCATGCTTGTTGCCGGCGACGTTTATCGTCCGGCGGCCATCAACCAGTTGAAAGTGCTGGGCGAGCAGGTTGGCGTTGAAGTCTATACCGAGGAAGAAAACAAAAACCCGGTTCAGATCGCCAGAAATGCCATCAGTCATGCCAAAAACAAAGCCAGGAATGTGGTTATCGTGGATACTGCCGGTCGCCTCGCTATTGACGAGGAAATGATGAAAGAGATTTCATCCATCAAAGAAGCCATCAACCCGCAGGAGATTTTGTTTGTTGTGGATGCCATGACCGGGCAGGATGCTGTCAACACAGCCAAGGCCTTTAACGAACGGTTAGACTATGACGGCGTTGTCCTGACCAAATTAGACGGTGACACCCGCGGTGGCGCCGCGCTGACAGTCAGGACCGTGGTAAACAAACCCATCAAGTTCGTCGGTATCGGCGAAAAAATGGATGCCCTCGATCTTTTCCACCCCTCGCGTATGGCGGACAGGATTCTCGGCATGGGCGACATCGTAACCCTTGTGGAAAAGGCACAGGAACAGTTCGATGAAGAAGAAGCCCGCCGACTCCAAAAGAAAATTGCGAAAAATCAGTTCAATTTCAACGATTTCCTGAAACAGATCCAGCAGATTAAAAAAATGGGGAACGTTAAAGACCTGATGTCCATGATACCGGGTATGGGTAAGGCTTTGCGTGACACCGATATAGACGATGATGCATTCAAAAGCATTGAGGCGATTATTTATTCCATGACTCCCGATGAAAGAGAAAACCCGAAATTGCTCAACGGGTCAAGGCGCAAACGCATTGCCCGGGGCAGCGGTACCGACATTGTGGAAGTCAACAGGCTGATCAAACAATTCGGAGAGACAAGCAAAATGATGCGTGCCATGACCACCGGCGGCGGCAGGAACATGATGCGCAACATGAAAGCCGCCAAACGGCACAGAAGATAAAGTTATATAGCTCCATAAGGAGCGGAATATTATAGCCGGGCATGTAAATGCCCGGTGATAAAGAAAAGTAAAAGCGGTTTTGGCAGCATTTTTGCGCAGCGGCAAAAATGATGACAAAACCTGAAATCGTAAAAATATTGATTTAATTTTCACCGGATGTCAAAGAAAAAACAAGCCAAAATCATTGACGGTAAATCCGTTGCCGCAAAGGTAAAGGAAGAGATAAAAGCCATCGTCGCCGATATGATTGATCACGATAACCGTGCCCCGCATCTAGCAGCCGTCATTGTAGGTGAAGACCCGGCCAGCCAGACCTATGTTTCAAGCAAGGAAAAGGCCGCACAACGGGTGGGTATGATCTCTTCGGTTTATCACCTGCCTGAAGACATCACGGAAGAAGAATTGCTGAAAACCATTGATTTCCTGAACAACGACAAAGAAATTGACGGCTTCATCGTCCAGTTGCCATTGCCTGCTCACATAGATGTGGATAAAGTGATCAGCGCCATTGATCCTGCAAAGGATGTGGATGGATTCCATCCTGTGAATGTGGGCAAAATGGTACTGGGTGAACCCGGTTATGTTTCGGCCACGCCTGCCGGAATCCTGGAATTGCTGAAACGCTACAACATCGAAACGGAAGGCAAACACTGTGTGGTTCTCGGACGTTCAAACATTGTGGGCACACCGGTCAGCATCCTGATGTCAAGAAAGGCCACTCCCGGAAATTCAACCGTTACGGTTTGTCACAGTAAAACGGAAAATATTGAAGAATACACCCGGTCAGCCGACATCCTGATCTGCGCCATCGGACGCCCGCAGTTTATTACCGCCGATATGGTGAAAGAAGGTGCCGTGGTTATTGATGTGGGTATTCATCGCATTCCTGCCGACAACGAAAAAGGATACCGGCT
>JAOZOO010000097.1:0-8965 GCA_029933225.1 Bacteroidales bacterium | reverse complement strand
AAAACAAACTTCATGAAAAATATAATACTCACCGGTCTCTTTTCTCTTTTATTCATATTTCAGGCGTTTCCCCAGGATGTGCCCGGCTGCACCGATCCCCGGGCAAACAATTATGACCCCAGTGCCAATGTGAATGACGGATCCTGTACTTACGATCCGACTTTTTACAGCCCGCCCTTCAGGTACCTGTTGCCCGGCGAAGTGAAGGAAACATCCGGTTTACTGTTTTGGGACAATGATTTCTGGACACTCAACGACAGCGGAAACGATCCCGTCATATACCGGATAGATACGACAAGCGGAAACATCATCCAGCGGATCACCGTGCTGAAAGCCAGTAATGTGGACTGGGAAACAATGGCGCAGGATGACGACAACATTTATATCGGCGATGTGGGAAACAACAGCGGAAACCGAACTGATCTTGGAATTTATGTGGTCTCCAAAGCTTCCATACCGGCATCCGGCGATGTATCGGTAAACAGCAATCACATCACGTTTACCTATTCCGATTACCCGGGTGGAAAAATCAAACGGGAAGACAATAATTTTGACTGTGAAGCCCTGATCTGCATTGATGACTCCCTGTATTTGTTTTCAAAAGACTGGGGTGATCAGAAAACCAGACTATACCGTTTGCCGAAGACCCAGGGCGACTACACGGCAGAATTGTTATTCACTTATGATGCCAACGGATTGGTCACCGGCGCCGATTACAATGAAGAGGCAAAAGAGATCACACTGCTCGGTTATCACAAAAGCACCAAAATTCCGTTTTTCTGGCTGCTGTTTGATTATCATGATAACATGCTTTTTTCAGGAAATAAACGAAGGATAGATTTGATCAGCATTGTTTCGAATCAGTCGGAAGGAATCACGTACACCTTCGGTAAAAACGGCATCATTTCTTCTGAAGGGACGTTTTTAAATGTGCAAAGTGCCAACAACTTCTCCACAGCCCAATGGACGGATTCAACTGCAACAACCGGCATTCGGTACGGTAAAGGCGAAGTGTTTGACTTTACTTTGAGTCCGAATCCCGTCAATAAATCAAAACTAACAGTAACCATTCCCCGTTTACCGAAAGGCAATTATGAAATAAAGATATACGACAGCTCGGGCCGGCTTATGCAGATTAAGAAATACGGTCTGGGCAGCGGCAAAGGCGGATTGAAAATCAAATTAAAGATCGGAAATCTGAAACCGGGTGTATATTTTGTACGGACACAGACAGGGAATCAGGCACTGGAAAAGAAATTTATCAAACAGTAAATGGCCGGAGCAGAGAAAGATATATTTGAAGGAGGGAAGAAGCTTCCGGTGATGGAGGAGTTTTATACGCTTCAGGGGGAAGGTTACCACATGGGTGAGGCGGCCTATTTTGTTCGCATCGGCGGATGTGATGTAGGATGCAACTGGTGCGACACCAAAGAATCGTGGGACATGGATAAGTTTCCACCCGTGGAGGTCGATCCCATTATCGAAAGAGCAGCTAATACCCCTGCAAAAACCGTCGTAGTAACCGGCGGAGAACCTTCACGGTACCCCCTGAATTACTTTACATCGGGACTAAAGAAAAGAGGGGTGAAAACCATGATCGAAACTTCTGGTGTAAGCCCGCTGACAGGAGAATGGGACTGGATTTGTCTCTCGCCCAAGAAATTGTCGCCTCCCCATCATTCCATTTATGCAAGGGCTGATGAGCTCAAAGTCATCGTACAGAACAAGAGCGACTTGCAATGGGCCGAAAAAAATGCCGTGCTGGTTAGCGCTGATTGCCTGCTCTTTCTCCAGCCGGAATGGAGCAGGGCGAATGAGGTGATGGAAATGCTGACGGAATATGTCATGCAGCATCCCAAATGGAGAATATCTTTACAGGCGCATAAATACATGAACATTCCTTAAAACGGTGAGGATGAAAAAGCTATTTTCCATAATTCCGGTTTTAATGCTGTTGCTCATTCCTTGGCTGGTTTTCGGGCAATCATGGCAGATACACTCTAAAAGCAAAAAAGCGGTAAAATATTATCAAATAGCCGAAACGGCATACAAAGAAAGATATTACCTCACGGCTGAAAAATACTTAAAAAAAGCCATCGACAAAGATAATAAGCTGATCGAAGCCTGGTTATTGCTGGGTGACGTGCATGCCGAGATGGAAAAACAACAGGATGCCATTTATGATTTTCAACAGGCCATTGCCATTGATTCCACTTTCTTTCCACCGGCATTCTATTTCCTCGGAAACCTGAATTATGATGTGGGTAACTATTCCGCATCGGTCAACTATTACAAAAGATATCTTTTATTTCATGATGAAGACACCGTTACCCGCATTATGGCTGCACAAAAGATGAAAACGGCTGCTTTCGCAGCCGATGCCATCACTCATCCCGTTGGCAACCCACCTGAAAATACCGGAGATGCCATCAATACGGAAGCCGACGAATACATCAACTTTGTGAATGAAAATCATTCGGTAATGACTTTCACACGCAAGGAAAAGATCAGGGCTACAGATCAAAGACAGGTTGTTTTCAGGGAAAATTTCTACCGTTCATCTAAAGCATCCGGAGAATGGGAAACGCCTGTGCCGGTGGTTATTCCCCGTACTGAAGGCCTGGATAAAGGAGGGATGTCTTTGAGCATTGACGGGCGAAAAATGTATTTCACGGGTTGCAACTGGCCGGAAGGAATGGGTAGCTGCGACCTGTATGTCAGCCAGCGCCGTGGCCTTCTCTGGCAAAAACCCGTCAATCTCGGGCGGCAGGTCAATTCATCCGGCTGGGACTCGCAGCCGGTGGTTTCGGCAGATGGCAAACGGTTGTTTTTTGCATCGAGAAGAAAAGGGGGAAAAGGGAGGTCGGATATCTATATGTCGGTCAGACTGTCAAACGGTAAATGGAGCCCGCCAGTTAACCTGGGCGACAGTATCAACACACCGGGGGATGAGATGTCGCCGTTTCTGCATGCCGACGGGCGGGCGCTTTATTTTTCTTCCACAGGACGTAACGGACTGGGCGGAGCCGATCTTTTCGTTTCCCGGAAAGATGAAACCGGACGCTGGTCAAAAGCCAAAAATCTGGGCTACCCGGTGAATTCACGATCTAACGACATCAATATTTTCGTCAGCATGGATGGCAGCAAAGCCTGGATATCTTCGGACAGGGAAGGAGGAGCCGGGGGATTCGATATTTACCGGTTTGATGTTCCCGGTATTATCCGGCCGGGGAAAGTACTTTTTGTAAAAGGAGTAGTAAAAGACAAAGAAACCGGGAAGAGGCTGGCTGCCCGGGTAGAACTTACCGACCTGCTTTACGGTTCGGTAGCCGACAGCACTGTTTCGGATGCCCTGACGGGCGAATTTCTCATGGTGCTGAAACCGGGAACAAACTATGCTTTTAATATCTCGAAAACGGGTTATCTTCTATATTCCGAAAATTTTAATCTGAAAGATACCGTTACAAAACAGTCGGTTGAAAAAGAATTTCTGCTGGAACGCCTGAAGCCGGAAACACGGGTGATACTCAACAACATCTTTTTCGATTTTGACAGTGCCACATTAAAAACCGCTTCATTCCCCGAACTGGATAAAGTAGCGTATCTGCTGAAAACCAACCCGGGCATTTCCATTCAGATCAACGGTTATACCGACAACATCGGAACGGATGAATATAATCTTGACCTTTCCACCCGGCGCGCCAAAGCGGTTTATGACTACCTGATTGAAAAAGGCATTGCTCCAGGCAGGCTGACATATAAAGGATATGGTTCTAACCGGCCCGTTGCTGACAATCAGACCGAAAAAGGACGGGCGCAAAACAGGCGGACGGAGATCGTGGTGAAGTAAACCGTGAAATTGCAAATTATTACGGTTGTAATTCCGAGTAAAAAGAGCTTGAAACAATAGACCGCATTGCAAGATGACACGACCGGGGAATCTCCGACTATATTACCCAAGCCGGAATCCCCCAAAGAAAAACGCTGTCATTTCGATATGCGACGAGAGGAGCGTGAGAAATCCCCTGGGAGAGCACCTCTCTTTCCTGGGGGATTTCTCCCTGCGGTACTAATGACAAGTTCAGCCATCGGATAAAATATTGAGGTCTTCCACGCTTTAACCGCAACGGGTGCATAGTGTCAAACAACTGAAACAGAAAATAAAATTAAGTCGTTCAGCTCTGAGCCATCGTGTGCGTTAGCCGCTTCTCCCCCACCGGGGGAGTTAGAGGGGGTTGCGCAGGCGATGGCGCGAGAGTCCCCTTCAACTAATGGTAAAAACTAAGTTTTGTGTTTCATAGGTTTTTTCGACCTGCCGGGAGCGCTCTCCAGGCGACCACCCGGCAGGTCATGCCAGCTCCCCGCTTAAAGCCTCCCACTCTATGTAGCTGAATAACATAAGAATATAAAATATTTTGAAAAATGATTAACACATTACTTTTTTGCTTTGTCATGAAATCTATACGGGCTCCGGGGGGTCTTTTTACTCGAAATGACATGGTCCAAGTGAATTTTTTACACTTCAATCTTCAACCCGTCATAGGACAATCTGATAAAATCCGGGAGTTCTTTATTCACTTCTTCGTGAAAACCCATCTTG
Organism: Bacteroidales bacterium; assembly: GCA_029933225.1. Taxonomy (GTDB): domain Bacteria; phylum Bacteroidota; class Bacteroidia; order Bacteroidales; family F082; genus JAADID01. Next base: position 4,365 of record JAOZOO010000097.1, on the reverse strand, counting down.
TGGCTGATGTGTGTCAGGTAGGCCTTTTCAGGTCTTAAAAATTCAAGTATCTCCACTGCCTGTTCCAGTGTAAAATGCGAGAAGTGATATTTTCTCCGCAATGCATTCAATACGATAACCTTGCAGTCCAGTAGTTTTACCATTTCGCGGGCGGGCAGAAAATTCATGTCGGTGATGTATGCAAAATCCCCGATCCGGAAGCCCAGCACAGGTAAAGTATAATGAAGCCCTTCAATGGGTATGACTTTAACCCCGTGAACATCGAAAGGCTCTGTGCCAATGGTATGAAGTGCAAAAGAAGGAACACCGGGGTAATCAAATTCATCAAAGGCATAAAAGAAATCACTTTTGATGATCATTTGCGATTGTTCGGAGGCATACACATCCATTGGCCGTTTTTGTACCCAGTTGTATGACCTCACATCATCCATTCCGCCGATATGGTCTTTGTGGTGATGCGTAACAAGAATGCCATCCAGTTTCGTAACATCCTCTTTCAACATCTGTTGCCGGAAATCAGGGCCGGAGTCAATAACAAATGTCCTGTTTTCCGTTTCGATCAGTACCGAAGCACGGAGTCGTTTATCAAAAGGACCACCATGACGGCAGACATCACACTGGCAGGCAATAACAGGAACTCCCTGCGAGGTGCCCGTTCCGAGAAAAGTTACTTTCATGAAATAATTCCGGTAATTTTTTTCAAAAGTAATTTTTAATTTTAAATGGTAAAACACATAACGAATTCTTGTTAATTTTACACAATCGCGAATAGATATCGAAAGTTGTGGCATATTTTGACGAGTTAAAAAGGAAAATCCAAATCTATTTCGGAGAAAAAGGTTCCGTATCGGAGCATAAACCGGGGGTTATTCATGATCTGTCGAAGCCGCGGAATATCGGTATGTTTTTTTGCGTGGAAAGTAAGACTGAACTTGACGAAGTGAGAAAGGTGATCAGGTATGTACGAAAAAACAAAGAGCAGGTAACCGCGTTTGTTTTCAGTCACAGCCCTGAAAAAGTGGATGTAATCACGGACAAGTCAATCTTTTACTTCGACCTGAATGATTTTACATTGTGGGGCAAGAAGAAAGACTATCTGCAGGAGGCCTTTGAAAAAGAGCGCTTTGAACTGATGATCAGCTTTCTTGAACAACCTGATCCGTTTTGCTATAAACTGGTATCGGAAATTAAAGCAGGATTCAGGGCCGGGCCTGACAATCCGGGGCTAAACAGTATTTTTGACCTGACCCTGAAATTTGACCCGGGGGAAAAAGGATATTTGAAATTTTATGATCAGGTAAGGCATTACCTGTCGGTATTAAAAATCAAAACAAGATAAAAAATGATAAGAAACAAACCGGAAACCGTGATCAGCGGTACAGGCGTGGCCATCATCACACCTTTTTTACCGGGCGGAAAAATAGATTACCGTTCGCTCGATCTGCTGATCGAAGATATTATTGTCAATAAGGTTGATTTTATTGTGGCCATGGGAACCACAAGTGAAGCGGCCACCATGTCACTTACTGAAAAAGAACAGCTCATCTCATTCATCAAAAGGTCGGTTAACGGACGTGTGCCCATTGTGCTGGGCATCGGAGGCAACAACACCCGCTCGGTTGTGGAAACCATCAAAGAAACCGATTTTGAAGGCATCAAGGCCATCCTTTCTGTCGCGCCTTATTACAACAAACCCAACCAGCAGGGATTATACGAACATTTCAGCGAAATTGCCCATGTTTGTCCCGTGGATATTATCCTTTACAATGTGCCCGGCCGGACAAGCTCTCACATTGATGCAAAAACCATTCTTGATCTTGCAACCGAACACTGGAACATCGTGGCGGTGAAAGAAGCTTCAGGAAATCTGTTCCAGGCCATGGATATCATCCGGAAACGGCCTGACGGTTTTTCCGTTTTATCGGGGGACGATGCGCTGACCTATCCGCTTATGGCGCTGGGCGCCGACGGAGTGATCTCGGTGGTGGCCAATGCCTATCCGGCGTCATTCTCGGCCATGGTCCGTCTCATCCATAAAGAAAAATATGACGATGCGCTGGCTATCCATTATTCACTGCTCGATTTCATCAACCTGTTGTTTGCTGACGGCAATCCGGCCGGTGTGAAAGCAGCGTTGTCCATCATGGGCATGTGTAAAAATGTTTTGCGCCTGCCGTTAGTCAAAGTCAACCGGAATGTTTATAAAGGGCTGAAGGAGTTTATTGAGAAGTATGAATTCCCTGGATAAAATCCGGATTGAAAAGCAGATAATATTGTTTCAGTCCTATATAATTGCTAAATTTGTAAGAAAAAGATTTAAAAAATGACAACAATCACTATTCGGAACGGGAGGGAAATAACTAAAAAAGTCTTTGAGAATATTGCCGAGCTCCAGGATTATCTTTCCCTTCTGATAAGTAATAAAGAATTTTCTGATTCATTTAAAAAAGAACTGGATAAACGGGAAGAAGATATAAAAAGCGGTAAAGAATCAGGTATTAGCTGGGAAGAAGTGAAGTCAAAAATCTCTGATCTGAAATAAAAAGTGTACGAAATAATATTTCATAGATTAGCAGAAACTGAACTTCTTGAAAGTGCACAATGGTATGCGGAAAGGAGCAGTTATGCTTATCTTCATTTCTTACAGGAAATAGAAACCTGCATAGATTTTTTGAAAAAGACACCGAAAACTTTTCCGCTTGTATATAAAAATAAACGTAAAATCAATTTGAGAAACTTTCCTTTTTCAATAGTTTATATTATTGAGAATAAGGAAGTAATGGTATTATCCGTTTTCCACCAATCCAGAAACCCTGATATCTGGAAAGAGAGATAATTCCCATATTAACATGAGTTAGTGTTTATTTCTTCGTGGCTATTTCATCTAAAATTTCCTGATAGAGCCGCAGGAAAATGATAAAGGAGTCGTCTGCCACAAGCTTATTGTTTTTCAAGGAATTAAAAGCCCTGGAACGGATATGCATCAGTTTTTCCAGCAATTCTTCTTTTGACCCCTCATATTTATCATCGAATGCTTTGCCCCGGATGTGAAGCAGTTCGGAATAGTATTTATCAATACGCTCTTTCAGTTGTTTTTTCAGGCGTTTCTGGAATGAGACAATTGCCCCCCAGAAGATAGCCAATACCGACAGCACAGGCCACAACATATTGGCATACCTGACCCATATTGATGGTTTGTCACGATTCAGATAATTTATAGTTCCTTTTTGAAGTGGAAACGACATACGACATTTGCTAATGTCTGTTTCGAGCTGGGTGTAAATATCGTTTTGCCGGACCAGATTGGACTTGTTTTCTATCAATGTGCTGACCACTTCATATACCTTTTCCGGTTCCAGGTCATTCCGGCTGACCAAAACATCGTGAATGGCAACCGTTAAAACCGGTTCATCAGGTTTTCCGGCGTAATAATCTTTGGGGAATACATAGGGATACGCCCAGGGATAAGCCATCTGAAATCCTTCTGCTGCCGAACCATGGCCCAGTTGCGACACTTTGTCGAGCGAAAATAATGACCATCCGCTTTCCAACAGCTTCAGAACGGAAGGATTGTGCAAATGTGTTAATCCGATATATACTGAAGCGGAACCGTTTGGGTCTTTTAAAGTATAGTTCCCGACCAGTGTTCCGTTAATTTTTTTTGGATCAATATGAAAACTCCGGAAAAGCTTATTGAAGAACAAACTGTCCATTCGAGACATATCTTCATAAATCACAAAATTATTTTCCAGCAAATCTTTCAATGTGCCGGCTTTGGTCCCCGGTTTTGTAACGATCATGAGAATACGCGGCAGCAGCGGCATTACCGTCCGGATGGACATTTCATTCTCATTGACAATGGTATTGCTCGGAATAATGGCCATATCAATGGTCTTTTTCCGTAACCCGTCAAGTGCAACTTCCTCATTCAGGTCATACAAAATCTGAACATTCAGGTTGGTATGATTTTCCAATACTTTGATAATGGCCGAATCGGAAACTTTTGCCGAGCCGTGTTCCGTTATTTTCAGGATAGTGAGTTTTTCTTTTTTGTTTCTGTTGCAGGAACCTGCGAAAACCAATAAAGACAAAAACAGGAGTAAAAGAGTTTTATTCATGAAAAGTTGCTTTGAATTCAATAAATCGCCTGCAAAATTAATTTTTTCAGGAAACAGGGAAGGCCCTGACCTGGTGGATAGTTTTATTCCCACCAGGTCGGGCCTCTCTATCCCTGGATTCAATTCTTATCTTATCAAAAATAGGAAGAGAACTTTTTATTTTTCAAAACAACCATAACGTAACTTTTGTACTTTTGGCCGTATTCATTTTATGAGGTTCTTTTAAAAAGAAAAACATGACAAGGTT
>JAOZOO010000096.1 GCA_029933225.1 Bacteroidales bacterium | reverse complement strand
AAATTTCTTAATATTTACGGTTTTCCATCGGGATACACCGGTTCGTTCCTGGCACCGCCGCTGATGGTGTATTATGAAGCATTGATGGACAGTGCGGAACGGGCGGTGGCTGCCGACAGCATTTTGTTGCGCCGTGTACAGCGGACAAGGATGCCCGTGGACTTTGCCTGGGTGGACATTGCCGTCAATAATGATTTTGAAGACATGCCGGCGATAGTGTACATCGGCGGTAAAAACCAAATCAACCCGAAATTGATCAAGTTGCTGGACAAACTGACGGCTTTTGCAGAAACAGATCCGCGCATCAAAGTGAGCGAAAGGAATTTCAAGGTGCAGGATTACCGGGATTATGTGATGCTTATGCTTCAGCGCAAAATCAGGCCCAACAAACTGAACAACGGTGCGCTAATCACTGTAAAAACCAAATACAGTGAGAAATACCCGGTTGGCGGGGCCAACGCGTTAAACGATAACTTGTTCGGACCGCTGGATTTCCACACCAACTGGCTGGGATTTGAAGGACACGATATGGTCGTGGACATTGACATGAGAAAGCCCGTAGAAATCTCCGAAATCCAGATGAACTTTCTGAAAGATGTCAACTCGTGGATATTTCTTCCGGTGGATATCAAAATTGAAGCTTCTGACGACGGGAAGCATTACCGGCTGTTGGCGGAACAACACGGCGACACGGCCGACAGAAGCTATCTGGTGGAAAGCGTACCGTTTGACTTCAAGTTCCAACCTGTTACCACGCGGTATCTGCGCATTAGTGCCATTTCCATGAAAACCTGTCCCGAATGGCACCGCGGCTATGGTAAACCCTCGTGGATATTTACGGATGAGATTATTGTGGAGTGAATCTGTAAAAGGATATTGTTTGATGTGATCAAATGGAAAAACATATAATTATTTGGTTCTATCAAATATAAAGTTGTATATTTGTTTGCTGATATCAAACAATAATTGGTCATGGAGCAGTTGTTTTTTATGTATAATCCCCACTGGGAAAATGAAAAGACGAATAATAGTTTTGTTGAAAGAACGGAAGTTTTAAACACACTGACACGGCAACTAACAAACAAACAGGTAGTATTCATTACGGGTTTAAGAAGGGTGGGAAAAACAACCCTGATGAAGATGCTTATTAACTACTTGCTTGAACATAACAAACCGGCAAAAAACATCTTTTATATTTCGCTTGACAATTACCTTGTAAAAGAAAAAACACTTTTCGAAATCATTGAAGAATATCGGAAAATACATCATTTAAAACACGACGATTTTATCTATCTTTTTCTGGATGAGATAACTTACCTTAAAAACTATGAAATTCAATTAAAGAATTTGCAAGATCTTGGAAACAGTAAAGTTTTTGCAAGTTCTTCAAACGGTTCTTTGTTAAAAAGCGGCAAGCCATATCTTACTGGAAGAAACAGGATCATTGAGATAGTTCCTCTCGATTACAAAGAATATCTTAAATTCAGAAACATTACCGTTAAAAAAGCCGACAGTCATTTGCATGAAAAATACTTTACCGGTTTTTTACAAACAGGAGGCATTCCTGAATATGTCCTGACAAATGATGTCAGCTATATTCAGGAACTGGTAAATGACATCATCTATAAAGATATTGTGGCTATGCATAATTTAAAAAACCCAAGGGTACTGGAGGAGTTTTTTCTTCTGCTGATGGAAAGGACGGGGAAGCAGTTCAGTATTAACAAAATTGCTTCAATACTGAAAATATCCACCGAAACGGCCAAACGATATCTGTCATATTTTTCTGATACCTATCTGATTTACTTAGTGGAAAGGCATGGAAAAACCAATGAACGGTTGTTATCGCCAAAAAAAGTTTATGCATCCGATTTGGGTATCCGTAATTTTCATACCGGTTTCAGGGATATTGGCGCTTTGTTTGAGAATTATGTATATCTGAAGATTAAAGACCTTGCACCGCAATACATTTACAAAAATCAAACGGAAATTGACTTTTATACTTCATCCGGAAAACTGATTGAGGTGAAATACGGAACATCTGAACTGAACAGGAAACAAAGCAAATTATTTGATGCCTTTCCGGCGAAGGAGAAATACATCATCAGAACATATAAGGATATTGAAAGTTTAACGGATTGACATGTTGTACCAATTGCGTTTTAAAAAGCTTTACATCTCCCGTTAGTTTTCTATTTTTGCCCGCCTTATTCAAATCATAATCTTATGCCCTTAACCAATTATTTCTCCAAAGATGCCAGCAAACGAGCCCGCTTTATCTTCGATCTGATTGCGCCGTTTTACGGGTGGATCGAGAAGCATCAGGTGGAGAATTATGTGAATGCCATCAGTATTCTGGACAACGAGATCGGCATCAAAGGGAAACGGGTGCTGGATGTGGGAACCGGCACAGGTGCCTGGGCAGGGATGTTCCTGACAAAGAATGCTAAAGAAGTATGGGCAATGGATCTTTCTCCGAAAATGGTGGAAGAAGGAAAGAAAAAACATCCGGAGATTAATTTCCTCACGGGGGATGCAGAAGACTTAAAAGACATAGAAGACGAGTCATTTGACATTGTTACGGCCTCGTTTGTATTGCACGGCGTAAAAGAAGACCGGAGGCGCAAAATGCTATCAGAGATGAAACGGATTTCGCGGGGGCATGTGGTTATCCATGATTTCAACGGACAAACCGGCTGGGCTGTGGGTGTCCTGGAAGCATTTGAAAGGAGCGATTTTAAAAATTTCAAAGTCAACTTTTTCGATGAACTGAAAAGTTTCTTCACACATGCAAGGAAAGTGGAGACAGTGCCGGGGAATGGGTTATATCTGGGTAAAAAATAAAAAAGGAAATCAATCTTTGAACCTTTCCCACATTTCTATAAACTGTTCAAGCTCTAATTCTAAATCTTCTCGTATAATTTTTCGGATCAATCCTTTTGGTAAATCTTTATTTCCGTGAACAGGAATTGTTGTAACTCTTCCATCCTGATGTTTTAATCTCTGATGTGACCCTTTCGTTCGGGAAACCTCAAAATCAAGATATTATAAAAATTTCACAAAGTCTTTACCGGAAATAACTGGTACCCCCGACATAATCCAAAATTAATCTACATAACTTGTAACTTGAACTTCTCGAAATCCAATAAATTTATTAGGTTTTTCATATTTTTCCTGTTCTTCTTCAAGGCAAAGCTCAATCGCTTCTTTGATATTTTCCATTGCCTCTTCAATGGTTTCTCCGTATGAATGACAGCCTTTGAATGTAGGGCAACTTACGATATACACTTTGTCCTCATCTTGTTCGATTAGAACCGGAAAATGTAAATCTTTCTCCCTTTGCGCTTTTACGGATTTCATAAAACATGAATTTAGTCTTACAAAAATAACAAATTAAACCGGAAATAAAGTATCTGTTTTTATTTCAAACTTTACAGGAAAACAGACGAATAAAAATCATAATGAACCAGTGTAAATCTGTTTTTTTGCACACAGCAGCGCGGCGAACGCTACATTTTTAAGTTCTATACCTGTTAACCCTTATTCCAGAAAAATTTCTTTGTGATGTAATCCGCTTTGTTGGCAATGACATTTCTGATGCCGCCTAATGGGTTGTCAACGTCTCCTTCATATCTCGGAATCAGATGAATGTGCACATGAAATACTGACTGCCCGGCAGTCCGGCCGACATTCACTCCGACGTTGTACCCGTCAGGGTTGTACTTTTTGTCAATCAATTTTTTCAAATCGTTGATAATCATCAGGCAGGCAATCTGCTCTTCAAAAAGTAAATCGAAATAACCGGCAACATGCCGTTTCGGAATGACCAGCGCATGTCCCTCCGATACGGGAAATTTGTCAAACATCGCATAAGCCAGGTCATTTTCCAGAATGATTCGGTCTTCGGGTTCACAAAAAATGCAGTGCTCTTTGTTTTTGTGTGCAGGTGTGTCGGAACGATGTGACATTAATTTTTTTACAATATTAATGAATTTGATGTGATCGTGTATCCGTAAAACAAATCCTTAACAATCATCGCAATCTGCTTCTTATTGTTTTGACGCTGATCTTCGCTGATAAAACGCAGATAGATAGTTGTTTTGCTAAGTTCCATCCCGTAAGGAAAGAATGATATCAAGCCGTGGAATTTATTCCCCGGCACAAATCAATCATCCGTGCATTCGCGGCAATAAAATCATAACCAATCAGCGAAGACCAGCGTCTATCTGAAAATATAAATCCGTAGTCAATCATTTTTCCTCTCAAACCCTTGCATCAATTCCCAAAGTGTATTTCCTTTGTAGTATGAAACTCCGGATACCGGCATTCATTTTTTTTCTTTTTACCGGCTTGTTTGTTTTCGGACAGGAGAAATACCCGTTTCAGGACTCCATCCTCTCCGTTGACCGGCGTGTTGACGACCTGGTCAGCCGGCTTACATTGGATGAAAAAATTTCACTGCTGCTGTATAACAGTCCGGCCATTGAGCGGCTGGGCATCCCGGCTTACAACTGGTGGAACGAAGCATTGCACGGTGTGGGACGGGCAGGACGGGCGACGGTCTTTCCGCAGGCCATCGGACTGGCGGCCACTTTTGACCCTGATCTGGTTTTCCGTGTGGCTGCTGCCATCTCCGACGAGGCACGTGCTAAACACAATGCGGCAATTCAAAAAGAAAACCGGCAGCAATACACCGGACTCACCTTCTGGTCGCCCAATATCAACATCTTCCGTGATCCGCGGTGGGGTCGCGGACAGGAAACCTACGGTGAAGATCCTTACCTGACTTCCCGGATGGGAGTGGCTTTTGTAAAGGGCATGCAGGGCGATAATCGATATTACCTGAAAACTTCTGCCTGCGCCAAACATTTTGCCGTGCACAGCGGCCCGGAAGAGTCGCGTCACCGGTTTGATGCCCTTCCGGATGAGATTGACCTCCACGAAACCTATCTCCCCGCTTTTAAAGCATTGGTCGAGAATGGTGTGGAAGCGGTTATGTGTGCTTACAACCGGTTATACGGCCAGCCCTGCTGCGGAAGCCGCTACCTGCTCGACACCCTCCTGCGCCAGGAGTGGGGGTTCCGGGGACAGGTGGTAACCGATTGCTGGGCGCTGGACGATATCTGGGCAAGACATAAAGTAGTTGATGAAAAAGTGCAGGCAGCAGCCATGGCAGCCCATGCGGGAGCAAACCTGAACTGCGGATATCTTTATAAGTACCTCCCCGAAGCAATGGAAAAAGGGATAGTTAATGAGGCCACAATAAACGAAATTGTTAAGCCCGTTTTGCGCACGCGTATCAAGCTGGGGTTACTTGGCAATGAAAAAGAAAATCCTTATTCGGAGATTTTCCCGGATGTGGTTAATTCGGAAAACCATCGTAAGCTGGCGTATGAGGCAGCAGTAAAATCCATTGTGTTGTTGAAAAATAAAAACCATGTTTTGCCGCTGGACAAAAAAAAGCTGCACAAGCTTTATGTTACCGGCCCGACGGCTGCTGACATCACGGTTCTGCTGGGCAATTACAATGGTTTTTCCGGGAATTTTGTAACCCTCCTCGAAGGGATCATCAACAAAGTGGATGCGGGTACAGTGGTTGATTATTACAAAGGCACCTTGCTTAGCAGTGTTGAAAACTTCAACGGTACATGGAATGCAGCCGGTGCCGATGCCACCATTGCCTGTATCGGCAATTCACGTTTTCTCGAAGGGGAAAACGGCGACGCATTGCTCAATAAAAACGGAGGGGACAGGATAACATTGCAGTTACCGAAAAATCAGATTGATTTCATTAAAGAGTTGCGGAAGCAGGCCGGAGACAAACCGCTGATTGTGGTGATCACCGGGGGCAGTGCCATAGCCATTCCGGAGATCGAAAAACTGGCCGATGCCATTCTTTTCGTCTGGTATCCCGGTGAACAGGGTGGCAATGCTTTGGCAGATGTACTGTTCGGTGATTACAACCCCGCAGGACGACTGCCGGTCACCTTTTATAAAAGCTCGGATGATCTGCCTCCTTTTGATGATTACGACATGAGCGGGCGTACCTATCGTTATTTTAAAGGAGAACCGCAATATGAGTTTGGTTACGGGTTAAGTTATACCCAATTCGGTTATTCAGGAATGAAAACCGAACAAACACGCGACACCTTGTTTGTGGAATTTACACTGACCAACACCGGAAGAAAAAACGGTGAAGAAGCGGTACAGTTGTACGTGAAAGAGGAAAGCCACCGGGAAAGAGCACCGGTGAAATCACTGAAGGGGTTTCAACGGGTGTTCCTGAAGGCAGGCGAACAAAAAAAGATAAAGATGGCAATTCCTGTTGAAGCATTGAAACACTGGGACGAAAAACAACATACTTTTGTTGCTGAAGACTCATTTTGTGAGCTGCAGGTTGGCGCTTCATCGGAAGATATACGGCTTCGCTCAAAAATTAAATTGAAATCATCATCCGGAACAAAATAATTACCATGATTGATACAACAACTTTCTCGAACGTTGAAAAAGTCTTTTTTGAAAGATCCGGCGTAAAGAGCATGCAGACCCGCATGCCGTACATCACCGTTGAAAATTTTCCCCAACTCGGGCTGTTCACAGCTTTGCGTTTTGTGGAATGGATCGCTGAAAATCCAGACGGTGTGATCAGCCTGCCGACAGGCAAAACACCGGAACACTTTATTAAATGGACACAGTTTTTCCTGAACAACTGGGAAGATAAAAAAACCCGGATGCTGTTTGAGAAATACGGCATAGCACATCTGAAAAAACCGGAAACCAATGGGTTACAATTTATTCAGATCGATGAGTTTTACCCCATTCATTCATGGCAACATAACAGCTTTTATTATTACGTTAATAAATATTACATTGAAGGATTCGGGTTGGATCCCGAAAAAGCATTGCTGATCAATTCCGATGATATTCCTCTGGTTGACGGGAAGAGTTTTACTGACATATTTCCCGGCCTGAAAATTGATCTCTCGCTGCGTTATTGTGAACCGAAAAACTCGCTGGAAAAGAAACAGCAACAATCCATTTACATGATTGATGACTGGTGCTCGGAATATGAAGCGAAGATCAGGGAAAAAGGCGGGATCGGGTTTTTCCTTGGCGGCATCGGCCCCGACGGACATATTGCATTCAACACCCGCGGTTCCGATCACTTTTCCGGTACAAGGCTGACGGCAACCAACTTTGAAACACAGGCAGTGGCAGCAGGCGACCTTGGAGGCATCGAAGTTTCCCGCAACCGCCTGGTGATCACCATCGGACTGGAAACCATTACCTACAACGAAAATGCAGTGGCCATCATCATCGCTGCCGGTGAAGCCAAAGCCGGGGTGGTGAAAGACGCCCTGGAAAGTGAACCCTCAAATCTTTTTCCGGCAACCGTTTTACATAAACTGCCGAAAGCTCGTTTTTACCTGACCAAAGGTGCCGCCATGGCACTGAAAGATTCGGTGGATGCCTATTACCGGACAGGAGAGTGGACTTTTGAGAAAACGGAAAAAGCCATCATCGATCTGTGTGTTAAAAAAGATATTTACGGCCACCACATTACGGAAGAAAATCTGAAGAATGACCCTTACACCCGGCTAATCCCTGATGTCAGTCTGAAAGATGTTGAAAAAGTGATTGAGTCGGTCAAGGAAAAGATCAACCGGGGGATGAAGCATTGCCAAAATGAAACCTATTACCATACGGGGCCGCACCACGACGACATCATGCTCGGTCTGATGCCGCACATCAGCCATCAGTTGCGTGAGATCACCAACAGTTTTCATTTTACGGTGATGACTTCCGGTTTTACGGCCGTCACCAACAGGTTCATGATCGAAACCCTTAAAGACACCCTTCACTTCCTGTCTATCGGCATGATTCAGATGATCCGCTATCCTGATTTCTTCAAAGAAGGATACAAATTCAAGAGAGATAAAGATGTCTATCATTACCTCAACAAGGTGGCCTCCGGTGAACCGTCGGAAAGAAAAAGAGGGTTAAGTCACAGGGTGGTACGTGATCTTGTGGAGATTTATGACATAGAAAATAAAGGGGAACTGGAAAACAAAATCCGTGAAGTCATCCACCTGCTGGAAAACAGCTATGACGGCGAGAAAAACCCGCCCGACATCCAGCGGTTGAAAGGGATGATCCGAGAGTTTGAAGAAGAGCTGGTGTGGGCACACTTCGGCGTACAGGTGAAAAACGTAAACCACCTGCGGCTGGGGTTTTATACCGGCGATATTTTTACCGAGCAGCCCGAAAGAAACCGCGATGTGATGCCCATCCTCGACGAATTGAGAAAATACAAACCCACGACCATCAGTCTGGCTTTTGACCCCGAAGGCAGCGGGCCGGACACCCATTACAAGGTGCTTCAGGCCATTGCCGAAGCCATCCGATTGTGGCGGCAGGAAGAGGATTTGAGCGGGCTGAAGATCATCGGTTACCGGAATGTATGGTTCAGGTTTCACCCTGCCGAAGCCACCAATTTTGTCCCTGTGTCACTCAATTCGTTGTCGGTGCTCGACAGCGCGTTTTCCCATTGTTATCTGAGCCAGGTCAAAGCACCTTTTCCAAGCTACATGCTGGACGGAAAGTTCAGCACGCTGGCCGAAAAAATATGGATCAATCAACTGAAAAACATCCAGTTGGTACTCGGTAAGAATTTCTTTTATGAAAACAAAAGCCCCCGCATCCGGGCCACACACGGCATGTTGTTTTTCAAAGAAATGGATGTGGACACCTTCCTGACCCATGCCCGCGAACTGGAAAAATCTATGGAGGGGGTTTAATTTAATTGGTTTTGTAATCATACCTAACCACATATCATCAGTTTACAGAAATTAGAAAACATGTCGTTCCTATGGAACTCTTTTCCCCTTTTTGCTTTATACCAGGGTCTTACGACCCTGGTTATAATATTTCCTGCCTCCGGCAGTTAGTTGTGGCGGCGACTTCAATCGTATTGATAAAATGTCGAAATTTGATTTAACGGCGACTAAAGTTGCCGGTACGGTAACTCCCTTTTCCTTTCAATTTACACCATCCCATCGGGATGGCATATTATAGCCAGGGACGTCAGTCCCTGGATGAATAACGAAAAGCAATAAAGTTCCATCGGAACGACATGTGAATTGAAGCCAACGACTTGCAAAAAGATACAACCCCTCCGCGTCCTCTGCACGTGAAATAAAAAATCAATCCCTTCTCCAATCCAACGTTTAAAATATCTTTGCACCCGTTAATTCAAATTTGTGATAACTGATCTCATCATAGAATACCCGTGGTGGTCGCTGCTGATCGTCATCGTCACCGGGCTGGTCGTGGCAGGGCTGCTGTATTACAGGAACAGAGCCAATAAGTTAGGCACTTTCCTGACCATTTTGCTGTTTATTGTCCGTTTCCTTGCTGTTTCGCTGCTGGCCTTTCTGCTGCTGTCTCCGTTTCTGAAAACACGCATCAAAAACCTGGAAAAACCCATCGTCATCATTGGGGTAGATAATTCAAAGTCCATGATCTTAAATAAAGACTCGACTTATTATCAGGGCGATTTCATTACCCAAATGAAAAAGCTGGAAGACGACCTTTCGGGCAAATACGATGTGGACAGTTATCTTTTCGGAGAGAAACCGCGCATGGCCTGGCCACCTGATTATCAGGATCAGACCTCCGATTATGCCGGGTTTTTCAAGGCCGTAAAAGAGAACTATGCAGGCATGAACGTGGGTGCTGTGATCGTTGCAGGCGACGGCATCAGCAACCGGGGTATTGATCCCGTTTTTGCAGCCTCTGCGTTGAATTATCCCGTTTATACGCTTGCCCTCGGCGACACCACAACCAACAAAGACTTGAAAATAAATGATGTCAGGTTCAACAGCGTTGTTTACCGCGACGAAGACTTCCCCCTGGAAGTAAACCTGTCGGCACGGAAGATGAAAGGCAAAAAAGCCACGCTCACCGTTTATGCTTTCGGCAAACGACAGGCAAAAAAACAGGTTGTCATCGGCAGCGATCATTTCAACCGGAGCATCCGCTTCATCCTGCCTGCCAAAAAATCCGGGGTACAGCGGATACGCATCAAAGGGCGGTCACCTGAAACGGAGATAAACACCCGGAACAACACGCGGGATATTTTCATCACCATCCTGGAAAACCGCAGGAAAATACTCATCATGGCTTATGCGCCTCATCCTGACGTTGCAGCCGTCAGGAAAAGTCTGGAAACCAACGGTAATTATCAGGTTGACATAGCTTTCCCATCTGATTTCAAGGGAAAGATCACTGATTATGACCTCATCATTTTTCACAATCTTCCTGCCATCCGGCAACCTTTCAGCCGTTTTTTCAAAGACCTTTCAAAAAAGAAAATCCCATATCTTTTTATCACAGGCAAACAAACGGCATTCAGAAAGCTCAAAGGTCATTTCACCGGCGTGGATATCAGACCGGCAGGTTATAATTTCGAAGATGCGCAGCCGGAATACAACCCGCTTTTCTCTCTCTTTACGATGAGCGACGAGACCGTGAAAAAGCTGGAAAAGTTTCCTCCCCTGATCGTCCCGCTGGGCAACTACCAGTTGAGCCGGGGAGCATCTGTTTTTGCCTGGCAACGTATCAACAAAATAGAAACCAACTTTCCGCTGATCCTTTTTGATGAACAGGATGGCATCAGGCACGGCATGATCGCGGGCGAAGGACTCTGGATGTGGCGTATGTACGACTACCTGCAGAATGGAAACAACGAGACATTTGACGAAATACTCAATAAAACCGTTCAACTGCTGATGGCAAGGAAGGACAAACGATTTTTCAGGATCATCACACGGCATGAATATACATCTGCTGAAAATGCCATCGTAAAAGCCGAACTGTACAACCCCTCATGGGAGCCGGTGAATGATGTGGACGTAAACTTTGTGCTGATGAACGAAAACGGCGATCGTTACGATTATGTGTTTTCTCCATCGGGGAAAGGTTATGTGTTGAACCTGAAAAAACTGCCGGTAGGCGTTTACAGGTATTCATCATCAGTGAAGCTGGGGAAGGAAAAATACAAGACTTCCGGCGAGTTCATCGTCTCCGGGCTGTCGCTCGAGAGCCGTAACCTGAATGCGGACCATGCCATGCTGTACCGGCTAACTGCCGATCATAGCGGCAAAATGATTTATCCTTCGGAGATTGATCAGATCCCGGAATTGCTTTCGGCCAGGGATGACCTGAAGACAAAGGTTTATTACGAAGAAAAATATACCGGGCTAAATGCATTGCCCTGGCTGGCCGGGCTGATCATGCTGCTGCTGGCTATCGAATGGTTTTTAAGGAAATATTTCGGAAGTTATTGATGTTAATTTATAGTATCGTTTCTTTGCGCAACTTTGTGCCTGCTTTGTGTAACTCCGTGTAACACCCGCCTGACCAAGTCGGGCAGGGCTATTTCACAAAGCACCGCAGAGAAAACCCAAAGAACCACAGAGATTAAATTCATCCAAATAAATATTGATCAAACTCTATGGCACAAACAATATTCTGGATAATTATCGCGATCATCCTGTTTGATTTTGTTTTCGAGAACATTCTCGACTACCTGAATTACAGGAACCTGAAGGAAACGATTCCCCCGGAACTGGAGGGGATTTACGATGAGGAGCGTTATCGCAAATCGCAGCAATACGAAAAGGTGAAATCCCGGTTCGGGCTGATCACAGGGCTTTTCAACCTGGCGCTTATTCTGCTGATGCTGTTCGGAAACGGTTTCGGTTTACTGGATGAATGGGTACGTACTGTGACCGGCAATCCTTATTTGCAGACGCTGCTCTTTTTCGGCATGCTCGGCCTGGCATTCGACCTGATCACGCTACCATTTCAGATTTACAGCACCTTTGTCATCGAGGAAAAGTTCGGGTTCAATAAAACCACACCGAAAACATTTATCACCGACAAGCTGAAATCGTGGCTGCTGGGCGCCATCATCGGCGGCGGGCTTATACTTTTCGTGCAGTGGGCATGGATGGCAACGGGTAAATGGTTCTGGCTGATTGTTATGGGTGGCATCACGGCATTTATGATTTTTATGACCATGTTTTACACCGATCTGATCGTACCGCTGTTCAACAAGCTCACTCCGTTAGAAGAAGGCGAACTGAAAAAGGCCATTTTTAATTTTGCTTCCAAAGCCGGGTTCAATCTGAAAGATGTTTACGTGATCAACGGCTCCAAACGGAGCACCAAAGCCAACGCCTATTTCAGCGGGCTGGGTCCCAAAAAGAAAGTGGTGCTGTACGACACACTGATCAACGACCTGGATACGCAGGAGATTGTGGCTGTACTGGCCCACGAAATCGGGCATTATAAAAAGAAACATATCACCAAAGGGCTGCTCATGTCACTTGTACAAACCGCCGTCATGGTCTGGCTGCTTTCGCTGGCGTTGAACATTCCCGCGCTTTCACAGGCACTCGGCGCGAAAGAAGCCAGTTTCTACATGGGAATCATTGCGTTCGGATTGTTGTTCTCACCGGTGGAATTTTTTACAGGAATTATCACCAACATGATCTCCCGTAAATACGAATACCAGGCAGACGCTTTTGCGAAAAATTATCATTTCGGCAACGAACTGATCGGGGCACTGATCAAACTGTCGAGGAATAATTTGAGTAACCTCACCCCCCACCCTGCTTACGTCTTTTTTCATTATTCCCACCCGACACTGCTGCAGAGAAAAGCGGCGATTGAGAA
>JAOZOO010000095.1 GCA_029933225.1 Bacteroidales bacterium | reverse complement strand
TTCTTCCTCCCGCCGCTCATTATTTTCTTCTTTACTTCCAAAAAAAACTTCCATGGATAAAGTATTGAAACAAAGTTATACCAATTCTTAATATGAGATAGCCCGAAGAACATTTTATATTTTAGAATGGTAAATTCCGGTTGAACAGAATACGCAACGGCCCGGCAAATACAATTACAAAACGTTGCGCCGCCGCGCCGTTGCGTGAAATGATCTTACTTTACTGGAGTTTAAATTTTACCGGCAGAACAAATGACACCCTTACCGGCCTGCCGTGCTGCATTCCGGGCTCCCAGTGCGGTATACTCTGTACAACCCTTAATGCTTCTTCATCACATCCGCCACCAACCGGACGCAATACTTTCACATTGGAAACAGAACCGTCTTTCTCAACCACAAAACCAATATACACCGTCCCCTGAACACCGGTCTCTTTTGCCAGTGACGGGTATCTTATGTTGTCGCGCAAATACCTGAACAAGGCAGCCGTCCCGCCCGGGAATTCCGGTCGTTTGTCGGGAAAATCAACAATGAGTGTGTCTTCCGGAATAATATCCTCCGGCTCATTTCCTTGTGTATAATAAGGTACAGGGTCATCCAACCCTATCCCGGCATCAATATCAATGTCATCAGGTTCAACCCCGGGATCATCTGAAATGATCAGCTTGATCACCGGGGGTGGTGGCAGCTTCACCTTTGGCTTTTCGGGAATGACCGGCGGCAGCTCCTGGCTGATAATTTCCGTCGGTCCGGTAGGCAGGAATTTGTAATGCGTGTCGGCAGTCTGATATTCAAACGCCGAGAAGACAAGCAGCAGGGTAATGATAAATCCTGCTTCGAAAAAAAACACACGTTTTCTTTCGAGGTCCGATTTCGGATTTTTTCTCTGTTTCATAATCACAGGTTTTTAATGGCCTGAAAAGGCAGGTTAAACAATTGATTTACTTCATTCACTTTCCGAAAAACAGACAGACATGTTTTTTAAACATCCACATCTTTTATCAAACAGAAAGCAAATGGTAAATTCAGACCATAAAAATCGGAGTTGGAATTTGACTACATGCTGAAAAAAGCAAAGATTGTGCCGCGAATCAACAGGATGAATCCGGTCGCCGAAACATACAGACAGCATCAGACTTTAAAAGAGTTCGGCGACTGAAGTCGCCGGTACAGCCAACAGGTTAATGATGGAATATAAATTCGTTTTGCATCCAGTAAACGGCAATCCCTGCGATATAACCCAGCAGGGCCAGCCAGGCGATTTTTTTCATGTACCAGATAAAATCTATTTTTTCAAGCGCCATGGCCACCACACCGGCAGCGGAACCAATGATCAGAATACTTCCGCCTGTACCTGCCGTGAAGGCCAGCAGTTCCCAGAAGGCGCCGTTCTGGACAAAATGATGCATAAATTCAGGTTCGGCAGATGCAGCCACCATGGTTGGTGTCATGATGGGATACATCCCCATGGCAGCAGCCGTCAGCGGAACATTATCCACAATGGAAGACAACAGGCCGATGGTACCGTCAATTGCATAAATATTGTGCATGTGCTTATTCAGATAGGAAGCCATGATTTGCAGATGCCCTGCCTATTCCAGTGCAGCGACGGCAGACAATATTCCGAGATAAAACAAGATCGTCGGGATGTCCACTTTTTTCAACACCCCGACCACCGTAAATTTTCTCCTGTCGGTTATCACGCGGAAACCTTCATGTTGGTCAACCGTTTCCACAATGGTCATGGCACCGAGCAGGAAAAACAGGATTTGCGATAAAGTTCCGAGATGATCAACGACCTCGCTGGAGATGATGAAATACTTCATTTGATCCAGCAAACCGGCAGCCGGGTATTTGGTTTTAAATTCGGAAAGCATCTGGCTTTTCTGAAATTCGGCCCAGGACGGACTGTCCCCGAGATTTAAAACACCGGGGAGACCGTAAATATAGATCACCCACAAAATAACGCCGAGGAACAAAGCCGAAGCGGCTTTATCCACTTTCAAAGGACCCTCCATCGCAATGGCAATGTATCCCAGGATAAAAACCACCAACATCAGGATAAGAGTCAACATGCCGTGTTATTTTATAACAGCAAAGCTAAAACCAATCCCCGGAATGTTTGTTTAAAAAATATTAATTTCAGGAATTTATAGTGAATCTATTTAAAGGTCGCGATAACATTTTCCGGAAGACTTTAAGTTCACCGAAAACAAAAAAGACCGCCCTTTTTTGGACAGTCTTTTTTGATGGAAACATCTTTTTTTCTACTGTAAAGTAAATTTAACCGGCAGGTTATAGGAAACCCTCACGGGCTTGCCTCGTTGCATACCGGGTTTCCACTTGGGCATATTTTCAACAACCCTTACGGCTTCTTCGTCACATCCTCCGCCGATACCCCGAAGCACTTTCACGTTGGAAATGGATCCGTCGGGTTCAACCACAAAGTTGATAAATACACGACCCTGGATTCCACTTTCTTTGGCCAGCGAAGGGTATTTAATGTTTTCAGCAAGATATTTCATCAATGCACCCATTCCGCCTGGGAATTCAGGCATCGCCTCAACAACGGTAAAAATTTGTTGTTCTTCAACTTCTTCTTCGTCTTCGGCAGGCGGAATATACTCTTCCACAACTGTATTTTCGTCGGCATCGGCATCAATATCAATATCTTCGTCCACCTCAACATCGTCATCAACCACCTCGATCTGGGTAACCTGTTTCGGTGGTGGTGGCGGTGGCGGTTTTACTTTTTGTTCGGTGATCGGGATGATCTCTTCCGGCATGTTGTCAGCAACCTGTTGTTGCAGTTCAACGGTTTGCTTTTCATAGCTTTTGTATTGAAAAGCACCAAAAACTACCAGTAAAGCAACCACAAGGCCGATTTCGAAGAAAAGACCTTTTTTTCTTTCAAGATCAGCTTTTTTTGTTTTTTTCGGTTCCATAACTTTTCTTTTTTCGGACTTAATCCTCAGCTAAATTAATAATAAATCTTTGTTATTGCATCAGGCACGCGAATATTTTCTTTTTCTGTATTTCAAACGAAAGACCAGCCATCCTAAAATTGCGCCCACACTGTCGGCCAGAAAATCATAAACGTTTCCGTCTCTTCCTACAAAAACATGTGCCTGCAATACTTCTGTAAGCAAACCGTATGCCATACTTAAAATGACAAACCCGGCAACATAATACAAACGATATCTGGAATTAAAATAATGTTCGCGGAGGCCATTTAACAAAAGAAAACTAAACGTTCCGAACATAAACAGATGCACCAGTTTATCATAAGACAGCCAGTCCCAAAATGTTTTTACTTCCGGTATATATTTACCGGGCATTCCTGTCAGGACAAGGATGATCAAAGCCCAAACCAGTGCAGGCCAGAGCTTTTTTAACATAGTCAGTGATTAAGATTCAATTAACGAAGCATAACCTTTGCTATCGAGCAGGTCATCAAGTTCGCCGGCATCGCTGAGGCTGATTTTGATAATCCATCCCTCACCATAGGGATCTTTGTTGATCAGTTCAGGCTGGTCATCCAGTTTTTCATTCATTTCCAGCACTGTTCCGCCGACCGGCATAAATAAATCCGAAACGGTTTTAACCGCTTCGATGGTTCCGAAAGCTTCGCCTTTGTCAAGTTCTTCGTCCACCGTTTCCACTTCAACAAAAACAATATCGCCAAGTTCTTTCTGGGCAAAATCGGTAATACCAATATAAGCTTCGTCGCCATCAACTTTAACCCACTCGTGTTCTTCTGTGTAATGTAAATTCTCCGGAATATTCATTTTTTAAAACTTTAATTTGTCGCCTCAAATTTATATTATTTTTTAATGGTTCACTGAATTCACCGGTTTTTAATTTTAACAAAAGTTCCCTTCCGGAAAACAAAAGGAAATGTGCCGGTTACTGTTTCGGGTAAAAATTACTGCGCCAGATTGAATCGCAGGCTGATCCCTGCACTTGTGGTTGCATTGGGGAATTGTGTGGAGATGTAAGGGCTGTTGCTTGTCCAGTTATAGTATGCCCTGATCTGTAAGCTCTTACTGAGCATGTAATCGGCGGCAAAGTTCAGGTTGTATTGTCTTGCTCCGGCCGAAATCTGGTTGTTATTGTCGTCCGTCCGTCGCAATACGGTTTTGGTATCCCTGATCCCAAAATCGAGTTTTATGTTCAGGTCGCTCTTGTACGATGAACTTTTGCCTGACCCGTCGAGGGCCCCTATCGAAAATTTGAGCCCTTTTATACGATACCCGAAACCAAACACCACCTCGGAAGAATTGACCTGTGTCAACTGGTTGTTGACAAAGCTCAATGCCAGGTTTCTTGATTTTTTGTACTCGATCCGGGTTGTCAGACTGTTTTTCATGGTCAGATCAACACCGATCAGCGGGTTGAACTGTTCGATCAACGACACCACTCCCACGTTATAACGGGTAACATAATTCATACTGTTTTCAAAAAACTGGTCAGTCTGACCGGGTTTGTAGTTGACGTTGGTTTCCCATGAAGTCAGGCTGAGCATAGCGCGGTAACCCGAGGTGATGTTGATCGTCCTGAAAACTTTGCCGATGGCTTCAATGTTTGTCAATCCGTTAAAAGTGATCTTCCAGTTGGGGATCGGGAATTTGGGGAACGGATTTGAAATATTTACCTTGCTGACTCCCTGTCCCGAATAAGTCCCGAGGAAAGAATAGTAAAGCACTTCCTGCGACGAAGGACCGTAGCCAACAGGATATTGTTCACCCGTGATGGAATCATAAAAATATTCACCCGACCAATGGGGATTTTGACGGGCCAGCCGTTCGGCAACTTCCACACGTCCGGACAGAAACTCATTGAAAGTGTTGGAAGTATTGGAAGAATCACTCGTCTCGAATGAAGTTCTGATGACGGGGTAAGAAATGCTGAAGCTTCCAATCTCACGGGGCGTGTATTCAATAAATCGTGCACTGTCGTAATCATACCGGTAGTAAGACTGGTAATTGTCAGTAAACATCCTTTCGCCGTTAATATCAATTCTGATGGCATTCAGGATATTGGCATTCACTTTATAGGAAAATGTCTCGTTGGATTTTCTCATGTACGGATTGTTCATGATCGAATCGGTTGAAAGCCATCCGTTTTCCGCTGCCATGCTTCGGATATCGGCCTGACTTCCGAAGACAAAACCCCACCCGGGAGCGCTGGCTGATCCGAAATTCAGTCCGAGGAACTGAGGTTCGGGGTTAAATCCCGGAATCATTGTCCCTGCTGTTTTGCTGTAAGTTACATTGGCTTTCTTGATGAACATCAGGATGCGTAAAAGGCCCTCGCCAATGATCTTGCCATACTGTTTCTTGGGTTTGGCGATGGTATCATTTGCCGGAGGGTTATCCTGACGAGTTGCTCTGGTTCTGGATGATGAACGGCTGTTTCGTGAATTGGTTTTGTTAATGGATTTAAAATAAGGGATTTTATTGTACAGGCTGTTCAGATCGGCAGAGCCGTTGAGCTGTTTCTGGTTTGAGTTTTCGATGATGTTGCCCATTCTTGTCTGAATGGAGATCGGCGCCGCGGACCAGGAATACACACCACTGTAACTCAGTGCGATGGTCGTCCAGTCAAGAAGCGGCATTTTCTTCATCGGCAGGTTGTAGGTTACCTTAAAATTCTGATTATACCGTTGTTTGGTACCAAACTTACCTATCTCGCTCCATATTTCCTTTTTATACTCATCCCATTCGGAAGAACCTTTATCGTCAGGATATTGCTGGGGTTCGTTAATATAAGTGTTCATGCCGGCATTGAATTCAAACTTTAACGAACGGGAAAAATCATATTTCAGGTCGAATTTCCGGTTCCAGTTCCAGATTCTTTCGTATGTCGGATAAATGATCACCTTGCCGATGCTTTTGTCACGTAAAAGTTGTTTTTTCAACCTCCGGGTCATGTCGGTCCTGAACGAAAAAACTTTGGGCAGCAAATAGATATTAAAATCTTTGATCAGCGCCAGGTGTTTGGATTTCAGGCCTTTTGCCTTTGAAAACGGCTTGTAGTTTTTCGGCCTTCCGTTCCAGTTATAGCCCAGTCCTCCCTTGATGTCTTTCAAATCGTTATAAACAAAGTCAATATTTCTGTTTTTCGACAGGGAATAGGCAAACGATGCATCGAAATTTTCAATATCATAAACCCTGGGCTTTCGTTTTGTGTTCGTTCGTTCTTTTCGCAAATTCAGCACGCTGAAATTGTGCCGCTGCGTAAAATCTTCAGTCAGCCGTTTTATCGAATCACGATTTTGTTTGCTGGTATAGATATCCAAAGCGTCTTTCAGCTTGATATCGGGATCCAGCGGGTTATATTCCGGCGTGATGCGTGTGGAGTTGTAGTCGTAATGGATAGGTATCCGCATCCCCACTTTCTTGCCGAAGAATTTCCCGAAATCCAAATCCGTCGTAAAGATAAAGTCGGTGGTTGACTGCAATGACATCTGGGTTATTTTTTGTTCCAGCCCGCCAAACCGCGGTGAGCTGTAAGAAACGCCGAGTGCAAATTTTCCCAGGTCCGACAACATGGTTTCAAAACGCGCCGTAGTTGCCCAGCCCGGCTTTTTGTTCATGTCGGTCAGCCGCAGTTCATCAAGCCATATAATGGCATTGATCGGCTCGGCATAATCCTCTCCAGCAACAGAAGTTTTGGGATTCCTTACCCCGATGAGTATCCCGCTCACGGTTCCGATATTGGGACTACCCAGCACAGTTACTTTGGCATCACCATGGTATTCAACATACGGTTTATACAACGTATAGGGTGAATTGGGATCGAGCATGGCTTTGTTTCTGTTCAGCTTGGTCTGTACCAGCGCATGCAGGTCAATGTTCATATCGTTTATGGCGGGCCAGATGGCTTCGGGATCAGTATAGGCAGTACCCCAGGGGGTGAATTCCACCGGTATCTCATATTCATAATAATTGTTGGTGAAGTCAGACCCTATCCTGATAAAGACCGTCATGTCGCCATATTCGTAAGGATCGGGCCCGCTTATGTCATTTTTCGCCTCCATTGCTTCGGCATGGACAAACATCTTCAGATATTTAAACTGCCTGAAATCAAATTCGGTCGTTTTATAAACGCCCCTGGCATCACCATTTTGCAGGTTGGTCACATTCATTGCCAGCGATTGTTCGTTACGAACAATATAATTTGTAGTCCCGAATTGTATTTCACGCTCAATACCCGGGGGAATCACATAAGGGATCGGCTGACGGTTTGCATTTTCCTCGATGTTGACTGTCGAAACCACAAAACTTGTTTCCGAACCGTCATCATTGGGAATGTATTCCCCTTCGCTGAGCAACGAGTTCTGATATCTTCTCCATTCATTTCTTACAAGTTCAAATGTGGCAAACCGCAGCACGACCGGCCCGTCCCAATCCTTCAGGAAAACACGCATAAACCGGATGGACTGAAAATTACTGATGTTCCCTACGATCTTATTTGGATTCTGAACAGGAATCTTGAACTGGTACCAGTTCACATCGCTGATGTCACCGTTGGGTAATCTCACCCCTGTGGCATGACGGACATCGGTAATGAAATTTTGCCCGACTTTCATTTGATCCGGCGAAAGTTTGACACGATACTGAAAATAACGTTCCGATTCACTCAACGTATTGTCGTTGTTAATATCCTCGACATTCGGCAGGTTTGTGGCAGCCGTGGGATAAGCTTCAGGATTGGTTTCATCGCTGGGTGAATTGCCCTCGGCATTGTTGTATCTTAAATAACGGGCCGTTACGCTCGAGTATATGGCTTCCTGATCAAAATCACCACCCATGTAATAGTGATAGTTGTCGCTTGAGGGGTCTTCAATGGCTTTCTGATAAGCGGGAGAATTCTGTCCGTATTGCTCCCGGATGATATTGAGATACGATTTGTTAAAAAAGGATTGCTCATCGTTATCTCCCATACCATCGTAACCCACATCCTGGTAAGCACGTGCGGCGCCGGCATTGCTGAACGACTGCGTCAGCGCCTGAACGTTCGGCACCCTTCCCCAGGCCGTGGTATCCACATTGACCACAGTGGATGACTCGGGAAGTCCGTTTTCGTAACTCCTTCTTCCGTCGCGCAGGATGTCCTCCGAAATATCCCCGAGGTTGATATAAAGTTCACCCGAGCTGTTTTCATAAGGCGCTTCCGTGAAAGGATCCATCATCCAGAATTCAATGTATTCGATGTTTGCCGACTGAAAGTCGGTGGATTCGATCTTTCGCATGATCCCGCCCCATCTTGTTTCAGGGTTCCGCAGATTACCTTCTTCATCGATTCCTGCAGAATAGGAAGTGGGCTTAACATCATAATTGTAAGGGCCTTGTAAGGCCGGGAAATAAGCCAGATTAAACACGCCGATGTTGGTTGGTGTTCCGTTGGGAATGCTTTTGTTCGGGAACACTTCGGTCTGCAATACCTGCCGTGTGGAGTTCAGCGAAATACTTTCTTTGTTTACATTGGATGCACCGGCCACTCCCCTGCGGTCATAAAACAACGGATCAATAATATACCAGGCCAGACGGGCGCGGTTATAGCCGAAAGCAAGTGTATCCATACTGGTGGTTTCAGGGAAAAGATCGGGCTGCAACTGGGGTGTGCTGGACAAAAACCACGAGGCAATGTTCCGAAGGTCGATACTGGACTTGGCTCCCTCAAAATCATCAACATACGAAGTCCCCGACTGGCCAACGGCTTTGGAATGCCCCGGGAAAAACTGGGCGAACTCGCCGTCAAAATTAATGGTTGAAGCCTTGTTGGAAGAAATACCGGGAAGGTTGTTGATCAGTTTTGTCAGCCATCTCGATTCGGTGCGATAACTCATATCCACTCCCCAGATGGTGTTCGATACCGGATCGTCACCGTAATTCACTTTTTGTGTCAACGGTCTTTCGTGCAGGTTCAGCAAAGTACCGCCGATATGAAAATCTTTGTTGATCTCGTGGTCAACATGTATCCCCATCATTCTTTTTTGCTGAACGTTGAACAAGGAATTACTTTCCAGGGAAACGTTAATGGGCACTCCCGAATTCAGGATACCTTCGTTGATGATCTTAACGCGACCCAGTGTATAGTCAACAGTATAATCAACATTTTCGGTCAAAGGGACGCCTCCCGCCGTAACGGTGACGGATCCCTGCGGAACATTCAAAGCGTTCAGGCTGATGTCCGAGCCCGATTGTGATTTGTACAATCCTTCGAGGATGTATTTGTTTTTGTCAGGATATTGTTCCGCTCCCGTTTTGGTTAAAGTATATAAAGAATCGTAAGCGTAAAAGTTGGCCCATTCCGGATCGTTCGGGAAAATAGAGTCGCGGATATAACTTCCGAAAGGTTCAAGGGAAGTAAAGAATATCCGTCCGTTGGAAGCCTGTATCGTACCCCCGTTGAGTGCGGCACCGTCAATAAAGTCGAAAAGTCCGTCGCCGCCGGGCATCGGGTTCATCTGATAATCCAGTCTGTCGAGACCAAAAAGATTGATCAGCGGGATACCTGTTTTTTCCTCGGGCCCTTGCGAGAAATAACCTGTGGGCACACCTTCCTGGTTACCGGAATACAGAATGTTAAACCTGAAATCTTCGCGCTGAACCTGATAAGCGCCGATGGGATAAACGTTTTTCATCATCAGGTCCCACAGAGGCACTTTTGTGTCGAGGGTATTGCTCTTCAGGAGTTTCAGGATGAGGCATTGGGGAGAGGTAACTCCCTGATCGGAAAATTCACCGATCTGAAAGACGCTGTCATGACCGATAACCGTATATTGCACAGCCACAGCGAGTACCTGGTCCGGGTTGAGTGTGGTGTTTAGCGAGATGAAACCCAACCGTGTGTTTATTTTATATTCCGTTTCCAGCAGTTTGCGGGCATTTTCCAGTTTAACATAATCTTCGCCGGCAACCATGTAATTGTTCAGGCCAATGTTCAGCGGGTCGCCCGACATGTATTGTGTCACCGTATTGATGTCACGCAGTTGGGTGGTGTCCATCCTCAACAGTTCATCATTGGAATAATTGGAAGGCAACTGCCCGCCGGGCATCGGGAAGATGTAAGGGTTTTGAATGTTCTTTTTGTTGCCTTCACCGAGGTCGGTCAACGCCACAATGTTCCTGTTTTGTTCGGTTGCCGGCCCCAGGTTGGTCACCCACACTTCCACCCTCGTGATGGTTACGTCGGAACTGACAATGGGGAGTGTTGCCAGGGCCCTGGGATAATTGTCCCTGAATGAATGGGCCAGAAAAAAATGTTTGTTTTCTTCATAATCCAGCGCGGACAGCTTAAAACGGCTTGTCTGCGCCCCGCCCTGGACAGTAATGCTTTGTGTTTCGCTTTGCTGCTGCGAATAAATCGCCGTTATTTTGGTTTTCCCAAACTGCAATATCGTTTTGATCCCGAAAAGACTCTGACTTCCGCGAATCAGTGTGGAACGCAACGGCATGCTCACATTTCCGGCCTCGATCAACTGGAGTATCTCATCTTCCTTGCCTTCATATTTCAGCTTCAGGGTATTTTCAAAATTAAACGAGGATTCGGTATTGTAATTTGCCTTGAATTCGATCTTGTCGCCGATCTTGGCCGTTACATTCATCTGAATGTTCATGCCAAAATCAAAGTTGGTATTCCGGCGCTGACGCACATCGAGGGCAGGGTCTTCCCTTTTGTTCGACAGGATACCGAAACTTACCTCAGCTGATCCCTGCGGGCGGATGTCGATGGTGTTGCTGCCGAAGATGGTTTCAAAAGCTTCACCACCTACGTACAGTTTGGGTATCAGTCGCGAACCCTCTGAAGTACCTGCTGTTTGTGAGCGTTCGTTCCAGTATTTTTTTACCTGGTTATCCAGTTCATATTGCTGAAAATCCTTGAAGTCGAGCGTGGTCGGTGGCCGGTAATAAAAATCGCCGATCTTATTGACAAATTCATACGAATTGGTTTCCGGGTTGTAGATGATCTCCCGTTTGATGTTTGAAGGATCATTCAGGAAAAGAGGGCTTTTATCCTGCTGATCGAGATAGGGGTTTCCGGTGTTGTCATGAAAAGGGAATAACAGGTTTGTGGTATCTGTTCCGGTAGTTGTTGTGTCGGGCGGGGAAATGTTTTGGCCCATGACATAAGCAGGGCCTGTTCCCGACAGAAAAGCTGTCAGAAAAAAGAAAAACGTAAAACGTCTTATGAAAAAGTATTTTAAAACCCGCCTCACTATCTCCCGGTCTGCTTAACTCCCCAGTTGTTTTTTAGTTTACTTACAATACTTTTAATGCTTCTTTTATCAATTCTTCCACACTGTTGGCTGATCCTTGTTTTATCACCCTGTTGAGTGCCTTCTCGGCAACAGATTTGTTAAAACCTAAAATCATTAATCCTGATAACGCTTCATCTTTTATTGTATTGTGGGAAATGTCAACTTTTTCAAGCTCAATTCCGGCTTTTGTCAGTTTATCCCGCAGATCAATTACGATCCGCTGTGCCGTTTTCCCGCCAATACCTTTAACTGACTGTAAAATACCGGCATTCCCCTGTGTAATGGCTTCGTAAACTTCTTCGCTGGTCAACGACGAAAGTATCAGCCGTGCCGTGCTGGCGCCCACCCCTGAAACGGTAAGCAGATGGCGGAACAGCTCACGTTCCGCATCATCGGCAAAACCGTAAAACACCTGTGCATCCTCACGCACATGAAAATGAATATACAGTTTGGCCTGTTCCTCATCCTTGATCTTCGTAAAGGTATTGAGCGAGATATTCAGTAAATATCCCATCCCGTTGTTCTCTATTACGACAAAAGCAGGGTTCTTTTCAACCAGTTTGCCGGTAATGAATTCATACATTTCAGCTCAGGTTTATTGGTTTTCAGGATTTTTCCAGACGGGCAAAAATAAGATAATTGTCAGCCGTTGAGAAAAAAGACAGTTCTTTAGAATATTTTTAAATTAAACCAGAAAAGGGATCACCGCTTTCCGTTCTCCGGGGTAGTTGCTGAATTTCCGTTTGTACCAGCGATGGTGGTCTATGGCTCTGGGAATCAGATTGGCCACCGTCCACAGGGCAAAGGAAAACGAAGGCAGACACCAGCTCATCATGGCCCAGCCCAACCACTCGATGATCTCACCCATCAGATTGGGCGAAGAAACATATTTGAACATTCCGCCATAAGGAATATAATATCCTTTTTTCCCTCCTTTGCGAAGGCTGAGCAGTTTGTTGTCGGATGACATGTTGATGTACATGCCGGTGAAAAACATAATGACGCCGACAATAAACCGCCAGTCGGTCAACCAGGAATCGGGATAAACCGGAGTCAGCCATCCAAACCAGTAACCATTTAAGAACCCGTTGGTTATATTGAAGAACCAGGCCATGAATACGATCAGCCACGGCATCTTTTTCCCTTTTTCTTTCAAGCGGAAAGGAAACACGAAAATACGGTTGAAGTAATGCAGCATGAAGAAACCGTAAAATATATACACCGGCAGGGTTTTTTCAACCGGGCCCGTGAAGAAGAACCAGGAGAAAACCACCACCACAGGGATCTCCATGAGAATCCAGCCTATTCTGCTATTTAAAACCGGCCCCCAGGTATTGGTTGCATGCCGCCCGTAAGGAACCGTTATTTTTAACAATACCGGGAAGATGATCACAGCGAGGGCCATCCATCCGTAAAGTAATTCAAAATAAATTTTTTCGCTAATCATCTGCTATATATAATTGTTTTCTTTAAACCATTCCAATGTGTCTTTCAGCGTTTCGGCTATTGGCCTGGGTTCAAAATCAAGGTCGTTTTTGGCTT
>JAOZOO010000018.1:9321-37210 GCA_029933225.1 Bacteroidales bacterium | reverse complement strand
GTATTATCGCCTTCTGTGCCCGGTACGTTTCCGATATAAACATATTTCAACCCTTTGTCCATAGCGATTTCCCGGGCTTTGTTGAGCGTATCAACAGGAGTTGGCGGCAAATTGGTCAGCTTGTAGGCCGGATGGAAACGACTGAAATGTAATGGAGTATCCTCGAATCCGTTGTCGTACAACCAGTCAACCAGCTTTTTTATTTCATCCAGCTTGTCAGTCCAGGAAGGAACCACAAGGTTGGTAATCTCAAGCCAAACGCCCTCCTCTTTCATCACTTTAAGTGTATTTAAGACCGGTTTCAATGTTCCGGCATTCAGCATCTCATACGTGTCGTTATTCAAAGATTTCAGGTCGATGTTGGCCGCATCGAGGTATTTACAGATATCCCTCAACGGTTGTTCATTGATGTAACCGGCTGAAATGAAAACATTTTTCAACCCTTTCAGCCTGGCAATCTTGGCCGTATCATAGACATATTCATAAAAAACAATCGGTTCGGAATAGGTGTAGGCAATTGAGCGGGTATGGTATTTCAGCGCCTCTTCAACTACCTGCTCGGGCATCAGGTCATAATTGCGCGTGTCGTGCGGGCTGACCTGCGAGATCGTATAGTTCTGACAGTTCAGACAAGCCAGGTTGCATCCTGCTGTCGCAATGGAATAAGCCAGCGACTGGGGCAGGAAATGATTCAGCGGCTTTTTCTCGATGGGATCAATATGGACGGCACAGGGATTACCATAAACAATCGTATAAAGTTTCCCGCCGAAATTCTGCCGCGTTCGACAGTCCCCCACCTCCCCTTCTTTGATCTCACAAGCCTGCGGGCAAAGTTTACATTTGAGGCCTTTCGGAGTATTGATGTAATAAGTGGCCTCCTTGCTCCATTTCCAGGGTTTATTGTTATTACTTGCCATGGTTATTAATGTTTTAGCCGGCAGGCTGCCCGTCAGCGCCAGTCCTCCGGCGCCTGCCAGGGTTAGTTTTATGAAGTCTCGTTTTGTCATTTTTAAATTTTTCGTCTCTCCCCTATTTTCTTCCGATCAAAAAATATGCCTTAAAGATACTTCAACTTATGTTTTATTGTCAAGATAAATAATGTTAAAAAATGAAAACCGGACAAAATCAACAAGGTGAAAATCAACCCGTAAACCGGAATAAAATAAACAGCAACAAGAAAACTGCCCAGCGCCGAGCCGATCAGGTCGGAAGAATACACGGAGGCTATCGTTTTGCCTGTACTTTTTTTCGCATGACAAACAATCACGCCGTATTGGTATCCGACCAACAGGGCAATGATCATCATGAATAATGAAAACAGGAACCGGATAACCGAGTCGTCCCGTATCAGATGTTGCATGATCAGAAACAGGGCCAGCAAAAGGATAAACAACCCGGTAACAAGCTGGATTTTTAAAACAAGTTTCCTGATATTATATCTGTCGCAGTTTTTACTCACCAGCGACCCGACGGTAAGTCCCGCCATAAAAAGAGTGATGATCACGCCAAGGTACAAATAAACATATCCGAAGATCACCTGAAAGGCGATCAGCAACAATATCTCTGCTCCGGCGCCGGTAAAACCACTCGTAAACATGGCTGTTGAATAAGGCTTCGAGAAGATAAGAAACAACAAAGCCAGAATGGCATAAACTGCCGGAATAACCCAGATATTCACATTAAAAAAACTCAACCAGTGGCGGATGTATAGCAGGTAAACAAATGGCTTGAAATCATGGTTTATCAGGCTGCTGTCGGTATAGCTGCTGACGATCTGATCCGAGCGGAACCTGATCAGGTTGTCATTCAGATAGGCATCATTTACGTATTTGTTTTTGATAGATTGTTTCTTGTATCGTTCGGCAAAATCCATGGTCAGCGTGCTGTCGGATGCGAGGTAATAGAGTTTTTGACCCGGAACCACCAACACATTTTTAAAAGACTTCCTAATGCTGTTGTAAACAGAAGTCTGTAACTCCACTTCATCATTACTGATGTAATTTTCGGATGAAGTCAGCCGGGTGGAAACCACACCGCCGGGCAACAACAAACGTTTCAGCCGTTTGTAAAATTCAACCGTAAAAAAACGGTTCAGTTCCGCACTGGAAGGCGGGGGCTGGTTGACAAAGATCACTTCATATTTCTTTTTTGTTTTTTTTATGAAAATAACCGGGTCTTCCGCAATAGTGCTGACGCGTTTATCACCGAGATAATCCGTATAGTCCTTCGTAATATTAAAAATATCGGGGTTTACTTCAAGGTAATCAATCCCGCTGATGTCTTTGTATTTGAGTATTTCGAGGGTAGTCCCTGTCATTCCTCCGCCGATCAGGAGAACTTCACGGGCGTCAGGCCGCTGAAGCATAGCATAGTGAACATCTTCTTCCCTTTGTGCCACATCACCGGTTGAAAAAAGAAGGACACCATTCTCATAAAAGTTCATCTGTCCTTCGGTTTCGGTTACGGTCAGGTTCCCATAAGCGGTTTCCCTCGTGAGCAAAATCTTCTGTCCGGGAAACAGTTTCTTTTTGGCAATCTCATTGGGTTCAAACCTGAAAATGGACATCATCAGAAACAATGTAATGGTGACAAAAACAAAGCTTTCAAAAAACTTCCGCTGCCTGAAATCATGAATCCCAAAAAAGATCAGATTCAGGATCATCAGGTATTCCAGACTCCTGAAATTGCTGATCTGCAAATAAAAAATAAAGAAAAGACTGATGAGCATTCCTCCAACCAGACTGCCGAACGACTCAAGGGCATAACAGTTTTGCAGTTTTCCTTTTCCTTTGCCGGATGCCACATTGATGAGCGCAAACAAAAAACCTCCGGTAAAACACAGTGGAAAAAGCAGCAAGACGGAATACCCGGTAATCTCTGTCAGGGAAACCATTCTGCCCGGCTCAAGCAAAATATTTCTGAAATATTCAATGCTGAAAGAAGCTGCCAGCGGATAAATGCTGATAAATAAAAATAATGCCCTGATGAGATTAAAATATTTTTTGCCCGCTTTCAGGAACCTGCCGAACCATGATCCCAGTGCGGTGATCAGCAGCCAGATGGAAAGCAACAAACCGATTACCAGTTCATTGCCGTTGTAAACCATTAAAAATTCACGGAGTAGAATGATCTGGGCGCCCAACAAAGTAAAGCCCAGGAAAAAAGCATCGGCAAACAATAAACGGTTTCCCTTTATTTTTATGATTTTTTCAGAGTCCACCTGCTTGATTTTACTGTAAAGAATCCGTATTTTTGACTTGATCTTACTTTGAAGTAAAGTTATGAAAATCATGAATAAAATCAAAATTTTTGGCATGGCACTATTAATGTCTTGGTTATCAGACTCCACTGCTTTTTCCCAGGCAGAAGTTGACCGTCAACCCTATGCAGCCGGTAAGTTCTACACCGCCGATCCCTCTCAATTAACACAGGAACTGAAGTCATTGTTCGGCAAAGCCAAAGGTCATGATCTTCAAAATATCCTGGCGCTCATCAGCCCGCATGCCGGTTATGCCTATTCGGGTGAGGTCGCAGCCACGGCATATAAACAACTGGACCCCAACAGGCAATACGACAATATTTTCCTGATCGGTTCGTCACACACCATGTATCTCGACGGGGCTTCAGCCTATTCGGCAGGAAATTATATTACACCGCTCGGTGAAGTTCAGGTCAATACAAAGCTGGTGAAACAACTGATCGATGAAAACAAATACATATCATTTATCCCGCAGGCCCATGCACGGGAACACAGTCTGGAAAATCAACTGCCTTTTCTCCAGTATTATCTGAAAAAACCTTTTCGCATCGTTCCGATCATCATCGGTACGGATAACGAGAAAATACTCAAATCCATTGCTGCCACCCTGAAACCTTACCTGAATGAAAAGAATCTTTTCGTGATCAGCAGCGATTTTTCCCATTATCCGGGATACAACGATGCCCGTAAAGCGGACACGGTAACTGCCGGGGGCATCATCTCCAATGATCCGGAAAAGTTCAAGGAAGCCCTTTTGGAAAACAGTGAAAAACATTATCCCGGGCTGGTCACCAGCGCCTGCGGTCATACTTCCCTTTTGACTTTACTGTATATGACCCACAACATGCCTGATGTGAAATACGTACCGTTAAAATATATGAACTCCGGTGATGTCTCCTTTGGAGATAAAAGCCGTGTTGTGGGTTACTTTGCCCTTGCCCTTGTGAAAGAAAAAGACCCTCCTTCTGAAGATTTCCTCACTCTTGAAGATAAAAAAGCATTGCTCTTCATTGCGAGGGAGACTCTGGAAGAATATATCAACACCAAGCAAATCCCGGATATTGACCCTTCTGATCTTTCAGAAGACCTGAAAGTCCACAGCGGCGCTTTCGTCACATTAAACAAAGACGGCAACCTGCGCGGATGTATCGGCAGGTTCATCGCAAACGAGCCGCTTTACCAGGTCGTTCAGCAGATGACCATTGCCGCCGCCACACAGGACTATCGTTTTATGCCGGTCATGCCCTCAGAGTTGTCGCACATCGATATTGAAATTTCCGTACTCACACCGTTAAAAAAGATAAACTCCATTAATGAGATCAAACTCGGGCGGGATGGAATTTATATCGTCAAAAACGGAAAGACCGGCACATTTCTTCCGCAGGTTGCCGAAAAAACGGGTTGGTCACTCGAAGAGTTCCTCGGCCACTGTGCCCGCGATAAAGCCGGTATCGGCTGGGACGGCTGGAAAGATGCGGAGATCTTTACTTACCAGGCCATTGTGTTTGATGAGAAAGAACTGGGATTGCATTAAATTTGTATCGGCGACTCATGTTGCCGTTTTATCATTTTAAAACCAACAATATGAAAAAGCATTGTTACGCGTTCATTTTTTTTATACTTTTTTCACTTCCCACTGTCTTTTCGCAAAATAAATATCCTGCCAGTTCATCCGCTGATGACGTCATCCGTACCATCAGGGTGAAGGACGGCATAACCCTGGCCGATTTCTTGGACATCACTGGATTGCGCAGTCAGTCAACCGATATCAATGTCGGCATAGAGCCAGAGGGCGATTACATGGGGCGGGCGGTTTTTTCACCGGACGGCTCAAAGGTTTTCATAGTCACGGGTTATACAAAGAATGTTACGGTGTACGACTTTGAAACCATGACAACCACTGTGATCGGAGACCTTGACAATTATCCCGCCGATATTGCCGTAACAGATGATTATGCCATTGTGGGATGCCTCGGCAACGTGGTGGATGTGATCAATCTTTCCGATTACTCCATTGAGGAAGCTTTTGCTTATTCGGGATACGGACAAGCTGTTGCAGTGGAAACAAGCCCGGACGGGAACTATGCTTATGTGGCTTTTGATATCTCCCATTATCTGGCAAAAATAGACCTTGTCAATATGCAAATAGAGAATACATTTTATGACTTTCCGGTCAAACTGCTCACCTTTTCCTGGATTACAACCGGCGGAAGGACCTCCTTCCAATTTTCACGTTTTACAGTGTCTCCTGACGGAGAGTACCTGATTGTGGGTGATGACGATAACTCGGTATTGTTCATCAGTACTGAAGCCGGAACTGTTGACTATACCGTTAGCGGTATTCCCAAATGCAATGTGGTTGGATTGTCCGGTGACGGAAACAAAACCATTGCGGTCAGCTACGACCAGTCAAACAGCCAGTTCAAGGTATTTCAGATTGATAACGCTTCGCATACGATAACAGGGAGTGTTGAAATAACAGGTTATACGCTGGGAACTTACGAAGTGGGTGTAAATTATGACGGCAGCAAAGCTTATCTCGGCGTAAGCAACAACTCTTCGGTGCTGGTACGTTTCAACTCCTCAGATTTCACGGCATACAATCAATATTCAAGACCATTCTGGATCAGCACTTCTCCCGACCACAACTATATCGTTCACGGGCAATTTAATTTTGCCGTTTTTGACTTTGCCACCGAAATTTTTACCGACAATCATCCCGGGGAATACCAATATTGCGGAGCGGTGTCACCAGTGGATTTCAAACTGGTCGGATATGACCCTTTGCGGTACGAAGGGGTTCATTTTTACGACTGCACCGACCCGGAAAACATTGATTACAAAGGGAAAGCACTGGCCGGGAAGATCCCCGAGGGCGACACGCCCTACCGCATTGCCATTACTCCCGACGGCACCAAAGCCGTTACGGTCAACGGCATTTCGGAAACCATGTCGGTTATTAACCTGGAAACCTGCGAAGTGGATACCATCATTGACATGGGGGAGAATTGCTGGGAAGTGGCTATTACGCACGATTCACAATGGGCTGTCCTCGGCGGTTATGACCTGAATACTATCAAGATCGTGAACCTGAATACTTACGAATTTGTCAAATCCCTTTACACCGGTGCACGCCCCATGATGATACAGATCAGTCCCGATGACCAGTATGCTTACATCGGAAACCTGAAAGGTAATTCCGTTTCAATTGTCCGGCTTGACGGTGAAAACAGCCAGGTGCTAAAAACTATTCCGACAGGTGTTATCGGTATCAGCTACGCAGCTTTCGGAGTCAAAAGCGGCGTGGAACTGGATCCCACCGGAAAATACCTGTTGGTGGCAGCCAGCTTCGATAATAAAGTGCAGGTCATAGATGTTGATCAGCAGCAGATTGTAGCCGACCTGACGGTTGGAAATTTTCCGTTGCAGATCGCTTTTGACTCAACAGGGGAATATGCAGCGATTACAAATATGAACGACAATACTTTTTCGATCATCCACGTGGACGGAGCCGCTTCTTCCGTAACGGGAACTTTCAGCAGCGGCGGGCAGCGACCGCTCCGGCTGGCATACAATCCCGGAACAGATGAGTTTGGAATCATCAACTATGATTCAAAAACCATTGCCAATGTGGATGCACACACCGGTGCACTGAAAAGCATTGACAACTATTCGGCTTACGGAACGCCTATGCAAATCAGGTATGATACCGAAAACAATGCTCTGGCACTTATCATGGGTAGCGGAGACGATGAAAGCCTGTTCGTAAAAAACATGGAGGAATCCGTTGAACTGAACGGTACTCCAACCTATTTCAGCTATTGTCCCGAAAAAAACGCTGTTGGTGTCTGCATGCCCGATAACGACATCATGACTTACATCGAATACAACCCCGCTCCCATTGCGAATTTTACGGCCGACAATACGGAGATCGAAGCAGGATTCAGCGTTCAGTTCACCGACCTTTCGCAAAATGATCCCACAAGCTGGCTGTGGGTTTTTGAAGGAGGTATTCCGGATACTTCTTATGAACAAAACCCGGTTGTGGAATATGATTCGGTGGGTACGTTTGATGTTTCGCTGACTGCATCCAATGATTACGGCTCGGATACCAAGATCAGGGAAGACTACATTCATGTGGATGTGTATCCGTTCATCGATGATGATGGTACCATGACTGGGATTTCGGTGTATCCCAACCCTTTCACCGATAAGATCTTTATTCTCATCAATGAAAAACTTACTACAGATATGCATGTGGCTGTATTCGGCCCGGTCGGGAGGATGCTGGTATCGCATACCCTGGGAAGTGAACTGAACGAAATCAATATGCAAACATTTGCCCCTGGAACATACATTCTGAAATTCACGTTTGGAAATCAGCACAAAACCATAAAGCTGATAAAAAAACCAGTAGGAAAGTAAATATCTGATTATATATCCCGACCATACGGGTATCAAGCTATCCTGGTCAGGGGCTGATCAAATTTTTCGACCCACTGGGAACAAGGCTACCCAGCGGGTCAGGTGATAAAAATCATGAATTATTCTTCCTGTATTCAGCAAGATACTCCGACGGAGTCATCCCAAATTCACGGTTGAAGCATTTGGTAAAATAGGACATATTGTTGAAGCCAAACTCGTAAGCGGTTTCAGTAACATTAACGCCTTCTTTTTTCAGGTATTCAGCCGCATTCTTCAGACGGATGCTGCGGACAAAATGGCCGGGAGACTGCCCTGTCAATGCCTTGATCTTGCGGTGCAACTGCACGCGGCTCATGGCCATTTCCCGACCGAAAGATTCCACACTGAATTCAGGATCGGAAAGATATTTCATCACCACGGAGATGGCTTTTTGTAAAAATTTCTCGTCAATGGAACCCGTACCCCGATCTTCTGTTTTGGTAAAATCAACTCCTACACTCTTTAAAAGTTTTTCGCGCAGTTTCTTTCGTTGCTCGATCAGGTTTTTAATTCTTGCCTTTAATTCACGGGCATTGAAAGGTTTTTCAAGATAATCGTCAGCGCCGGTTTCAAGACCCTGAATTTTATATTCCATCGAACTCCGTGCCGTCAATAAAATAACGGGGATGTGACTGGTCCGTTCATCGGATTTGATCTGCCGGGTCATCTCGGTACCATCCATGCGGGGCATCATCACATCGCTGATGATCAGATCAGGGATTTGGCTGATGGCTTTGTTCAGCCCTTTTTCCCCGTCGGCAGCTTCAATGATCTTGTAGGCAGGATCGATGCAACTGCGGATGTAAGCACGCATATCCTTGTTATCCTCAACGATAAGGATCAGTGGAGCGTCTTTGGTTCTTCTTTCACCGCCTTCTTCTTTTTCCTGTTCTCCTCTGGAAATATTCTTTTTCTCTTTTTCCGCTTCTTCCTTTTCTTCCGGAAACATCTGGATTTCTCCCTCTTTTAGGTGCTTTTTACCCAGCGGTAAAGTTACGGTAAACACAGACCCTTTTCCTTCTTCACTTTCGACCGTAATTTTTCCGTGATGTAACTCAACGAGTTCCTTCGTCAGGGCCAGACCAATACCAGTTCCTTCCACATTCCTTTTCAATATGTCGTCCACCTGATAAAACCTGTCGAAAATGTGAGGCTGTTTTTCTTTCGGTATCCCGATCCCCGAATCCTCCACCATTATTTTAACCGTTCCTTCACTTTCCTCGCAACTTTTCAATTTTTTATCATAATCTGCCGTAATAATGACTTTAATACTTCCGCCGGCATTCGTAAATTTAAAAGCATTGTTGAGGAGGTTCCCGAGGATATTCTCCATTTTCTCTTTATCAAAAAACACACACAACTCTTTTAAATCCGACCCGAATGTGAGTTTTATCTCCTTTTCATCCGCAAACGAATGGAACGTCTCAACAAACTGTTTTGTAAACTCCACAATATTTCCGCGGGAAGCTTTCAGAATGACTTTTCCCGATTCCAGTTTATACAGGTTTAAAAGCTCATTGATCATGGCCAGTAAACGGCGGGCACTTCTGTACATTATTTCCAACTGCTCACGTACTTTTTCATCCTGTATTTCGCGCATCAGTTTCTCTAACGGACCGATGATCAATGTCAACGGCGTACGCAATTCATGGGAAACATTGGAAAAGAACTGTTCTTTCGAGCGTTCCGACTCTTCGGCACGTCGTTTCTCGTATTCAATGATCTTGTTCTTTTCTTCCAGTTCACGGTTTGTTTTCCTGATATAATTGAGACGCCAGAAAAGGGCACCGGCAATGACTAATATTAACAAACCAAAAGAAAGAATGATGTATTCCCGGTTTCTGACCTCATTGATCTGTTTCTGATAAGATATTTCCGTTTTCAGCTTATCCTGTTCCATGGCAAGGCTGTCGGCGAGATGGGCCTTTTCATATTCATACTGCAATGAGAGTCGTGTGACTTCCTTGTAATCTTCACGCTTATCCAGAGAATCCCTTGCCTGATAATATTCTTCCTGGTACTGGTAAGCTTTTGCAATATTACCCAGCGCTTTGTTGGCTCTCATCAGGCATTTGCAACTGTTTCGGATTTCTTCAAGATATTCCGACTCTTTGGCAATTTTGTATGCTTTTTCACACCATTTTTTGGCTTCCGCCGGACGCCTCATTTGATTATAAACATATCCCAGGTCATTGTATCCTGCTGCCATTCCTTTCTTATCCCCAAGTTCTTCAATAATCTTCAGACTTTTTTTAAAGTAAAGCAGTGCAGTATCGTTTTTTCCTTCCAGGCTATAGATATTTCCGATGTTCCTGAAAATATTGGCAATATTGTTTTTGTCTTTGAGCGCCCTGGAAATGGCCAGTCCTTTTTCATAATATTCAAGCGCAAGGTCGTATTCTCCTTTTTCTTTATAAATGATCCCAAGATTATTATAGGTATAGGACAAAATACGTTTCCTGCCCAGTTTTTCATAATATGTTTTACTGCGTGTGAGGTAATCAAGGGCATTTTTCAGGTCACCCTGGTCGAGATAAATCAACCCGATATTTTGAATGGTCTGGGCTATCCTTTCTTCATCACCTACAGCCGTCATGATATCGAGATTCTTATGAAAATATTCAAGGGCCAGCGGCACATTTCCCTGGACAAGGTAAACAACCCCAATGTTATTGTATGTTTGGGCAATACCAATCGAGTCGTGTGCCATTTTTCTGTATTCCACACTTTTATTATATGCATCGAGTGCTTTTTTGTAGTCCCCCTGGTTGCGATAAACCAGACCAATGTTATGATAAAAATTCCCATCCTCTCTGATGATTCCCGCTGCCTGAGCTATTTTTAATCCTTTATTATACAATGTCATGGCTTCATCATAATCTCCTTCTATATCCCTTGAAATACCTTTGGCTTTATAGGACCAGCATTGCATGTATTTGTCCTGATTTTTTAAGGCCAGATCATATAATTTATCAGCCAGAATATAACCGGAGTCAGGATTTTCAAAGATCACCTTCCAGGTAATGCTTTTCATGGCCTGCATGCGGAGAGAATCAGGGTTAGAGGGATCATTCCAGACATTCCACAGGCTGTCGGTATTAATGGAAAAGACAGGAAAAAAAGAAAACAAATACACAACCAGAATAATAATCCTTCCGGATGTATTTGTTTTAAAATTCATAAAAAGCAAATTAAAGCTGGAAAACATTGTCAATTAACGGTTGTAAAATTAAGATTTAGTCTGAAACAAAAAAACATCAAAAACAAAAACTCTTATTTCACCGGGTGATCTTCATGGAATTTTTTTAACCTGAATTCCAGATCGGGAAACTGGTCACGCTTAACAAGTGAGACACATGCACGTATTCCTTCGGAACGTTTGCTGCCTGTGATCAGAAGTGAAATAGCGCTGATCCCGTAAAAAAGCAACTCATGGAGTAACTTCTCGGCATCCATTCCCGGATAGGAAAACGTAAAATAAAAACCGTCGGCAATGGGTTTGTCTTCATCTTTATCATAAACGATCCTGAAACCATTTTCAGTAAACATTTTCTTCATGATCCTGGCTTTTTCGCCGTATTCTTTCACCGGTTCCAGTAAATTATATTCCCCGTCGTTTACTGCTTTCAATATAGCGGCAAGTGCATACTGCGGGGTGTGGGCCGTGCCCGAGCTCAATGCGTAAACAGTACCAAAGATCATGGCAGGGCCAACCGTATCAAACTGATAAAAACGCAAAAGTCCCGGCGCTTTGGTATCGAAAACCTTATCCGAGATCACCATCATCCCGATCCGCTGCCCGGCATAACTAAAAACTTTCGAGCTGGAGATTAAAAGCACATAATTGTCAGTATATTTTGCAACTGTAGGCTGATATGGCGGTTGCCCGGGGACAGAATAATCTTTCCGGAAATCCATCCCAAAATAAGCCAGGTCTTCGATCACGATCACGTCGTATTTGTTGGCCAGGTCACCGATGATCTCCAACTCGTGATCGGTAAAGCAAATCCAGGAAGGATTGTTGGGGTTCGAATACAGAATAGTGGAAACCTTGCCTGTTGAAAGAAAAGATTCCAGCTTATCACGGAGCTTGTCGCCACGGTAGTCATACACATCAAACGACATAAAATCCTGGCCAATGGTTTTTACCTGCTGTTTATGCACCGGGAAACCGGGGTCGATAAAGAGTGTCCCTTCCCTATCGGGATGCATCCGGTTCAATGTGAGAAAGGCAGCAAAACTTCCCTGCATGGACCCCACAGTGGGCAAACAACTGTCGGCACGCACATCCAGGTCCAGAAAAAGTTTTACGAATCTTCTGATCTCAACTTTCAGTTCGGGAATACCGAAAATATCGGGATAAATAGCGGGAACTCCTGCATCGAGGGCTTTTTTTTCGGCTTCAATACCGATCTGAACGGGCGGCAAACCGGGTATGCCCATTTCCATGCGGATGTATTTTTCGCCGGTTGCTTTTTCGATCTCGTCAACGAGTTTTTTGATCATACGGATGGACGCTTTCCCAACCGTATCCACATTGCTTTCGTGAAGCTTTTGAGTTACAACATCGTAGTTGATGGGGGTGTCTTTCATAATTCCGGGTTTTTGGTGTTCAAATCTATAAAATTTATGTGTTTTCGCTTTTTGGCTTCTCAACGCGGATTCTGGCATCCACGGCCACAACCTCTTTTTCGGAGCCAAGCAAAGGATTCAGGTCTAACTCTGTGATTTCGGGCGCAGCCGCCACGAGTGCGCCGAGACGAACAATGGTCTCTGCAAATTTTTCCCGGTTCACTCCTTCCATACCCCTTGCTCCTTCCAGCATTTTGTAACTTTTCAGAAGTTTCATTTCGCGTAAAACTTCGGAAACGGAAACCGGTGAAAGCAGCGTCCTGACATCTTTTAATATTTCAATAAAAATACCGCCGAGGCCAAACAACAAAAGATGACCGAATTTGTCTTCTTTCTTCACTCCGGCAAACAATTCCATCCCTTTCATCATGGATTGCAACAAGACTCCTTTGGCGTCTTTGATCTCCATCATCCGGTGAAATTCCTCTTTCACCTCTTCCATCGTAGTCAGGTTCAGTGCCACGCCACCCACATCAGATTTATGGACAGGACCAACCACTTTCATGACCAGTGGAAAGTTCACCTGTTTCACCGCACCGGCCAGTTGGCTTTCGTTTTGCACAACCACTTCTTTCGCCCGGTGAATTCCGGCGGCATCCAGCAAAGCGCCTACATCTTCCGGTGAGAGGTAACCATCATCCACTTTTTGAATGATGTTCCTGATCATTTTTTCATCAACTCCGGCAAACTCCCCGTCAGGCCGCACCGGTGCCGGTGTATTGTAAACCCTCGATAAAGCTTTGCCCAGCGTTACCTCATCCGGGAAAAATACCCTGCCCTTTTCCACGAAAGCCTCCACTTCCTTTTTGGCAGTAAGTATGGATGGCAATACCGGGAAAATCGGTTTTTTTGAAGTTTTCATCTTCTCGTCCAGCAGGTCGTACACATCATAGATTTCCTGCAAACCGGGAGTCCCGAAAATGACGACCATAGCATCAATGTTGTCAAAATAGTCATTTGTGTAATCGATGATCTTACCGAGTTGCTCCGCCGTGCCTGTTGCGAGAAAATCAATCGGGTTGGCTGTTGACGAACCGGGAAAAAGTTCTTCTTTCAGCTTATCGGCATGTTCGCCGCTGATGGGTGGCACTTCCAGCCCGCCTTCCGAAAGCGTATCTGTGAGCATCACAGCAGGTCCTCCGGCATGGGTAATGATGGCAATATTTTTTCCTTTTAACTCCGGATGTTGAAAAACAGAAGCCACACTGATAAGGTCTTCACGACCAAAACATCTGACAATACCGGCTTTCCTGAACAAGGCATCCACGGCAGCATCAGGGCTGGCCAGTGCGCCCGTGTGTGAGGATGCTGCCCGCCGGCCTGCTTCGGAAGTTCCCGCCTTGATGGCTGCAATCCGGCACCCTTTTTTGATCAATGACGAAGCATGTTTGAGCAGCAGACCGGGTTTCTCAATGGTTTCGAGATAAAGCAGTTTAATCTTCGGGTCTTTATCAGGATCAAAGGTTTCGTCCATGTATTTTAAAATATCTTCCACACCCATCTGTGCCGAATTGCCCACGGAATACACGTTGGCAAAGGTGAGCCCTTTGGGTATTCCCGCTTCCATAATGAAACAGGCCGTGGCGCCGGATCCGGAAATAAAATCACATCCGTCGGGCTCAAGCCGGGGAATGGGCATGGTAAAAACACTATGATGTTGTGGTGTCAACACCCCCACGCAATTGGGGCCGATCAGGGAACCGTTGACTTTGTTGACGGCTTCCACAACTTTATCTTCGAGTAATTTCCCCTCATGGCTTTCTTCACTGAAACCCGCTGAAAGAATAATAACTGCCCTTGTGTTCTTTTTTTGTGTTAAATATTCTACCGTTTCGGGTGTGTATTTTGCAGCAATGGCAATGATGGCCAGATCCACCTCGGGAAGGTCTTCGGCGTTACGGTAACTCTTTATCCCCTGCACTTCATCTTCCTTCGGATTCAGCACATATAATCTTCCTTCGAAACCACC
The DNA here is from genome assembly GCA_029933225.1 of Bacteroidales bacterium. Classification (GTDB taxonomy): domain Bacteria; phylum Bacteroidota; class Bacteroidia; order Bacteroidales; family F082; genus JAADID01. The sequence goes on along the minus strand of JAOZOO010000018.1, from coordinate 22,886 downwards.
GTCAATCAGGTTCTTCACGACTTTCCCGCCGGGTTTGCGGATATCATTCGATCCCCCGACAATAACAATACTGCCGGGATGTGTAAGCTGTCTTGTGATCATCTGACAAGTATTTAAAATGTGCTTCAAATTTAGGAAAACAAAACCTGATAAAATGACGAAAAGTGAATTTAGAATCATTAAAAAGACATCCATATTTGGAAATATGAAATTTCCGTTTTATATTTGTAATCCCAATTGCTGCATTTGTAACCTGATTTATTAGTAACGTACTTAAAACAAGCTATCATGAAAAGAGTTATTTTCCTGACGGTATTGGGATTATTATTTACCTCCACAATCGTCGCACAACCCACAATCACTTATGATAACGCACCCAAGATCGGTGATGTTTATCATGAGGCATATTTTAGCGGTCAGGCAGATCCTGGTCCGGACGGAGCCAACCAGACATGGGATTTCGGAAATGTCCTGGCTGATACCACCGCACAAATGGAGATCATCAGCCCAGCAGGAACACCTTTTGAAAGTGACTTTCCCGAAGCAAACATGGTTTCCTATATCGAGAACAGTTATGGCCAGGTATATGGCTACGGCAATTTATCTCCTTCCGAATTTCAGAGCTGGGGTACCGGAGTGATTTCCGACACGGGCAATGTCGTTTTGCATTATATCGATCCGGAAAAACAAATGGAATTTCCTTTTTCTTACCAGGACAGCTTTACCGATGATTATTTTTCCATATTTCAAGCTATGGGGTTGACCATTCATCGGCGCGGAACGACAACGATAACTGCTGATGCATGGGGATCGATCACCACTCCCGAGGCAACTTATAGCAGTGTCCTGCGGGTTAAAAATGTATCAAACAGTGTTGATTCAATGTTTATGGGAGAAATATTTATCATGGCAATGACAACCAGTTCTGTTGATTATAACTGGTACACCGGTGATTACGGCTTTCCTGTTTTCGAATTAACCATTTCAAGTTCGAATGGCGTCAGCGATACGGCAGGAGCTTACAAAATAACAGTTCAGTCTGTTGGGGAAACAGCAAGTAATCTGAGCAATATCCGCATTTATCCCAATCCGGCCAGAAATACACTGTATGTTTCAATTCCTGCAGATAATGAAGCGGACTTGTATATCTCGCTACTTGACCTGACCGGAAAAGAGGTCATCAGAAGAGACCATGATTTTAGTTCACAGAACAATCTGGTCACGCTGAACCTGAACAATCTTACTCCGGGAATGTATTTCCTGAAAGTTTACGACGGACACAATTCATTCACAAAAAAAGTGATCGTGGAATAAATGAAGGTTAGTTAGTTTTATCATAGCATACTTTTTAAATATGTAAATCAGCAGGTTAAATTATTGCCTGCTGATTTTTTTTGCCATTTTATTGAACAGGAAACGTTTTTAAATTATACCAATTGTATTTTAAAATGTGCCAAAAGTGCATTTTAAAATTTATCCCGAATATTCGGGAGTAAATGCCGTTACTAAATCAAAGTGTCTTTGGGATTGAAATGAACCAAAGGCGCATTTTGATTTGTAATCGGTATTATTGCGCAACCGGGATTAAAGCGAGAATGATCTCCCCGTTCGCATATTGATAAGTTTTTCATTCATCAGGGTCTGCATTAGCTTGTATGCTTTCAGCCCGGTGCAGTGTCCGGTAATGACCTGTTGAATATTCCTATCCCTCATGATCTCCGTGGCCACATTCAGCACATCTTCACTTTTTTCGGCCAGTCCCCCCGTCACGGGATTGTACATGTGAAAACCGCCGACCACCGTAAGTTTTTTATCTGTATGATTTTCTGCCGTTTTGATCATGTTCAGTATGCCGTGATGGGAACATCCCGTGAAAACGAACTCCTTGTTGCCTTCGCTGATCATCAGCATCAGTTCATGTGAAAAATCATCCGGAAGTAATTTTCCATTTTCTTTTTTCAGGATGTGTTTGCTGTCTGACGGCAGCTTATACTTGTTCAGAAAGCTGGTAATGATCCGTATATTGGGGTCAATGACTATATCATTATCAAGGAACACAAAACGGTCGGTATATTTTTTCAGAATTTCCTGATCAACGCCAATGTACTTATTGAAAAACAGCACTTTATAATAATACTCGCCATAAGCTTCTTTTTTGATGTAAACCTTTGCCGTTTTGTTGATCCTGAAGAATTCTGCCAGACCGCCGGTATGATCATAATGAGCATGCGAAATGACGACAAAATCCACCTGTTTCAGGTCAACACCCAGCTTTTCGGCATTGGCTGCAAATTTTCCGGATGAGCCGGTGTCAAAAAGTATGTTCCGGCTTCCCGTTTTGATGAAAAGTGATAAACCGGCTTCCGCATGTAATTCTTTTCTTCCGGGAAGTTTTTCGTTTTCAATGAGTGTAATAATTTCCATGTCAGAGATTTTATTCAAATTAAATAAAAAAAAGAGTAACCCAGTTATTTACCAATTGTGTTAATTGGTCAATTCAAAAAAATGAATCCCATCTATTCCCCTCACCCGGAGGGGAGGAAGGGGTGGATCTATTTTAAAATATTATTCATTTTTTTGAATTGACTAACCCTTCCTCAGTAATTAACAAAAACTAAATATTTACAGCCTTTTTTATATCATTCATTGCCGCAACGATATCAGGTTGTTTAAAAATGGCATTGCCGGCCACCAGCACATTGGCTCCGCTTTCGACAACCAGCCTGGCAGTTTCCGGGTTGATGCCGCCATCCACCTCGATCATGAGTTGTTTCCCTGCCTTTTCAGCCATCATTTTCACCTGTCTGATCTTTTCAAGCGACCGCGGAATAAACCGCTGCCCCCCGAATCCCGGATTTACCGACATGACCAGCACAAGCTCCACATCCGTAATGACATCTTCGATCATGGCCACAGGTGTGGAAGGGTTCAACGAAACACCTGCCTTCATTCCTGCCGCATGAATCTGCTGGATTACCCGGTGAAGGTGGTGGCACACCTCCTGATGTACCGTTAAAATATCCGCTCCTGCCCTGGCATAATCTTCCACATAACGATCGGGATTGGTGATCATCAGGTGCACATCCAACGGAATATTTGTCACCCGTTTGACGGCAGCCACCATATTGGGACCAAAAGTCAGGTTGGGTACAAAATGGCCGTCCATAACATCAATGTGGATCAGGTCGGCTCCGTTGTCTGCCACAAGCTTCACCTGTTCTTCAAGCTTCAGCAGGTCGGCAGACAATATGGACGGAGCGATGTATATTTTTTGTTCCATTGTTTTTCTTTTTATCCGTTTAATCCGAAATGGGATTTGATTCTTTCAACAAGTTTTTCAGGCGTAAAGCCGAAAACATCTTTCAAAACCTCTGCCGGTGCCGAATCGCCGAAATGATCCATACCATAAGTCAATCCTTCACTACCAGCATATTTCTCCCAGCCATAAGTTGTTCCCGCTTCTATGGTTACCCGCTTTTTCACTTCCGGTGGGATCACTTTGTTGCGGTATCCAGCGTCCTGTTCCTCAAAAAGTTCACGACACGGCATGTTAACCACCCTGACTTTGTATCCCGGCAAAAGTTTTGCAGCATCGAGCGCCAGATGCACTTCCGAGCCGGTAGCGATTAGGAGGATATCGGGTGTCTCATTTTCATCCCCCGACATAATGTAAGCCCCTTTCTCGAGCAATCGTGCCGGTGGGTATTTCGATCTGTCAATAACAGGAAGGGTCTGCCTTGTCAGGATAAAGGCCGACGGACGTTCTTTTTCATTCAGTGCCACACGGTAAGCTTCTGCCGTTTCGTTGGCATCAGCAGGACGAAAGACCAGTATTCCCGGAATGATCCTTAAAGCAGCGATATGTTCGACGGGCTGGTGTGTCGGGCCGTCTTCACCCACATAAAACGAATCGTGCGTAAAAATGTGCAATACCCTTAATTTCTGCAGAGCAGACATCCGGATGGCCGGTTTTTCGTAATCGGAAAACACCAGGAAGGTAGCCCCGAAAGGGATCATCCCGCCGTGCAATGCCATCCCGTTCAAGATGGCCCCCATCGGGAATTCCCTGACGCCGAAGGGAAGGTTTCGGCCTTTCCGGTTTTCTCTCGTAAAATCTTTTGCCTTTTTTACAAACTCTGCGGTGGCATTCGAAGGATCCAGGTCAGCCGAGCCGCCGCTGAGAAAAGCAAGCTCCCCGGCCAGGGCCTCCAGTATCTTTCCCGATGCCGCACGAGTGGCAAGCGGTTTATCAGTTGAGAACAAAGGCAATTCAATATTTTCCGTATCCGGATTGGTTGCCTGTTTCCAGTAACGATCAAAATCAGCATTCTTGAGGAGTTTTTTCTCAAGTATCTTTTTCCATCCCGATGCTTTTTCCCTAAGCTCTTCAAATCTTTCCCTGAAATTCTCAACAATATCATCGGGCAAATAAAATGCTTCGTCGGCTGGCAGTCCCATCTTGATCTTGCTTTCCCTGATCTCTTCGGGTGACAAAGGCGAACCATGGGTTGACGGACTACCTTCTTTGGTTGCCGCTCCTTTGGCCATAATGGTTTTACCAATGATCAAAGTGGGTTGGCTTTTATTTTCCTTTGCCAGGACAATGGCTTTACGTATCTCTCCATGATTGTGTCCGTTGATGTGGATCACCTGCCAGCCGAATGATTTAAAAAGCGCTTCAACATCCGTGCTGTCGGCGCGGTTTATCCTTCCGGAAATCTGGATAGCGTTTCTGTCGTAATAAAGTATCAGTTTGTCCAGTCCGAAGTGTCCGGCAATGGCTGCGCTTCCCAGGGCCACCGGCTCCTGTAGATCGCCGTCACCTGCAAGCACATACGTATAATGGTCAACGATATCCGAACCGAGATGTGCAGCCAGCATGGCTTCGGCGACGGCCATACCCACCGACATGCTTACCCCCTGCCCCAGCGGGCCTGTTGTAGCCTCCACACCGGGTGTCAGCGTCCGTTCGGGATGACCGGGTGTCAGGCTGCCGTATTGCCTGAAGTGCTGCAGTTGCTCCGCAGGCAGATATCCCTGTAATACCAGCAATGAATACAACAACATGGTTTCGTGACCGGCAGACAAAATAAACCGGTCACGGTTGAACCATTTCGGATCATCCGGATCGAAATTTAAAAAGTCTTTGAAAAGGACAAAGGCAAAATCGGTTGATGACATGGCCCCGCCGGGATGGCCGGAGTTGGCTTTGTGCGTGCCGTCCATGATCAATCCCCTGATGACGGAAACCGATTTTTCATCTAAAATATTGTTCTTCATTGGGTCTGTTATTTTTGTTCAATATTAAAATTTTTCCACCAACCGGATCAAATCCCGGATATCATTATCAAACTCTTCGGCATATTCTTCAGGAAAATCGCCGAAACCTTTTAAACGCTTTGAAGTGGTATCATTCAGCACTTCCCACATTTTAACTTTCCTCGATGAAATATACTGGGACTGAACGATCTCATGCTTCGTGAGCCGGTACTTTTCCACCATCTTTTTCAATGATCTTCTGATATCAGCAAGGGCAGCCATAATGCTTTCCTTCTCTTCATCGGAAGTATCTTTTCGAAGTGTCCTCATCACCCCGTCATCCGTATTATTCAGGATCGCTTCAATGTCATCTGCCAACTGTTCAATCAGATAAACCGATGACGAAACAGACCTTTTATGATTGGATGATAAATTAATACTTTTCATTGCTCAATGGTCGTTTGTCAGCGAAAAACCAAAATCCTTTCCTTTGTCGATGGCCGGAATACCATATTTCATCCATACCGGTTCCGGCGCTCCTTTCAGGTAATAATCGAAAAACTGCTGCATTCTTACGGTCAGGTCTTCCATGTCGGCGCGCCGGGAAAGATTGTGCGGAGCGCCGTTATAAACCAGCATCCAGACCGGTTTGTTGAGCCGGCGCATGGCCACAAACAGCTCAATGCCCTGATACCACGGCACGGCGCCGTCCTTGTCGTTGTGCATCATGAGCAAAGGCGTTTCGATGCGGTCGGCAAAAAACACCGGTGAATTCAGAATGTAAAGCGGCAGCTTTTCCCACAACGTTCCGCCGATACGACTTTGGGATTCCTCGTATTGAAAAGCCCGGCTCAAACCCGATCCCCAGCGGATACCCCCGTAAGCGCTGGTCATATTACTGACGGGTGCTCCGGCCATGGCGGCCTTGAACATACTGGTTTGCGTTACGACATAAGCCGTCTGATAACCTCCCCAGCTTTGCCCCTGAATACCGAGACGGCTGCGGTCAATGTACGGATGCATGTCGCACATGGCCTGCGTACCGCTGATGATGTAATTGAAAGCGCCGGGCCCCGGATAACCGGTTTTGTATTTTATGTCGGGAACAAAGATCAGGTAGCCGTTGCTGGCATAATAAGTCCAGTTGATCACCGATCGGATGGGCTTGGGTGTATAATAACGGTTCAGCCGCTGAGAACTCCTTTCATAAAAATAAACCAGCATGGGATATTTTTTGGAAGGGTCAAAATTTTCGGGTTTTATCAATATGCCCTGTACCGAATCGCCGTCAAACGAAACCCCGTCAACCAGCTCGGTCGTACCCCAGATGTATTTTTGTTGCTGCGGATTGGCATCTGAAATTTTTTGTGCATTCTTAAATTTCAGGTCACTTGTATAAAGATCGGGGTAATCAATAAACGATTCTTTCCGCCAGATCAGCCGTTCCGCCTGCTTTGCTTTCAGCGGGTGGTTAAACCACGCCTTTTCCATAATCAGTTTTTGCAAATCATTGTTTTTCAGGTTCAGGCTGTAAAAACCGGCATCTTTGTTCTTTTCATTAAAAGCAGACAACAACAATACAGCGGGCAGGTTCTTTTCTTCCCGGTCAAGTTTTGAATACCTCAATCTGACCTTCATTTTTCGTCCGGCGCCGTTTGTGATGTTTTCGGGTGCTTTTTTTCCTGAAGGATCAATTTTCCAAAGGTCATACCGGTCGTAGATCACAAGGTCGTCATTTTGGGTCCAGCCGGCCATACCGTAGGGGGAAGCTTCATTAGGGACATCGTTCCATTCGTTGTAAAAATTAACATCCAACGATCCTGTAACATTTTTGCTGACCCCCGAACTAACTGAATAGATATTCCATGAACTGTCGGCGATGTTGTACCATGCTACATAATTCTGGCCGGGAGAAAGACTTGTCCGGGAAGCCACTTTCGGAAGGATCAGCTTCCTTTCCCCCGTTTTACGGTTCACGAGATAAACATCTTCATAGCGGCTGGCATCCCATGAGATCATTTTCCGGTAAGGTCTATTGTCAAATCCCAAAGAATATTTCCCTTTCGTTTTCCGGTCAATGTCAACTTCTTCCATGTCGGGAACAGCCAGTTGAACCAGCTTTTCATCTTTCGGGAAATAAACCGCCGTATAACTTCTTTTCTTTTCCCTGTTTAATTGTTTCAGTTGTTGCGGTTGTAAAAGATCGTCGTGCCAGGTCCAGATATCCAGGCTGACTTTTTCGTCTTCGGTCAGCGTATCTTTGGGCTCCGGCACCGGTCGGGGTCTTGTTCCAAAATATAGCTCATCGCCGTTCTTGTTGAAATAAATTCTCCCGTCTTTGCTCACCGACCAGTCATCCCGCAAACGGCTGTTATCTTCTCCCGAAACGGAAAAAAGCTTTTGCTTTTCAATATTATAATAATAAAGAGTAAATGCTTTTGTTTTGGACGTATCCGCCGAATAAGTAAAAACAAGCTGCGTTCCGGATTCATCAACGGAAATATTTTCAGCATATCCGTTTTTCTCAAAAACGGGAATCAGTTTCTGCTTCCTGGTATCATAAACCTGCACGAAAACCGAATCGATCGAATCGGTTTTGGCGACGATCATGCCGCACGCCCTGCCGTTCTTTGAAAAATCAAAATGATTAACACGGTCATAACCCACAGAATCTCCTGTCAGCGGGTTAAGAACCACCAGCAGATTGTTGTCCTTTTTCTTCCCGTTTTTCTTTTTCTTTTCTTTTTTTCCTTCGATTGTATCGTTTTCCTTTTTTTCAGGTTGTTGTTTTTCAAGCAGAAAGGCAAGCCAGGAAGACTCTTTTTCAGGGACAATCGCCTTTTTCAGTGCAGGAAACTTCAATATTTTCTTTTCACCGATAATCATAATCCCAAGGGAATCTTTGGGCAGTTTGTCTTTTTTAACTTTTTTAAGTTTAGCTTTCCGTACGGTATCAAATTGTGGTTTAATCCTGAATATCAGAACATCTGCTGTCGGTGTAAAGGCTGCACGAATTCCCCGCTGAATAGTATCATATTCCCTGTTGCCAACCGAATAAAGAATGAGTTCGCCATCTCCTTTCTGTGGATCGATCTCGAAAGCAATGCGGTTGCCATCATTGGAAATGACCGGGTTTTTTAAATCTTTCCAACCGTCGTAAACCGAATGATCCAGCGGAATTTTATCCTGGGAAAAAGCAATTAAAGAAATATGAACGAGAATAATAATTGAGAAAAAGGTGAAAAAACGGGATGAGGTCATGAATCAATTCTTTTATAAAATTTGAGGCCAAATATACCCCAAAATTAAGTAATTATTAATAATACTTAAAATTGAAAGAATCCGTGGAAAATTGCTACCTTTGCCTAACATTCAGAACCAAAGTCTTTATCGTAACATAAGTATAATGAGTTATATACATTTCAACAAAACCCAATTAATCAATCTTAAATTTTCACTCGAAAGGGAGTTGCTTCGCACGAACAGGGCAGGGAGTTATGCCAGTTCAACGATCATTTTTACAAACACACGAAAGTACCATGGTCTCCTTGTTGTCGGGCAACCTTTGATAGACGATAACAATCATGTGTTGCTCTCCACACTCGACGAAACCCTCATTGAGAATGATTATGAATTTCATCTGAGTGTTCGCATGTATCCGGGTGGTATTTATGAACCCAAGGGCCACAAATACCTGCGCTCATTTGATTCGGCACCAAACCCCACACTCGTTTACCGGATCGGGAAAATCGTTTTTTCAAAAGAATACATTTATGCTCATAGTGAAAGCAGAATACTGATCCGTTACACTTTGATCGACTCGCAGCAAGATGTTACCTTAAGGATCAAGCCATTCCTTGCTTACCGCAGTGTCCATGAGTTGGTGAAAGCCAATGTGGATGTAAATAAAAAGTACAAAGAGATAAAAAACGGAGCCCAGTGGCAGATGTATAAAGGATACGATAAAGTGTTCCTTCAGTTTTCAAAACGCACAAATTACACCCATGTGCCCGACTGGTACTATAACATACAATACATCCGCGAAATGGAGAGGGGATATCCCGACAGAGAGGACCTTTATGTTCCTGGTTTCTTTGATGTTGAAATGAAAAAAGGAGAGTCCGTTATTGTTTCGGCAGGAACAACGGAATATAACCCTGCCTCGTTAAAAAGAAAATTTGAATCGGAAGTTAAAAAACGTATTCCCCGTGAGAGTTATGAGAGTTGCCTGCTGAATGCCGCCAACGAGTTTTTTGCACAGATTGACAACAAAACCGAGATCATTGCCGGATTTCCATGGTTCGGACGCTGGGGCAGGGATACCTTCATTGCTTTACCGGGACTCGCCCTGACGCAAAACGATACCAAGCGTTTTAAAGCTGTGCTTCACACCATGCTGGGCGAATTAAAAGACGGCCTTTTCCCGAATCTGGGGCATGGCAGAAACGCATCATACAACGCTGTGGATACAAGTTTATGGTTTTTCTGGACGATACAGCAATGCTCGATAATGACCGGAAAAAAGGAAGAGTTGTGGAAAGATTACGGCAAGCCGATGCAGATCATTTTGAACAAATTTGCGAAGGGTACACTGTTCAATATAAAGATGCATGACAACGGATTACTCTGGCAGGGTAAAAAAGGCATGGCGCTTACCTGGATGGACGCCGTGGTAAACGGCAAACCCGTTACGGGGCGACATGGGTATGCTGTCGAAGTTAACGCACTCTGGTACAATGCCATCATGTTTGCCCTTGAACTGGCTGAAGCAGCCGGTGATACACGGTTTGTGAACAAATGGAAAAACTGGCCCGAAACTTTCAGGGAAGCTTTTAAAGAAACATTCTGGGACGATGAAGACGGCTATCTGGCGGATTATGTGAACGAGGAAGGGAAAAACAAAGATGTGAGACCCAATATGCTTTTTGCCGTTTCGTTGCCCCATTCGCCTGTAGGCCCTTATATTCAGGCATCAGTGCTTGAAAAGGTGAAACAGGAATTACTTACTCCACGCGGATTAAGGTCACTGTCGCCGAAGAACGTATTTTACAAAGGCATTTACGAGGGCGATCAGAACCAGCGTGACCGGGCTTACCATCAGGGCACTGCCTGGCCCTGGTTGCTGGGTGCCTATGCCGATGCTTACCTGAAACTTTATGGTGACAAGGGTAAAGAACACATCCGCGATTTGTATCTGGCCTTTGAAGAAGTTATGGACGAAGCGGGAATAGGAACCATATCGGAGATTTATGACGGTGATCCGCCACATACGGCCCGGGGAGCCCTGTCGCAGGCATGGAACGTTTCCGAACTGTTAAGGATAAAATGGATGCTTGACCGGTTATAGTTTTTAATTTAAAAATCATTCAGTTGCAAAACACAATAATCAATACCAAAAATAAGATATGAGAGTTCTTATGTTCGGCTGGGAATTCCCGCCACACATCACCGGGGGATTGGGCACCGCTTGTTTCGGGCTGACCAAAGGGCTGGCCAAGCAGGATGTTGATGTTATCTTTGTCGTTCCCAAAGCTTACGGCGACGAAGACCAGCAGGCCGTGCGCATCGTCAACGCCAGCGATGTTACTTTCGACCTCGATGAAAAAGAATCAAGGGAATTCTGGAGCCGGGTAAAATACATGGAAATCGGTTCAAACATCATTCCTTACGTTGCGCCCGAGGATTTTGAGATTGTTAAGGAAGAAAAGAAAAAAACGGGTGAAACGTTCACCAGCAAGGTGTTTTCAAAAAAATATGAGTTTTCCGGGAAATACGGCCCTAATCTGATGGAAGAGGTTTCACGGTATGCACTGGTCGCTTCCGGAGTGGCGATGAAAGAAGAATTCGACGTGATACATGCCCACGACTGGCTTTGTTATCCGGCGGGTATGGCTGCCAAAGAGGCCTCGGGCAAACCGCTGGTCGCACATATCCATGCCACCGAATTTGACCGTACGGGCGAGAATTACAACACCATTGTTTACCAGATGGAAAAAGAGGGCATGGAAGCCGCCGACCTGGTGATCGCCGTGAGCAACCTCACCCGGAATACCGTGATCAACCGTTATGGTATTGACCCGAACAAGGTGATCACCGTTTACAATGCCATTGAACAAAACGTTACCAAGGAACTTCTGCACATCAAGCGCAATCTGAAAGAAAAGATCGTTACTTTCCTCGGAAGGATCACTTTTCAGAAAGGCCCCGAGTATTTCATTGAGGCAGCGTATAAAATTTTACAAAAAGACAACAATGTCAGGTTTGTGATGGCCGGTTCGGGCGACATGCTCAACAAGATGATCGAGCGCGTAGCTGCCTTACATATTGCCGACAAGTTTCATTTTACCGGTTTTCTGAGAGGAGAAGCGGTGGACAAAATGTTTGCGTTGAGTGATGTTTTTGTCATGCCCTCCATTTCTGAACCCTTCGGACTCGTCCCGCTTGAAGCCATGCGTATCAATGTGCCGGTGGTCATATCCAAACAATCGGGCGTAGCCGAAATATTAAAACACGCCCTGAAAGTTGATTTCTGGGATGTGGATGGCATGGCCGATGCGATTTACGGCATCTGTCATTACAATGCATTGGAAAAAGCATTTAAAAAATATGGTAAAGAGGAAGTGGAAAGTTTGAAATGGGATGACGCCGCCATTAAAGTAAAAGAAGTGTATGAAAAAGCACTCAAATTAGGTCAGTAAAATCAATATTAAAATTACAACAAACACAAATATGAAATCCATTTGTTTTTATTTTCAGGTTCATCAGCCTTACAGACTCAGGACATACCGGTTTTTTGACATTGGCGAGAAACACGATTATTTTGATGATTTCAACAACCGTTTGATCATGCAGCGTGTGGCTTCAAAAAGCTACCTCCCCATGAACAACATCCTGCTCGATCTTTTCAAAGAATACGGTGCGGCATTCAAGGTCAGTTTCTCCATATCAGGATCAGCTATCGAGCAATTTGAAAATTACGCTCCCGAAGTGCTGGAAAGTTTTAAAGAACTGGCTAAAACCGGCAATGTTGAATTCCTGGCCGAAACCTATAATCATTCACTTAGTTCCCTGAACAACAAAGAGGAATTTATCCGGCAGGTCAACAGGCATGCGGAGAAAACAGAAGAACTTTTTGGACAAAAACCGGTTTCGTTCAGAAATACCGAGCTGATCTATTCGGATGAGATCGGTGAAACCGTGGCCAATATGGGCTACAAAGTCATGCTGACAGAGGGAGCCAAACACATCCTCGGCTGGCGCAGTCCCAACCTGTTATATACCAATGCCATTAATCCAAACCTGAAGCTGCTTCTCCGTAATTTCAGGATGAGCGATGACATTGCTTTCCGGTTTTCACTGCAAACCTGGAGCGAATGGCCTTTGACAACGCAGAAGTTTGTTTCATGGCTTAATGAAATGGGCAAGGAAGAAGAAGTGGTGAATCTGTTTATGGATTACGAAACGTTCGGCGAACACCAGTGGGAAGAAACCGGAATTTTTGATTTTATGAGCGCTTTGCCGGGTCGTATCCTGGCGGATTCCGAATTCACATTCGCCACCCCTTCGGAACTGGCAACCAACCTGCAACCTGTTTCGCCGATCCACGTCCCCTACCCCATTTCATGGGCCGACGAGGAACGCGACATTACAGCCTGGCTGGGCAACGACATGCAACAGGAAGCATTCGAAAAACTGAATGCATTATCGGATAAAATGGAAAACTGCGACGATGAACAGATCAAAAGGGATTGGATGTTCCTGCAGACGTCTGATCATTTTTATTACATGGCCACCAAATGGTTCTCCGACGGGGATGTCCATAAATATTTCAACCCTTACGGCAGCCCTTACGAGGCTTTCCTCAATTATATGAATGTGTTGTCTGATTTCACCATACTGATTAACGAAAACTGCGGTTCCGGGCAATCGTTCAATGAATTGAAAGAAGCCACATCGAGGCTGGCTGAAAAGGCGGAAAAAGTCGTCAGGAAACAGGCCGGCAGGGCAGCAAAAAGAGTAAAGAAAGCCGTTGAAAAAGGGAAAGGATATTCTTTTGACGACATCGTGAAGATGTCGGATGCCAAAGTAAAACAGTTACTTCGCAATGTAGATATTGAGGAGATAACCATTGCCCTGAAAGACGCCAATGAGGAGCTGACCGAAAAGATCATTCCCAACATGACCAAAAAGGCAAAAAAGGAATACGAAGAACTGCAAAAGAAATTAAAGAAAGTCAAAAAATCCGACATCAAAAAATACCGGAAAACGGTAGAAGATAAGCTAAAAGATATTTTCGGGAAATAATT
>JAOZOO010000018.1:0-9221 GCA_029933225.1 Bacteroidales bacterium | reverse complement strand
AAAAAATTAAACCATCACTTAACCAGCACCCCGTTCTCAAAAACGAGTACCCTTTCCAGTTTCCCGTTTTCATCATACCAGCGTTCTTCACCGTGTTTCAGGTTGTCTTTATAATGGATCACACGTTGGGGCTTGCCATTGGGCCACCATGATTTCTGGATTCCCGTACCGTGTTCAAAATTCCCGGTACCGATCACATGGCCACTCATATTGTAATATACCCATCGCCCCGTGAAAAAACCTTTGGCATAATGGCCTTCCACTTTCACCGTTCCATTTGGATAATAAAGAAAATAAGGCCCTTCAAGCGTATCGTTCACATACGTTTCTTCCATTACCTTATTCCCCTGGTTATCGTATGATATGGCTTTCCCGTTCAGCTTTCCGTTCTCGTATTCCGACTCGGTTTCAAGATTCCCGTTTTTGTACCACCGTTTTAATGTACCGTTCAACACATTCTCATGATAAAAAACCTCCTGCTCCTTATTCCCGTTGTCATAATACCAGGTAGCTTTTCCTTCCAGCTTTCCTTTTTTGTAAGTCATTTCCGATTGCAGGTGTCCGTTATCCCAGTAATCTCTTTTTGTCCGGGAACGGGAACAGGATGCGAGAACAACAAGGATTACGACCAAACCAATTGATATCTGAATGCCGGTTTTCATTCTCATTCTTTTTCAGGAAAAGACAAATCGGGGAGTTTGATCAATTCGTAATCACGATAACGTACTATATTCCAGTATCTGTTCACGTAATTGCCGGTCTTATCGGTTTTATCAAACCTGTATTTCGTCATCAGCAGATTCATGGGAACCGTTTGCAGGCAATTGGAAAAGCGTTTATCAAGATAGAATAATGCATGCAAAAAATAACGGGTTACGTCATACCCTGTAAATCCGTAAATATCAGGATCTGTGGCATAATTCTGCCTGAAAGCCATGACAAAGTCCTGAACAGCCGGTGAGCTATAATCGAGATAATATGATGAAAAATAGGTCAGGTTCATGTTGTTTGCCTGACGGTGATCGAAGTTGGAAATCCCTTCGATATCCGGCATGCCGATAAGCTGTATATTAAAAGTATCTCTGTATTCATTCAGCCGGTTCATGGCATCCATGATGAAGGCTTTGCTGTCGCCATACAGAATCACCAGATTTTTCCGTAACGGCGATGCATTGTCAAGAAACGGATGTAGGCTGTCGGAAGCATAATTGATCCGGATCAGCCCGTTATTCACCACCGTGCTGTCATCAATATTTGCTTCGATGATGTCAGGGTAAATATCCAGTCCTTCATATTTAATGGATGGCAGCGGCATACCTTCTTCATACTCTTCATCCCGATGAGCAACAGCCACCGTAAGATTGTACAGGTCGTTATTCGATACTTTGACCTGCGGTTTCAACATACCTGAAATATCGTTGGCCATGTTGGTTACCAGGTCTGCATCTTTGTATGCTGTATGCGCAATCAGAAATACTTTGTAATCCGGATAATATTGCTCAATCAACGGGGGGATGAGTTCCGCCTGATAAATTTTTCCCGGCTTGACTTTGATGGCAGTGGGATATTCCCGGAGTATCTCCTCCCTGAAAGTCAGTGGGTTCACAACAGGAATGTCGAATGTGGCAGCAAACAAAGCCACCTGGGCAAAGCTGTAATTGTAAAACGGGCCAATGATCAGGTTCATGGTTTTCAGTTCGGGTTTCTGCAGAACTTTGGCTGTCTTTGTCAGATTTTTATCCACATCGTACACATACAGTTCAAGGTTCATCCCCATATTTTTCAGTGAATCCACAGCCATCAGGGCACCTTCATAAAACTCAATGAACCGGAAAGGCAAAAACCCCTGCTCTTTTTCCATCAGAAACTGCTTTACGTCCAGACTATCGGTTTCTTCAAGGAAAAACGGGATCATCAGCGCCACCTTATAAACCTTTTTGGTATGTGGCGACGGTTTCCTGCAACCCAGAGGAACGACAGTTGATGCTTCAGGATATTCTTTCCCCTTTTCTTCCTCAGCTTTTTCTTCCTTTTCTATTTCCGCCGCATGTTTTCGCGCCATCTCACCTACCGGTATTCTCACCCTTTGCCCTGCATATATTTTTTTGCTTAACGACGGATTCGCAGAGATCACCTGACTCAACGGTACTTTGTACATTTTGGCCACCTTGTTCAGCCTGGTTTTTTTCGTGGCTACATAAATGATGTAGGATTTGCTGATCTTTGTTTTCGGTATTTTAATTACCTGGCCAATTGATAATGAGGTTGTCAGGCCGGGATTGGCTGCCAGAATATCCTGGATTTCCACCCCATAATTTCGTGAGAGGCTGTATAGTGTTTCTTTCTTTTTCACCTTGTGACGGTAATATTCCGGCTTTTGGGCTGTAGTTTCCTGTTGTGTTCCGGAAACAGGTTCCGAAGCAACTCTTCCTTCCGGTATCCGCAGCCGGTCACCCACATGCAGGCCATTATAAAGCAAAGGGTTGACAGCACGCAGTTGACTGACCGTGATGTTGTATTTTTTGGCAATGCTGTATTCCGTTTCACCGGTTTTGACTACATGCCTGTAATTAGGGATCACTTTGTTCTCCGGGTTAAAACTTACTTCTCCCGTCTCCTCTTTTCCGGGTAACGCTGTTGATGCCGTGGCAACCGGAATTTTAATGTATTCCCCGTTCCTGAATGGCTCCTTCACGCCCGGATTGGCATTGCGAATGGTGCTTTCGGGGATATGATACAATTTCGATAACCATTTGAAATCCTGGTTGTCTTTTGCCAGGTGGTAGAAAAAACTAAATCCGGTTTTTTTGACCTCCCTGTTCAGTTCCGTTTCTTTGTTTACCGTAGGAATCCAAAGCACCTGGTCCACATGAATACCCTCTTTGGCTTCGGGATTTTCAAAATATATCTCATCCACACTCACATTGTATGCTTTGGCAATGGAGTAAACCGTTTGCCCCTGCTTGACAAAATGAATGTAATATTGCTTACCATCCCGCATGTTGATGCTGTCGCTGACATATACCCTGTTCTGGGCCGTTAGCGCCATCACGGAAATCATAAAAACAAAAACCGCAAGAAACTTTTTCACGTACTGATGTTTTTGAAAATTAATGTCAAAAATAGGATAAAAGCGGTATTAAAACGTGGGTGGAGGTGATTTTGTTGTAAATGGAGAATCGGTTTTTGGGGAATTGGTTGTTGCAGGGTGCAGGTTACGTGTTACGGTTAAAACACCTTCCAGAGTCCGGAGGACCTGGAAGAGTGCTTTTTCTGTTGCAGTGTACCTCCCATCATTCAAACCTTCCCCCCACTGGTACAAGTCTTTCCCCCGACCGGTACAGCAGTGAAGCTAAGCAACCGAAACCATATTTACCGGTATAAACAAAGCCAATAAGAAAGATATTATTATATTTGAAGAACGAGCATGAAAAATATTTTTAAAGTTTTGGACTTGGCCCAAGTCAATCACGCGCAGGGCTTTTTCGCACAAGACTTGAGCCAGTTGGGGACAGGTTGCGATCACGCAAACCTGCTGAAACCTGTCAGGAGAAGCACCCTTCACAAATCACAAATCTCTACTCACTAATCACCAATCCTACCCTACTCCCACTCAATCGTCGCAGGCGGCTTGGAACTGATATCGTAAACCACACGGTTCACACCTTTCACCTTGTTGATGATATCACTGGAGACTCTGGCCAGGAAATCGAAAGGCAGTTTCGACCAGTCAGCGGTCATGCCGTCGGTGGAGCCCACGGCACGCAGGGCCACCACGTTTTCATAAGTCCGCTCGTCGCCCATCACACCCACCGACTGCACGGGCAGCAGCACGGCAAAGGCCTGCCATACCTCATCATACAACCCCATCTCTTTCATAGTGCTGATGTAGATATGGTCCACATCCTGCAGAATACGCAGCCGTTCACGGGTCACTTCGCCAATCACACGGATACCCAGCCCGGGGCCGGGAAACGGGTGGCGGCCGATAATGTTTTCGGGCATGTTCATGGCACGGCCGATACGCCGTACTTCGTCTTTGAAAAGGGAGTTCAGTGGCTCCACTACTTTCAGTTTCATGAAATCGGGCAGGCCACCCACATTGTGGTGTGACTTGATGGTTGCCGACGGGCCGTTCACCGAAACCGACTCGATCACATCGGGATAGATCGTCCCCTGCGCCAGCCATTTCACATCTTCGATAAGGTGGGCCTCGTGGTCAAAGACCTCGATAAAAGTTCTGCCGATGGCTTTTCGCTTTTCCTCAGGATTGACGATCCCTTCCAGGGCCTCGAGAAAGCGGTCGGTGGCATCCACACCTTTGACGTTCAGGCCCATATCTTTGTATGAGTGAAGTACTTCTTCAAATTCATATTTGCGCAGCAGCCCGTTGTCCACAAAAATGCAGTACAGGTTTTTCCCGATGGCCCGGTGCAGCAGCATGGCAGCCACGGAAGAATCCACGCCGCCTGAAAGCCCAAGCACTACTTTGTCGTTGCCGAGCTTTTCTTTCAGCTCTTTGACGGTCGTATCAATGAATGAATCGGGCGTCCAGTCCTGTGAACAGCCGCAAACATCCACGAGAAAATTCTTCAGCAGTTTTGTCCCTTCCTCGGAGTGATAAACTTCGGGGTGAAACTGGATTCCGTATGTTTCTTCACCTTCAATCCTGAAACCGGCCACTTCCACGTCGGAGGTACTTGTGATCACCTTAAACGTTTCGGGAAGTTTCAGAATGGTATCGCCATGCGACATCCACACCTGACTGTTGTCCGACAGACCTTTCATCAGCAGGCATTGCCGGTCAATATAGCCCAGGTTAGCCCGGCCGTACTCACGCGTGTGCGAGGGTTTCACCTCTCCCCCGTCGTGCTGCGCCATAAACTGTGCGCCGTAACACACGCCGAGCAAAGGTATTTTCCCCTTGATTTTCGACAGATCGGGAATGGGCGCTTCCTTGTCCCGCACCGAATAGGGGCTGCCCGACAAGATCACACCCTTAACCCAGGAAGTGATCTCCGGAATTTTGTTGTACGGATGAATTTCACAATAAACATTTAACTCCCTGACACGACGGGCAATAAGCTGGGTGTACTGGGAGCCGAAATCGAGAATAATGATGGTTTCCTGCATGGGCGCAAAGATAGGATTTTTGAATCGAATTTTAAGAGAATGAAATATGAGAATTAATTATAATTTTAACCCAAAATCTGTAAACAAAATTCAGGATGGGGACAGGTATAGGGGTATAAGGTATAGAGGTATAAGGTATAGTAGGTATGAAACAGAATATGAGAAACTTAAATATTAATACCAAAATTATGGAACATTTTGTTGAAGAGCCGAAAAGTACCTAAATCAGCTTAAACGGTTTTATCAATTATACGGAAAGGAAAAAGGATGCAAAAGGATGACGTGGTTATAAGGGTATAAAGGTATAAGGGGCATGGATTTTAAATCAAAAGTTGTCTTGTCTGAATGTTTCAAATAAAGGTTGAGCTTTTTATTCCTTAACCCCTACCCCCCTATTCCCCTTATACCTTTATACCCCTTATTCTTCAAAATTTCCCTATACCCAAATAAATCAATAATTTACACTGATCAAAAATTAAACAAGTATTTAACATGACCATCCCCAAAAAAGTCCTCATCCTCGGTTCCGGTGCGCTGAAAATCGGTGAAGCCGGTGAGTTTGATTATTCCGGTTCGCAGGCATTGAAAGCGCTGAAAGAAGAAGGAATAGAGACTGTGCTGATCAACCCGAACATTGCAACTGTGCAGACATCGGAAGAAATTGCAGACCGAATTTACTTTCTGCCCGTGACATCCTACTTTGTGGAGCAGATCATCAAAAAAGAAAAACCGGAAGGCATCCTGCTGGCCTTCGGCGGGCAGACGGCGCTGAACTGTGGAATTGAACTTTTCAGGGAAGGAATTCTGAAAAAATACAATGTGCAGGTGCTGGGGACATCCATCGAAGCCATCATCGAAACCGAAGACAGAGAACGCTTTGTGGAGAAACTGGACTCGATCAACATAAAAACGCCAAAATCCATAGCATGTGGAAGTGTGGAAGATGCATTGACGGCAGCAAAAAAGATTGGCTTTCCCGTGATCATCCGGGCGGGATACACGCTTGGCGGCCAGGGAAGCGGTTTCTGTAACAACGACACGGAACTGAAACAGATGGCAGGTAAAGCATTCTCCTACACGACACAAATCCTTGTGGAGGAATCGCTGAAAGGATGGAAAGAAGTTGAATATGAAGTCGTTCGTGATAAATACGACAACTGCATCACCGTGTGCAACATGGAAAATTTCGATCCGCTGGGGATCCATACCGGCGAGAGTATCGTCATTGCCCCATCACAAACGCTGACCAACCACGAATACCATAAACTGCGGAAGCTCTCCATCGAAATCGTGAAGTCCATCGGCATTGTCGGGGAATGTAACGTGCAGTATGCCCTTAACCCCGATGCCGACGATTACCGTGTGATCGAGGTCAATGCCCGGCTCTCGCGATCCAGCGCCCTCGCCTCGAAAGCCACCGGCTATCCCCTTGCCTTTGTGGCTGCAAAACTGGCGCTTGGTTACGGCTTGCATGAGCTGAAGAACAGTGTGACCAAAACGACGACAGCTTTTTTCGAGCCGGCTCTTGATTACCTCGTTGTGAAGATACCCCGCTGGGATTTCAACAAATTCCTCGGGGTTTCCAAAGAGATCGGTTCCAGCATGAAAAGCGTGGGCGAAATCATGGCCATCGGAAGGAGTTTTGAAGAAGCCATCCAGAAAGGACTGCGTATGATCGGGCTGGGCATGCATGGCTTTGAGGATTACAAAGAGTTGTACGCTCATGATATTGAGAAGGCGTTGAAGAACCCGACCGACACACGCATCTTTGCCATTGCTGCCGCCCTGAACCAGGGATGGACGACAGAACAAATCTTTGAGCTCACCAAAATTGACAAATGGTTCCTCGACAAGCTGGAGAACATCAACGAAATGAAAAAGGAACTGGAAAAATATTCCTCACCCGGCGAAGTTCCCGATGAAATCCTCCGTGAAGCCAAGCAACAGGGATATTCCGATTTCCAGATCGCCCGCCTGCTGTTCAAAAACAAAAAGGTTGGGCAGACCGATCAAGAGATTCTTGAGGTCAGAAATCACCGGAAATCAAGGAATATCATCCCTTACGTCAAGGTCATCGACACCCTGGCGGCAGAGTATCCTGCTGTCACCAACTACCTTTACCTCACCTATCACGGGGAAGAACACGACATAGAATTCAAAAACGACCGGAAATCGGTCATTGTCTTCGGCTCCGGCGCTTACCGTATCGGCAGCAGCGTGGAATTTGACTGGTCGTGTGTGAGTGCCCTCCAGTCGGTGAAGAAAAAAGGTTACCGTTCGGTGATGATCAATTACAACCCCGAAACCGTCAGCACCGACTATGATATCAGCGACCGGCTTTATTTCGATGAGTTGAGCTTTGAACGTACGCTGGACATTTGCGAACTGGAAAACCCTTTCGGCGTGATCGTCTCCACAGGAGGACAAATACCCAACAACCTGGCCATGCGGCTTTACCGGCAGGATATTCCGGTACTTGGCACATCTCCCCTGTTCATAGACCAGGCAGAGAACCGACACAAGTTTTCAGCCATGCTCGACAAGATCGGAGTTGACCAGCCGGAGTGGAAAGAGCTGAGCAGCATTGGTGACATATTTCGATTTACAGATAAAGTAGGGTTTCCTGTTCTTATTCGTCCCTCTTACGTACTTTCGGGAGCCGCGATGAACGTGGTATCGAACAAGGAAGAGCTGGAACATTTCCTGAATCTTGCCACACAGGTTTCCAAAAAATATCCGGTAGTCGTTTCCAAGTTCCTCACCGATGCCAAGGAGATCGAGATGGATGCAGTGGCAAACGACGGGGAAATCGTGGTTTACGCCATTTCGGAACACATTGAATTTGCCGGAGTGCACTCCGGCGACGCCACCATCATGTTCCCGCCCCAAAAACTGTATGTGGAAACCATCCGACGGATCAAAAAGATCAGCCGCCGCATAGCCGAAGAGTTGCACATCAGCGGCCCGTTCAACATCCAGTTCCTGGCAAAAGACAACGACATCAAAGTTATCGAGTGTAACCTGCGGGCGTCGAGAAGTTTCCCGTTTGTTTCCAAAGTGCTGAAAACCAACTTTATTGATTACGCCACCCGCATCATGCTGGGTGAAAAGATGGAAAAACCCAACAAATCGCTTTTCGACATCGATCACATCGGGGTGAAAGCATCACAGTTTTCATTTTCACGTCTGAGTAAAGCCGACCCGGTGCTGGGCGTGGATATGGCCTCAACGGGCGAAGTGGGCTGCATGGGCGACGATTATTACGAAGCCATCCTGAAAGCCATGCTGTCGGTGGGTTTCCGTATTCCCAAAAAGAACATCCTGATCTCCTCGGGGCCCATGCGCTCGAAAACCGAATTATTGCAAAGTGCGCATTATCTTATCGAAAAAGGATATCACCTGTATGCCACCAAAGGAACCCATGATTTCTTCCTGGAAAACAACATTGAAACCACCATGG
The DNA here is from genome assembly GCA_029933225.1 of Bacteroidales bacterium. Classification (GTDB taxonomy): domain Bacteria; phylum Bacteroidota; class Bacteroidia; order Bacteroidales; family F082; genus JAADID01. The sequence continues at coordinate 628 of JAOZOO010000018.1, read as the reverse complement.
TTTACTGGCCTGACGTTCCGAAAGAACCCAATGCTTATGAGCTGATCAGAAACAAACAGGTGGATATGGTGATCAATATTCCCAAAAATTTGAGCCGTGAAGAGTTAAATAACGATTACGCCATCCGCCGCGCGGCTGTGGATTTCAACATCCCGCTCATCACCAATGCGCGGCTGGCCAGTGCTTTCATTTATGCCATCACACGCTACCGCCTTGAGGACCTGACCATCAAACCGTGGAAGGAGTATTAGGCTGGATATTGGTTACTGGATGCTGGATGCTGGAAAATGGTTAATGGTTAATGGAAGTGTGAATGGGTTGGTTGGTTGGATGCAAGAATGGATGGATCTGTTGAAGAATTGTATTTGAATTTTAAAAATCCCGAAAGGATGAAATGATTATAGAACAACAAAAAAACCCCGGTTCAACCCCGAAGAGTTGTCAGAAAAAAATGTTGGTGACGAGTGGAGAAACGTTCGGTTTGCTCCAGAGGAGTGCCTCTGGCACAAATCCGGACGAAGAAAACAGTTCATTTCGATACGCGACGATAGGAGCGTGAGACCTGCCTACCGTCGGGCAGGAATCCCCCGGGCAAGCACGCTGTCCAAACTGTCATTTCGATATGCGA
>JAOZOO010000094.1 GCA_029933225.1 Bacteroidales bacterium | reverse complement strand
CGCAGAATAAATCGGACAGTAATCCGCCTAAGAAACACGGAAATATTCCGTTATAGCATGTAACCAACAATTGAAAAAGCCGCAGATAATTTAATGATCCCTGCGGCTTTTTATATTTTTAAAAACAAATTGGGATTATAAAGACAGATGTTTTCGCTCAAAAAGAATCAGCCATAGCACCCCAATGGTGATAGACGAGTCGGCAAGATTGAAGATGGGGCGGAAAAACACGAACCGGCCATCATAACCTATCAAGAAATCAGGAACCCATGCAGGCAGCTCTGATTGCGACAGATTGATGATCGGAAAATATAACATATCGACTACTTTCCCATGTAAAAAGCCGGCATAACCCTGCCCTGCAGAGGCAAATTCGGCTACCGTATGATAACTGCTTTGCGTAAAAAGCATTCCGTAAAAAGCACTGTCGATAATATTACCCAGGGCCCCTGCAAGGATCATCGAAATGCTGACGATCAGGCCGGTGCTTACATTCTTTTTCCGGGTGACCATATAGAGGTAAACACCAATGGCAATGATGGCCAGGATCCTGAAAATACTCAGTGATAACTTACCCCACTCACCCCCGAACTGCATGCCGAATGCCATGCCATAGTTTTCGGTAAAATAGAGTTTAAACCAGTTGCCGATCATGGGGATTTCTTCCCCAAGTGTCATGGTAAGTTTAATATAAAATTTCAGTGCCTGGTCGAAAAACAGCACCAGAAAAATAACGATGAAAGCTTTTTTCAAGAAACCGCTTTTTAAATTAGTTCATTATTTTGGGCTTCGACTGGGCCAGTTTGGCATCGATGCTTAAAGTAGCGTGCGGTACGGCTCTCAGGCGTTCTTTGCTGATCAGCTTTCCGGTAACACGGCAAATGCCATAGGTTTTGTTTTCGATACGAACCAGTGCATTTTCCAGGTTGTTGATAAAACGTGTCTGGCGTGCTGCCAGGCGGCTGTTTTCTTCTTTGGAAAGCACCTGCTGCCCTTCCTCTAGTACTTTAAAGGTGGGCGATGTGTCATTTGTATCGTTCTCACTATGGTTTGTATATGCTTCAGTCAGCAATTTGAGATCTGCTTTTGCCTTTGCAAGTTTTTCGAGAATGATCTGCTTGAATTCTTCAAGTTCTTCATCCGTGTATCTCGTCTTCTTAGGTTCAGTCTTTTTTTCTTTCATATCCTCTTGTTTTTGTGTATCCACTTATTTAATACGGATGTAAATTACGTGTTTAAATATACAACACTTTTTATTATAAATCCAGTTTTAAGGTTTTTTTAAACATCAATTTTTTTAATAAACAGTCTGGTCTTAATCCCATCTACCAGTTCTACCACTTCGGCATCTTCTTTTTGAAGGCTATCGTCAAATGCGATCTGTGCCAGGGTCTCGGAACAAATATAGTCTTCATGCTGCCTGAAAGCCTCCAGTGTATCGTCCGATTTTTCTATCGTTAACTGAATACGGTCCGTAACTTCCAGCCCTTTATCTTTCCGCAGGTTCTGAATCCGGTTCACCAACTCACGAGCGATGCCTTCATTGATAAGTTCCGGTGTAAGCGTAATGTCGAGAGCGATGGTTACATGGTCCTGTGTAGCTACGCTCCATCCGGGTATGTCTTCCGTTGTGATATCCACATCTTCCATACCGATGACTACTTCTTGTCCATCAATAGAGAAAGATGTTTTTCCGGAAGTTTCCAGTTGTTTGATATCGTCCTGACTGAATTGCTGAATATGTGCGGCAATCTGTTTCATCAGTTTACCATATTTTGGCCCAAGACTTTTAAAATTGGGCTTGATCTTCTTTACCAGAATACCCGAGTCTTCCGTAATGTATTCCATCTCCTTCACGTTGACCTCCGAAAGGATCAGCTGCTCTACCGCTTTTACCACTTCTTTAAAATGTTCATCCAGTACAGGTATCATAATCTTATTTAGGGGTTGCCGCACCCTGATGTTATTTTTCTTTCTGAGTGACAGGACGATAGAAGATATTTTTTGAGCCATCTCCATTTTCTCTTCCAGGTCTTTATCAATCAGCGTTTCGTCGGCTACAGGAAAATCGGTCAGGTGTACCGAATCCACATCAAAGCGTTTACTTACACGATTGAGGTCGGTAAACATCTTATCGGTAAAGAACGGTGCAACAGGCGATGAAAGTTGTGCTACTACTTCGAGACATTTGTATAAAGTCTGATAAGCTTCTACCTTATCTTTCGAATAGGTTCCCTTCCAGAATCTTCTTCTCGAAAGTCGCACATACCAGTTACTCAGATGTTCATTCACGAAATACTGTATGGCTCTACCGGCTTTTGTGGGTTCGTAATTACTGTAAGCTTCATCAACCGTCTGGATCAGCGAATTTAACTCGGAAAGGATCCAGCGATCCAGTTCCGTACGTTCCGAAACAGGCACTTCCTCTTCACTGTACGTAAAGCCATCGATGTTGGCATACAAAGCAAAAAAGGCATAGGTGTTATACAGCGTACCAAGGAACTTCCGACGCACCTCATCCACTCCATCCAGGTCGAAACGTAAGTTATCCCAGGGTTGCGAATTGGTGATCATATACCAGCGGGTAGCATCGGGACCATATTTTTCGATGGTCGTGAATGGATCGATGGCATTCCCCAGTCGTTTCGACATTTTATTACCTGCCTTGTCGAGTACCAGGCCGTTGGAAACAACTGTTTTAAATGCTACCGAATTGAACAGCATCGTGGCAATGGCATGCAGTGTAAAGAACCAGCCTCTCGTCTGATCCACACCTTCGGCAATGAAATCGGCGGGAAAATTGTTTTTAAATGTTTCCTCATTTTCGAAAGGAAAGTGGAACTGTGCATACGGCATAGCTCCCGAGTCGAACCAGACGTCGATCAGGCCCGGTTCACGGTACATTTTTTTACCGCTTTCCGAAACCAGAACTATTTCATCAACATAAGGGCGGTGGAAATCAAACGATTTATAATTCTCTTTACTCATGTCGCCCGGCAAGAAATTCTCCAACGGATTTTTATCCATAAATCCGGCTTCAATAGCTTTTTCCACTTCAGCTTTCAGCTCTTCAGCTGACCCGATAGCAATTTGTTCGTTTTTGTCTTCGGTTGTCCAGATGGGTAACGGAACACCCCAAAAACGGGAGCGTGACAAATTCCAGTCCACTAAATTTTCAAGCCAGTTGCCAAACCTGCCTTCACCGGTAGCTTTAGGCTTCCAGTTGATGGTTTTGTTCAGCTTGATCATCCTCTCTTTCAGCGCAGTTGTTTTGATAAACCAGCTGTCGAGCGGGTAATAAAGCACGGGTTTATCTGTCCGCCAGCAGTGCGGATAATTATGCGTATGCTTCTCAATGCGAAAAGCTTTGTTGTTCTTTTTCAGATCAACGGCCAGATCGATATCCAGCACAGGGTCGTTTTCTTTGGAGTTGAGGTTATAATCGTTTTTTACATAACGGCCCGCATATTTTTTATAGAGATCGATGTTCACATATGTTTTCACAAATTCAGTGTCAAGATCTTCAATTGTGTAAAATTTACCCTTTAAATCTACCATCGGGCGACGTTCACCACTTTTGTCGATAAGTATTAGTGGTGAAATGCCCATGATTTTGGCAACGCGGTCGTCGTCGGCGCCAAAGGTCGGAGCAATATGTACAATACCGGTACCGTCTTCAGTGGTCACGAAATCTCCGGGTATGACTTCAAAGGCTTTTCCCTTCGGTTTGATCCACGGGAACAGCTGCTCATAACGTGCGCCTGTCAGCTCAAAACCTTTGTATTCACTGATAATCCGAAAAGGAACGTGTTTATCGCCAGCTTTGTAATCGTCGAAGCTGAGGTCTTTATCTTTTTCTGAAAAATAAGCATTCAGCCGCTCTTTAGCTAAAATGACATGAATGGGAATTCCTGTATACGGATTGAACGTTTTCACTTTTACATAGTCGATCTTATCTCCTACAGCTAATGCCGTATTGGAAGGCAATGTCCACGGAGTGGTTGTCCAGGCAAGGAAATACAGATCGGTGTCCACATTGTCAAACAGATGTTCAGGACCTTCTCCTTTTATCACTTTGAATTGTGCTACGACGGTTGTGTCAGACACATCGCGGTAACAGCCCGGCTGGTTCAGTTCGTGGGTACTGAGACCGGTTCCTGCTGCCGGTGAATAGGGCTGAATAGTATAACCTTTGTACAATAGTCCTTTTTCGTATAGTTTTTTGAGCAGATACCAGACTGTCTCGATGTATTTGTTGTCGAAGGTGATGTAAGGATGCTCCAAATCTACCCAGTAACCTATTTTTTTAGTCAGCTCATCCCACAGGTCTTTGTATTTCAGCACTTCTTTACGGCAGGCTTGGTTATATTCCACCACGCTTATCTTCTTGCCAATATCTTCCTTCGTGATGCCGAGGGTTTTTTCCACGCTGATCTCCACCGGAAGGCCATGCGTATCCCAACCGGCTTTCCGCTCTACATATTTTCCTTTCAGAGTCTGATAACGGCAAAACAAGTCTTTGATAGTACGTGCCATTACATGGTGAATACCCGGAACCCCATTGGCTGACGGCGGCCCTTCGTAGAATACAAACGGCTGGTTGCCCCGGCGCATATCGAGGCTCTTTTTGAAGATATCGTTCTCTTCCCAAAATGCCCTTACCTCATCGGCAATTTTTGTCAGATTCAACTGTTTGTATTCCTGATATTTCATTCTTTTTTAAAACCTTTATGTGATTGTTACATAAAAAATTGGCTGCAAATCTAAGAAAATTGCTGCACTTGGTGAACGGGTGGCAGCCTAAAAATTCGTTGGAAATCAATTATAAAGCGGGAAAAGACAAATAAATTGTAGTATTTCTGTTAGGTGAATATGCAGTTTTCGGGTTTACTTGATCAAAATATGTTGTGCTTCGGGCAGAAATAACATATTGGTCAGAACTTCATAAGCTCCTGTTTCGCCCAGACTTTGCAGGATTTCTTTCACTTTTCTCTTTTTTTCTTCAGAACTGTCGCCGGAAGAAAAAATAACTTTCAGCTGTTTCACCTGAGAACCTTTCAATTCGTCAAGAAGACAATTCAATAAAGTTAAAAGCGCTTTTTCGGATTGTTCTTTTTTGGACACATCAGGCAGTCCAAATATTTTTAACTCATCAATGGCGGCCTGTAATATTTCACAGGCCTGCTTTTTACTGCTTTCTTCGTATGATTCATTTCCCGAAGCATCGCGCAATGACCATGAACTGAATTCAAAGTCAATTTCTCTGATCATCCGTATTTTTTCGGTTTCTGCACCGAAAATCCTTTCCAGAAGAACAACCGTGTACTTTTTCCAGGGTTCAAGCTCGAAGTCGTCAGTATATAGTTTATCGATTTGTTGTTGTAAAAGTTTGATCTCTTTCTGTGCCATGGGTATTACGTTTTTGTACCAATAAAGATAACTCTTTTTCGCTTATGCGTCAATTCTCCAAATGTACTTTCCTGCATTTGTTAACCGGGTCTTATTTACATCAGCAGAAGGCATCAGAATAATCGAAATTTAACCTTTACATCTTATTTATTAATTTCACCGGCAAAATAATACACAAAAAAATGATCCGTTTAACTTTCGATTACAACAACGCTCTGGATTTTATTTCAGAAGCCGATTTAAAAAACTATCAGGAAGAAATTAACCATCACTATCTTGCTTTACGTAATAAAACAGGCAAGGGTAGCGACTTTTTGGGATGGATGGGATTACCGGAACAAACACATGCACATGTTCTGGATAAAATAGAAAAAACGGCTGCCGGTCTGAGAAAAAAGTCGGACATCTTTGTTGTCATCGGTATTGGGGGATCGTATCTGGGAGCCAGGGCAGTTATCGAAGCTTTAAACCACCACTTTCCTCATTTGAAAAAAGAGAATGGTGCTCCGGTGATCTTGTATGCGGGTCAGAATATCAGTGAAGATTATTTGCATGATCTGCTTACGATCCTGGATGAAAAAGACTATTCGCTGGCGGTTATTTCCAAATCGGGAACGACCACCGAACCCGCCATCGCTTTCAGAATTTTAAGAAGCCATCTGGAAAACAAATACGGTGTGGAAGAGGCACGAAGGAGAATTGTGGCTATCACCGACAAAGAAAAGGGGGCTTTGAAGCAGCTGGCTGATGAAGAAGGGTATGAAACATTTGTTGTTCCGGATGATGTAGGCGGAAGGTATTCGGTGCTGACACCTGTGGGGTTGCTGCCCATAGCTGTAGCAGGTTTTGATATCAGGGCGATGCTGGATGGAGCAAAAAGGATGAAAGATCATATCGGGAAGGATTATTCCATTGCAGTAAATCCGGTTTCGGCCTATGCCGTGGTAAGAAATGAACTTTACCGGAAAGGAAAGACTACGGAAATCATGGTAAATTATGAACCGCGTTTGTTCTATTTTACCGAATGGTGGAAACAATTATACGGTGAAAGCGAAGGAAAAGAAAATAAAGGAATTTTTCCGGCAGGTGTAAGTTTTACCACCGATCTGCATTCGATGGGCCAGTACATTCAGGACGGGTTACGAAATATTTTTGAGACGGTGATCTCGGTAGAACTGCCTGACAATGAGCTGAAAGTTCCGGAAGACGACAAAAACCTGGATAAACTCAACTACATTGCAGGTATGCCAATCCATCAGGTAAACCGCCAGGCGGAACTGGGAACAACCCTGGCACATCTGGATGGTGGTGTGCCCAATCTCAGGATTACCATCCCGCGGGTAAACGAAGAAATAATGGGAGAAATGATCTATTTCTTCGAGATGGCTTGTGCGCTCAGCGGGTATATCCTGGGTGTTAACCCATTTGATCAACCGGGGGTGGAAGCTTACAAGAAAAATATGTTCGCCCTGCTCGGAAAACCCGGTTTTGAGAAAGAAACAGAAGAAATTAAAAAACGGTTAGATTGATGAACAGAAGTTTTTTCTTATCAACGGTTTTCATATCTGTATGGATGTTGACAGCATGTTATCACCCTGAACCAGAGGAAGCCATGCGTGATTTATATGTGTTGGCAGGAAACTGGTCGTCGCAGCAAATACAGTTTTTCGAAACATGGGAAGTCATGTCCGATACACTGATGGAAGGAATGGGATACAGCCTGCAGGAGAAAGATAAGGCCTTTAAAGAGATGATGAAGTTTTATTACGAGGACAAAAACGTATTTCTGGCAGTTAAACAGGGCCTCGAGGAGGACTATACTTTATTTAAACTTACGGAAGCTGAAAGAAACAAATGGGTTTTTGAAAATAAAACAAACGAGTATCCGAACATCATCACTTACGAAATTTCAGGAGATGATTTGCTGGCCTCCATCATGAACAGTAAAGGCCATAAAAAAATTGAATTCAAATTGAAAAGAAGGTAATCATGGAATTTCTTGAATTGGTAACGATAAGACAGAGTGACAGAAAATATACAGATAAACCGGTAGAAAGGGAGAAAATCGAACGATGCCTTGAGGCGGCCCGATTGGCGCCTTCGGCAAGTAATTCACAACCATGGACGTTTGTTGTGGTGGATGAGCCTGAATTGAAAGATAAAGTGGCGCGAAAAACTTTCGGCCCGGCCAAAACATTCAATAAATTTGTTCCACAGGCCCCGGTGATTGTGGCCATTGTAATGGAGAAGCCTAAAATGATCACGGAGGTGGGGGGAAGGATCAAAAAAAAGGAATATCCTCTGATGGATGAGGGATCACCGCCGAACATTTTTGCCTGCAGGCAGCTGAAGATGGTTTGGGAACTTGTATGCTGGGTTGGTTTGATGAGCAGGGCGTGAAAGAACTTCTCCATGTGCCCGAAAATAAAACAGTGCCTTTACTGATTACCCTCGGATATACACCTGAAGATTACAAGACCCGTAAGAAAATCCGCAAACCATTTAAAAAAGTAGTGAAATGGAATGGTTATTAAACCATCCGTAATAACTACAATTCTTCCAGAAGTTTCTTAATAACAACCGGAAAATGAGTATATTCCAGTTTGTGAATTCTGGCAGCCAGTGTGTCGGGCGTATCGTCTTTTTTCACCTCGCACGTGGCCTGAAAAATGATATTTCCTTCATCGTAATGCTCATTCACATAATGAATGGTAATACCCGACTGAGTTTCTTTGTTGGCAATAACAGCCTCATGTACATGATGTCCGAACATTCCTTTACCACCGTATTTGGGTAATAGGGCCGGATGGATGTTAATGATGCGCCCCGGAAATGCTTGAATAACAGATGAAGGAATCAGCCACAGGAAACCGGCAAGGACAATAAAATCAATATTATTATCCTTCAGTATCTTATCAATTTTATCTGAATGATAAAACTCCTCTCTCGTAAAAATCCGGCAGGTGACATTGAATTTTTGTGCCCTGGCAATGACGCCTGCTTTGGGGTTATTGGTTAAAACAAGCTGAATATTGATGTCGTCATGATCGGAAAAAAAACCCATGATCCGTTCAGCGTTTGTACCGTTACCCGAAGCAAAAATGGCTATATTTTTCATGAATTGTATTTGTTTTAGGTGTGGAATGTTTTTCCAAAAATAAAAATATTCACCGTAGGGTTAGTATAACCGGGTTATTTTAAGCATCCTATACAAAAGCCTGTGACCGAAATATTTAAAATCTTAAAAAATCAAAATATTAATATTTTTATTGTTTTTTATCGTATTAATGTCTTTCTTTGCAGCAGTTTAACCAATAAAAAATTTGATATATGTCAGACGTTCGTTCAAAAGTTGTCAGCATCATTGTAGATAAACTTGGTGTTGAAGAAAGTGAAGTTACAAATGAAGCTAGTTTCACCAATGACTTAGGTGCTGATTCACTTGATACTGTTGAATTGATTATGGAATTTGAAAAAGAATTCAATCTTTCAATTCCGGACGAAGAAGCGGAAAAAATCGAAACCGTGGGTGACGCCGTTACTTACATTGAAGGTCACCAGTAGTAAACCATTTAATATATGGAGTTAAAGAGAGTAGTTGTTACAGGAATAGGTGCAATTACTCCGATTGGCAATAACGTCAATGATTTGTGGGACGCACTTGTTAATGGAGTAAGTGGGACTGCCAGAATAACTTTATTTGACACCGAAAAGTTTAAAACAAAAATCGCGTGTGAAGTAAAGAATTATGACGGCCGGGAATTTTTTGACCGGAAAGAATTGCGGAAACACGACAGGTATGCCCAATTGGGAATGGTAGCCGCTACCGAAGCGGTATCAGATTCGGGTCTTGACAAAGGTTCTTTTGACGGCAATAAAATAGGAGTGATCTGGGCATCCGGAATCGGTGGTCTCAGAACATTCCATGATGAAGTTGTTGGTTTTGCCAGAGGAGACGGTACACCCCGTTACAACCCTTTCTTTATTCCGAAAATGATTGCCGATATAGTCGCCGGCCATATCTCCATCAAATATGGATTCAGAGGGCCGAATTTTGCCACGGTATCGGCATGTGCTTCTTCGGCCAATGCCCTGGCTGATGCATTTAATTACATCAGACTGGGTAAAGCTATAGCGTTTGTAACCGGAGGTTCGGAGGCAGCCATTACCGAAGAAGGAGTGGGCGGCTTCAATGCCATGCATGCTATCTCCACGCGCAATGATGACCCTAAAACGGCATCACGTCCTTTTGACAAAGACCGTGACGGATTTGTGATCGGTGAAGGTGGCGGTGGTGTAGTTTTTGAAGAACTGGAGCATGCTCTTGCCAGAGGAGCACATATTTATGCAGAAGTAGCCGGGGCCGGTTTGTCGGGTGATGGTTACCACATGACAGCACCGCATCCAGAAGGCGACGGTGCATACAGATGTATGGAAGCAGCTCTTGACGATGCCGGCATGTCGATCGAAGATATTGACCACATTAATACACACGGGACTTCAACACCTGTTGGAGACGTTGTTGAACCAAAGGCGATCGTCAACCTTTTTAAGGATCATGCTTACGAGATCAATATCAACTCCACAAAATCGATGACTGGCCATCTGCTTGGAGGTGCCGGCGTGGTTGAGGCAATTGCAACGGTGCTGGCAGTTAAAAATGATATGGTTCCTCCTACCATTAACCATTTCACAGATGATCCGCAAATTGACAATGACCTTAATTTCACTTATCATAAGGCAGTTAAAAGAACAATAAACGCAGCATTAAGCAATACGTTTGGCTTTGGGGGCCATAATGCTTCGATTATCTTTAAAAAGTTTGTAAAATAAAACCCTGATTTGCTGATTTTTAGTTATATCAAGTCGTACCTTTCGTCTGATAAAGACTTATATATAGCCGTCAAGAACATTTTCGGCTTCTATCCCAAAAATATTAACTTATATAAACTGGCTTTAAGGCATAAGTCAGCCACAGCTAAAAAGATTAATGGGCTGAAAATCAATAATGAACGACTGGAGTATTTGGGCGATGCCATTTTAAGTGCCATCGTGGCCGATTATCTCTTCAGGCGGTTCCCATATAAAGACGAAGGGTTTCTTACCCAGATGCGATCAAAGATCGTCAGCCGCACTTCATTGAACAAGTTATCGTTGAAACTGGGCCTTCAGAAGTTGGTGGTATCGGTAGAGATGCAGTCAGGTCAGCCCAAGTCGGCTGGTGGTGATGCTTTCGAAGCTTTTATCGGGGCTATCTTTCTGGATAAAGGATATGATTTTACAAAAAAGATTTTGTTGCACAGGATTATCGGGGTGCATTTTGACGTGGAGCAACTGGTGGAAGAAGAAGTGAGCTACAAAAGCCGCATCATCGAATGGTCGCAGAAAGAAAAAAAAGATATTCAGTTCAGAGTAGTTGACCAGGTAGGTGAAAAAAATAAGCGACAATACGTGGTTTCGTTGCTGATCGACAACAAGGTTATTGCCACTTCACAGGATTATTCCATCAAAGGAGCCGAACGCCTGGTGGCAGAAAAAGCATGGCAAAAAATTGAAGAATCGGTAAAAGAATAGTCATTCCCCTTTTATTTTCTGAGAAACAATACGTGGCACAGGTTTGCTTAGAATATTGTTTTGTAATTTTGAACCATGGCTAAAAAACTACGTCTTAAAATTGATTATTTCGACGAGTACGACCTGCTGGCTGTTGTCAGTCATCTGAAAGACTACCGTATGGCTTATTGCATTAACCAGAAAACGGGTGTCCATTTGAAAAAGTTTGATGATTTGGCAGTTGGTGATGGCAAAGAAAATAAATACTCATGGTATTGTTGCTATGAAAAGGAAGATCATACAACGCTGTATCTGATCAGCAACGCAAACAGCATGCGCAGGCTAATCCCTTCAAAAAAGGAAATAGATTATTTTTTTCTGATAAAAAATGCCGTAAATAAGGAAAAAACAGAGGAGTTTGTCCGGCAGGTAAGAAGTATTGAGAACGTTGTCGGGGTTTTCAGGATGGATATGACAGCAATTAAAGATATGGATGTGTTGCTGGAGATCATCGAATTGCACGAGATGGAACAAATGAAAAATAAAACAAAACACAAATAATTTCGTTAATAAAGCATGAGAACAGAAGACGGTTTACTGGATTATTCGAAGTATTTCAACAAAACGGATTTTTTTCTCAAACTCGGCAGACTCGTCGGGTTACTGGGAGTAAAGACACTGGAGTCGTTGTTGGTTTTATACTATCTGATGTTTGACAAAAGTGTTCCGTTAAAAGTGAGAGGTATTTTTGCAGCAGCTCTCGGCTATTTCATTTTTCCCACCGATTTCATTGCCGATTTTCTGCCGGTCGTGGGTTTTGCCGACGATTTAGCCCTGATTACTTATGTTATTTCGCAGGCCAAACAATACATCACACCTGAGATCAAAGAAAAAGCGGTAGCCAGAACAAGGGAACTAATCGTAAAGAATTCTTAATTTTCAGGAAGGGAATAGTACATGCCTCCCAGAATCATAATGTTTACATTTGACAGATTACCGGCATCCCTGTATATATTGACAAAGCCGTAACTGTAAACATTTTTTATCAAAAATCCTACATTCCGGGCAATATGTATCCGTAAGCCAAGTACTCCGGTGAGCCCGATATCAGGACTTTGAATGTTGCCGCGGGCGTCATTGTTGGTATGAGCTAAAATACCAAAATAAGGCCCGGCCTGCAGGAAGAACTGAACTTTTTCGCCCCACTTGAATCCCGGTAGAACATTAATATTTAGAAACCCCAATTTATAGTAAACCGAGTCAGTGTGGTATCCTCCGCCCTGACTACCGGAAGTGATTATGAGATCAGCTACCGTATTAATATAATTCAGTTGCAGGCTAAATCCGAAATGCTTTCCCGTATATTTATTGTAGTCAAAAGAAACGGCGAAGGTATTTTTGAAATCAGAAGCAACGGATAAATGAGGATTTGTACTTGTGTAAATCCTTTTAGGTATCGTAACCCCTCCGCTCAAACTAAAAACCTGCTGCCCATTTAACAGAGAAGGAAAAAATAACGGCAGAAGAAAAACAAGTATTCGTTTGAGTTTCATCTGACAAAGATAAGATAAACATATTCAGTCAAATGAGCCCCATCAGAACAGGATCAGTAAGCCGATTTAAACTGCTCCAGGAACCGCAGGTCGTTTTCGAAGAATAACCGCAGGTCGTTGATCTGGTATTTGAGCATGGTAATACGCTCGATACCCATACCAAAAGCAAAGCCCGTGTATTTCTTACTGTCGATGTTACACGATTCCAGTACAAAAGGATCTACCATACCGCAACCGAGGATTTCTACCCAGCCGGTATATTTGCAGATATTACATCCTTTTCCACCACAGATATTACACGAAACGTCCATCTCCGCCGAAGGTTCCGTAAATGGGAAATAAGAAGGACGAAAACGGGTTTTGGTGTTTTCGCCGAACAGTTCTTTGG
>JAOZOO010000093.1 GCA_029933225.1 Bacteroidales bacterium | reverse complement strand
TCCATCCGGTGGCCCATGTTGAATACCTGATACATTTCTTTCCAGTCGGCACCCGACTGTGCCTGGATCATCTCAAACAGGGGAGGGGTGGGAAACAGGTCGTCTTTGACGATATGCAGGTTATCAACAAAGTGCAGTACCTTGGTCTGTGCTCCGCCGCTGCAATGAATCATGCCGTGGATATTTTTCCGGTGTGCTTTCAGTATGGCTTTGATGACGGGGGCATACGTCCTTGTGGGCGACAAAACCAGCTTTCCCACGTCCACATCCTCCACGGGCGAAGGCCCGGTCAATTGCAGTTTTCCTGAATAAACCAGCTCGTTTGGTACCAACGGATCATAACTTTCCGGATATTTCTTTGCCAGTTGTTTATTGAAAACATCATGCCTTGCCGAAGTCAGCCCGTTGCTTCCCATGCCGCCGTTGTATTCGTCTTCGTAGGTGGCCTGCCCGAAAGAAGCCAGTCCCACTATGACATCGCCGGGCCGGATGTGGTTTTCGATGATTTCACTGCGTTTTACCCTTGCCGTGACGGTGGAATCCACAATGACAGTTCGGACCAGGTCACCCACGTCGGCTGTCTCTCCACCTGTCAGGTAGATGTTCACATCCAGTTCCCTCATCTTTTGCAGAAATTCTTCCGTGCCGTTGATAATGGCGGCAATCACTTCGCCGGGAATGAGGTTTTTGTTGCGGCCGATTGTGGATGAAAGCAGGATGTTGTCGGTTATGCCCACACACAGCAGGTCGTCAGTGTTCATCACGATGGCATCCTGTGCAATCCCTTTCCAGACCGAAAGGTCGCCAGTTTCTTTCCAGTACATGTATGCCAGTGAAGATTTTGTTCCTGCCCCGTCGGCGTGCATAATGTTGCAGTATTCCGCGTCATTGCCCAGAATGTCCGGAATGATCTTGCAAAATGCATTAGGGAACAGCCCTTTATCCAGGTCTTTAATGGCAGCATGCACATCCTCTTTGGATGCGGAAACGCCGCGCTGGTTGTATCGGGATTGTTGTGTCATTGTTTATAGCTCTTTCGGATTTGCAATCCGAAAGTTTATATCATTTATATCGGATTCTTATTTGTTTTTCTTGTTCATAAGGTCGGGATTGCAAATCCCGACCAGCTTGTTGTTAAAACCAACCTGTTGTTAAAACCTACTCAATCTTCAGCGTCTTGGTTTTCGGATTGAAGTTGAATTTCCCGAAACGTTTCAGCAGCGAATCGCCAAATACGAGACCGTAACGCAATTTATGGTAAACCTTGATCTTGACGTCCTTGACCGTTTTGTTTGCAATTGTGATTTCTTTAAAATTAATTACGGCATGGTCGGCAATTGTGTTGTTGGCCAGTATTTTCTCCGGATCTCCTTCAAAATCGTCTTTGCTGATGGCGCCCCATTTTAGCAGATCTATGGCTTTGTCCAGCGAGATCATGGGTTCGGAGCCCCTATCATAGGCAAATTCTTCGTTGTAACCGTTGATGATACAGGTGGAGATGTATATTCCGGTTTTCGGTTCCACGTTAAACCTGACCATGTTGTCCTCGGGATTCAGCAGAATGTTCACATCCTTGATGTCTATGTTCGCGGTTGCCTGTGGTACATAATCCCTTCGTAACACACGGAACTCCGTACGGCGGTTCAACTGGTGCGCGGCTTCTTTCTCTGCTGTTGAAGACAATGAGTTGATGAAATCATCATCCAGTACGGTTCCTTTTTTGAAAAGAAAGCCATCGCGGACAATGTCTTTTTTCAGCGTCCGGGGAACATGCTCGCCGTAACCTTTTGCCACGAGGCGGTCGGGTTCAATACCACGCATGATCAGATAGTTGACAACCGACTGGGCACGCTTTTGCGACAGGATGTCGTTCCGCTCCTCGGTGTCGCGGGTGTCAGTATGTGACGCCAGCTCGATGACAAGGTTGGGGTTGTCGCGCAGTGTCTGGATCAATCCCTGCAACGAGTCCTGATATTGGGGTTTGAGATCCCATTTTGCCAGATCGTAAAGAATCTCTGGCAGGACGATTGGTTCTTCCGGGATGGGTTGCAGCATGAAATCTTTTTCAAAATCTTTACTGAATTCAAGCCCCACCGTTGTGATGGTCCCTTTGGTATTGAAATACCCGGGTTTGGAAACGATGATCTCGAAGGTGGTATTGGGATCCAACTGACTTTTGCCGAACGTATAAAATCCGTTGTTATTGGATCGTGTGGAAACCGATATGCCGTTTGAGCCCACCAGCCGCACATTGGCATTTTCCACAAACATCAGTGTCCGTTCATCTTTCACAGTTCCCGAAAGCGTAAATTCGAGTGGCGGCTCAATAAAATACCAGATATCTTCCTTGCCGCGTGTGCCTTTACGGTTAGAACTTAAATAACCATATTCTTCTTCGGGATGAAAGACGATGCCGAAATCATCCATGTTTGAATTCATGGGATATTTCAGGTTTTTGGGTGGCCCCCAGTTACCGGATGTGTCAATGGTTGAAACAAAGATGTCCAGCCCGCCCATGCCGGGATGGCCGTCCGATGCAAAATAAAGGGTTGTATCATTCCGAAGATAGGGAAACATTTCGTCACCTGGTGTATTGATCACGGGCCCCAGGTTAAGTGGCCTGCCAAAGGGTTTGCTTTTTGAATCCCGCAGGGCTACCCAGATATCTCTGCCCCCTTGTCCTCCTTTTCTGTCGGAAGAGAAATAAATGATCAGTTCACTTTCACTGACAGAAGGTTGTCCCACAGTGGAAAGTGTGTCAACGCTTTTTATATCCACCATTTCGGGTTTACTCCAGTTGCGGCCTGTCCGGCGCGAAACAAAGATCTGACATCCCGATTCCTTATTCGGGTCGTTCGGGCAGCGCGTGAAATAGATTGCGTTGAACTTGCTGTTCATTTGTGCAGCCCCTTCGTTGGCCTTGGTGTTGATGGTTTCCGATTTGTCGAACAGCTCGGGTGTGCTCCATTCTCCCTTTCTGTCAATCTTGGCCATCCATAAATCTGAAAAACTCTGCCCCGTCCATTTGTCTTCTTCTTTCCCTGTGGATCCTTCGCGGGTAGAAGTGAATACCAGTTCGTTGAAGTTGCTGTTTCCGAAAGCCGGGGCAAAATCAGCTTCCCTCGAATTGATATCTTTTACATTGGTGACTTCGTATTTGGAAGGGTTTTCAATCCATTCGGGGATTTTCTTAGTGACCTCTGCACCCTGCTTTCCCCGCGGGTCGTTTGGCGCCCGAAGGGCATAGGCATTGTACTGTTCGACGGCTTCGTCATACTTGCCGTTGATCTTCAGCATCTCGGCATACCAAAGTAATATTTCCGGTTGTTTTCTGTCCCATCCGTTGGCAACGAGGCGTTTGTATGCTGCTTCGGCACGTTTGTAATTGCCGGTCATACGGTAGCATACAGCCAGTTGGGCAGTGATCCTGTTTTTTTCTTCTTTATTCTTTTTAACTTTTGTATAAGCTTTTTTGTATTTGTCGATGGCCACCGAATATTGTTGCTTTGAAAATGCGTCGTCGGCACTTTTGGTAGGATTACGTTGTGCCATAACAATCCCGCTGATCATCAACAAAATAAAAAGGAGAGATGCTCTGTGCATTATTTTATCCGTGAAATGTTTCCTAATACTTCTATCCAATTTCATCAAACGTAAATTTTTTATTTTTATTTGACTTCGTTATCTGTTTCTTTGTTATCCTTTTCGTTATCTGTTTTTTCTTTGGCAGATTTCTTTGTGCCGGATTCTTTATTATCAGACTCCGGTTCCGTTTGCTTTTCATCACCGGTATTGAGGTCTTTTTCTATTTTTGATTTGTATTCCTCCAGTCTTTTTTCCCGTTCCAGTCTGTCGGCTTCACGGTTTATTTCGGTTTTAATATCTTCGGAGGCCCGTTTTATTTCATTAATAAATTTACCCAATCCGCGTGCCATTTCCGGAATCTTGCTCGGCCCGAAAACGAGAAAAATCACGATGATGATCAACATGATCTCACCGGAACCCAAATCGAAGAAAAGTAAATTCAATGGTTTCAGATTTAAAGCACAAAGGTGCAAAATTAACAAAAAAAGCCCCGCTTCAGGCGGGGCTTTAATATGACATTAAATCATTCTCTAACTTTTTTTCTTTTTACGGCCGGTTGTCTTTTCTGCTTTCTTTTGCATCTCCTCTTCCTGCTTGTCACCTTTCAGCAAATCGTAAGCCAGCGGTGAGGCTGTGAAAACAGATGAATAGGTACCGATAAGGATTCCGATCAACAAAGCAAAAATAAAGCCCCTGATCACTTCGCCGCCGAATATGAATATGATCAGCAATACCACGAATGTGGTACCGGATGTATTCATGGTTCGTGCCAACGTGCTGTTCAACCCGTTATTCATATTTCTTTTCAGCGTATGTCGGGGGAACAGGAAATTATATTCACGGATACGGTCAAAAATGATCACCGTGTCGTTGATGGAGTAACCGATAATTGTCAGGATGGCGGCAATGAATGCCTGGTCCACCTCCATACTGAACGGCAGTATGCCGTAAAACAGGGAGAACATCCCCACCGTGATCAACGAGTCATGGAACAAAGCGAGTACTCCGGCAACACCATACTGCCATTTTTTAAACCGTATGGCAATGTATATAAAGATGATGATCAGGGCAAAACCGATGGCAAAGTAAGCTTTGGTACGGATATCGTACGCAATGGTCGGCCCGATCTTTTGAGAACTTAAAATACCGAGCAATTTGTTTTCTCCTTCGGTATCAGTTGAGAAATCGGTGTAAGGTATCTTTGTCGAGAAGAAATTTACGGTTCCGTTATAAAGTTTTCTCTGAACAATGGAATCAACCTCACGCCGGTCATCATCAATCATGAACTTTGTGGTTACTTTGATCTGACTGTTGGGCCCGAACGTTTTCACCTCAGGCGCTTCACCGTTAAATTCTATTGTCAGAGCATCCCTGATGGGTTGTGTTTTCACATCTTTATCAAAACGGATCACATAGGTGCGGCCACCGGTGAAATCAATCCCGTAATTCAGGCCTTTTGTGAATAATGAACCCAGGCTGATCAGGATAAGAATTCCTGAAAAGATGTATGCTTTTTTGCGTGCACTAATGAAGTCAATTTTGGTATTTGCCAGTACATTGGCTGTAAACTTATTTGAAAAGTTGATCTTGTAGTTCTTTTTGAGCATCCAGGTGAAAATGAGCCTGGAAATAAAGATGGCGGTAAACAGGGACGATAAAATACCGATGATCAGTGTGGTAGCAAAACCCTGGACAGGCCCTGTGCCGAAAATGTACAGCACAATACCCGTTAATAAGGTCGTTACGTTACCGTCGATGATGGCAGAGTAAGCATTTTTATAACCGTCGGTTATGGCAAGTCGCAATCCTTTGCCTGCCCTCACTTCCTCTTTGATACGTTCATAGATAATTACGTTGGCATCCACAGCCATACCGAGTGTCAGAACGATACCGGCCATACCGGGCAGGGTAAGAACGGCTTTCAGTGAAGCCAGAATACCGAAAATAAAGAAAATGTTGGTTACGAGGGCCAGACTGGCTACCCAACCTCCCCGGTTGTAATAAGCGATCATATAGGCCAGCACAAGGATGAAAGCCAGGATAAAGGAGTTCATACCTGCTTTTACCGCTTCGCGTCCCAGCGAAGGTCCTACAACAGCCTCTTCAACAATATGGGCCGGAGCAGGTAGCTTACCCGCTTTCAGTACATTAGCAAGGTCCTGTGCTTCTTCAACGGTCATGCTTCCACCGGAAATAACAGAACGTCCATTGGGAATTTCGTCATTTACATTCGGATAAGAATACACATAACCGTCAAGGACGATGGCTATCTGGCGTCCGATGTTTTCACCGGTGAGTCGTTTCCATACCTTGGCACCCTGCGAATTCATCTGGAGGTCAACCGTAGGCCGGTTACTTTGATCATAATCCTGCCGGGCATCCACGATAACGTCTCCGCCCAAAGCTGCCGAGCCATCCCGTCCGCTGGCTTTCAGGGCCACGAGGTCGAGGATATCAGGTCTGGTCGGGTCGGGTTTTACAGTCCATGCCAGAATGAGGTTTTTCGGGAAAATATCCTTGACTTCACGGAGCATCTTGTTGATTCGTGCAGTATCTTTAATTGCCGCATAACCAACCCTGGCATGTTCTGCCGGAACCCAGCGTCCGTCCTGGGTTTGAATGTATGATGGCATCAGATAGGCATAAAGCGGATTCTTCTTTACATATTCATCAAACTTAAGGGTTTGATTTTCCTGAGTGGTATCCGCTCCGATTTCTTCTATCAGTGATTTGCCGCCTGTCGTATCCTGCTCTTCAAGCAGGGGATTACTTTCTTCCTGCGTTGTGTCGGATTTGTTTTCTTCTGCTTTGGAAGAATCCTTTCCTCCGGCGGGTGTTTCTTCTGATGTCTCCTCTTCAATGGTTTGTTTGGCTCTTAATTTGGCATTGGCTTCATCAAAATACTGATAGAGTTCAGAGAAATTATAGGTTTCCCAGAATTCAAGTTTAGCCGTTCCCTGTAAAAGTTTACGGACACGTTCAGGGTCTTTGATACCCGGCAGTTCGATGAGAATCCTTCCACTGGTGGCCAGTTTCTGGATATTGGGCTGAGCCACGCCGAAACGGTCGATACGCGTGCGGAGGATTTCAAATGTCCTGTCGATGGCGCCTTCTGTTTCTTTCTGGATAACGGACAATACTTCTTCATTCGTAGAGTTTGTGGTTATCCCCTTATCTTTAAACTCATAAAGAAATATGGAAGCCAGTCTGGCATTGGGATCAATTTCATTGAATGATTCACCGAAAAGCGTAACAAAATCTTTCGTGCTGCTTTTTTGTTTTTCCTTGGCCATCTTCATGGCTTTCAGGAAAACAGGATCTTTGCTGTTACCTGACAAAGCCCGGATGATGTCATCAACGGACACCTCAAGAACAACGTTCATTCCGCCCTTCAGGTCGAGCCCCAGATTGAGTTCTCTTTCTTTACAGTCTTTGTAAGTATATTTGTCAATACCTAAATTATAAATTACCGTGTTGGCTATGCTGTCAAGGTAATAATTTTCACGGGCCCTGGCAATGGAATCCATGTAATAACCTCTCAATACTTCGTCACCTCCGGCAAGTTGGTCTGCCAGCTTTTGCGCAGTCTGGTTTACGGCATACTCTTTGGCGGCTTTCTCGGCCCTGTAAGTAGCAAAAGTAAAACTCAACTGGTATAAACACACTAAAGCAAAAGCAACAGCAAAAAATGTAATCGCTCCTCTGTTCTGCATTTGGTCTTAATAATTAATTATTTTACTTCAAAATTTTGAGGGTGCAAAGGTAGAATTTTATTTTAATTACCAATTTGTTATTTTGATAAATACAAGGAATTTTTTCAATTCTTCCGGATGCATTGTTTTTTGTTTGTTTAATTAATTTAAAAGATGGTGATTAATTGAAAAATTCAAATTCTCATCCTGATCATTTTCAAACGAAAAACCAATGATCAAATAGCCGGTTACCCCCTTTGCCGAAGCCATTTCCACATCACTGCATAATTTACTTTCTGCCCGTACATCAAAATGCCCGTACGGTAGATTTTTCCGGCCAGCCATGTAGTACCAATGAACCCGAGAATCAGGAGAGCTGCCGACAAACCGATTTCCCAGTAAGGCACACCAAACGGGATACGCATCATCATGGTTACCGGTGAAGTAAACGGGATCATGGAAAGCCAGAAAGCCATGCCGCTGTCAGGCTGGTTAACGATGGCGCTTGACATCATCACCGAAAAGATCAGCGGGATGGAAACCGGCAGCATGAACTGCTGGGTGTCGGCATCGTGGTCAACCGCCCCGCCAATGGCTGCAAAAAGTGAAGCATAAAGCAAATAGCCGCCGAGAAAATAGAAGATAAAACTGAATACCATGGCTTTCAAATCGATGCTGTTGATGATCTCGGAAACCATGGCCAGCTTCTGACTGTCAATTGTTGTTGTGTCCGCAGTGCCCGGGCTCATCATCTGGTTTTGTTCGGTCAGGGTGCTGAAACTTTCTTTAAAATCGGAACCGGCGCTGGTCTGAAACAGGATAAGAAAAAAACCGGTCAGAAGTATCCAAAGCATAAACTGGGTAAGGCCTACAAGGGCGATTCCCACAATTTTGCCCATCATCAGTTGGAACGGCTTGACCGAAGAGATAATCACCTCCACAATGCGGTTTTGTTTTTCTTCCATCACACCTTTCAATACCTGTGCGCCGAACATGAAAATGAAAAAATAGATCAGGATTCCGGCAAAAATGGCCAGACCGACTTCCACTTCGGTAAAACTTTTTTTCTCTTTTCCGCTTTCATCCACACGGATGGTGGCCAGATCGATCTGTGCTTTTGCCGACTTGATTACTTCCGGATCAATGCCTTCGGCTTTCAGCTTTTCGTTCTCAATGACATTTTTCATCACCGATTTGATGTAAACGGTTACATTCAACCCGGGCTGTTTTGTCGAAAACAATTGTGCCTTTGTGGGAAGACTTAACTGCGTGAGCGGGATGTATAACAAAAGATCTCCTCTCTGATACAAAGCGGTTTCTTTTTCCGAGTTAAGATCATTGTAAACAGGATAAAATTCAAGGTTGTCCTGGTTTTTGAATTTTCCCATGAACAGGCCGGTTTCATCGAGTACGGCCACCCGTTTTTTTTCTCCCTGGCTCCACTCGGAAAGGAGCGCCGGCAGGATGATCATGGCTGCGATCAGAACAGGCCCCAGGATTGACATGATGATGAACGACTTTTTTTTCACCCTTGTCAGATATTCGCGTTGTATGATGAGCCCGATCTTGTTCATTTGTTATTGCTTGATTTCTCGACTTCCTGAATAAATATATCGTTAACCGAAGGCAGAATCTCCCGAAATGAAACTACCTCGGCCTGTGGTAAAACATTTTTTAACAATTCATTGGCATTGGCAGTTTCATTGATCCTGATCTTTGCCAGACGTTCTCCGTTTTTATTTTGCCTTTCAATCACTTCAAATGCCGGTTTGTCCAGTAATAAATCTTTCGGTGAACGGTAAACTACTTCAAAGATATTGGATTTGAACCGTTGCTTAATGTCGTGAATTTCTCCCGAGAGAATCAGTTTGCTGTTATTGATCAGGGCAATGTGGTCGCACAGCTCTTCGACGGAAGCCATATTGTGCGTGGAAAAGATGATGGTGGCACCCTCATCACGTAATTTCAGGATTTCCTCTTTGAGAATGTTCACATTGATGGGGTCAAAGCCGCTGAACGGTTCATCGAAAATCAGCAGCTTCGGATTGTGCAAAACGGTTACAATGAACTGTACCTTCTGCTGCATCCCTTTCGACAGTTCTTCCACCTTTTTGTTCCACCATGATGTGATTTCGAATTTTTCAAACCAGACTTTCAGATGTTTCAGGGCTTCCTGTTTTGATAGCCCTTTCAGCCGTGCCAGATAAACCGCCTGCTCGCCGACCTTCATTTTTTTATACAGTCCCCTTTCTTCGGGCAGGTAGCCGATATGGCGGATGTCGTCCTGTGTTACGGGATGCCCGTTCAGCAGTACCTGACCTTCATCCATGGCCGTGATCATGTTAATGATACGGATCAGTGTGGTTTTACCGGCGCCGTTGGGGCCGAGCAGACCGAAAATGCTTTGCTTTTCCACCTCGATGGAAACCGCGTCAAGTGCCTTAACATGGGTAAAGGTTTTGGAAACATTGATGGTTTGTAGAGCAGCAGCCATATCGGGTTATGAGAAAAATTCCCTCATCCTTTCAAAATAACTTTTGTCTTTGGATGAAGGGTTGGGTTTGAAATTGGGTGATTTGCTCAGTTTTTCGAGCATGGTTTTTTCTTCCTTGCTCAGGTTTTTGGGCGTCCAGATGTTGATGTTCACCAATAAATCTCCCCGGCCGTAGCCATTCACATCAGGAAGGCCTTTTCCTTTGAGGCGCAACACTTTACCGCCCTGGGTTCCCGGTGCGATTTTGATGCGGGCTTTTCCGTCGATGGTCGGTATTTCTTCCGAAGTTCCCAGTGCAGCATCGGTAAAGCTGATATACAGGTCGTAGAGCAGGTTGATGCCGTCACGGGTCAATTCGGGGTGTCTTTCTTCTTCGATGACCACCAGCAGATCGCCCGGAATGCCACCGCGGGCGGCTGCATTCCCTTTGCCGCTGATGGACAACTGCATGCCTTCGGTAACGCCGGCAGGAATCTTAAACGACACTACTTCTTCACCTTTTATTATTCCGTTTCCGTGACAGACGTGGCATTTGTGAGCGATGATCTCTCCTTCGCCGCCACAGGTGGGACAGGTGGATGTTGTTTGCATTTGCCCCAGAAAAGTGTTGGTAACGCGGGTTGTCTGTCCGCGGCCATGACAGGTGGGACAGGTGGTCTTGCTGCTTCCTTTTTCAGCACCCGTACCGTTACAGGCAGGGCAAGGGACATATTTGTGGAGCTTTATCTTTTTTTCGACACCATGCGCAATTTCGTTCAGATTCAATGTCACTTTAACACGGAGATTGGAACCCCTGTTCACCCTGCGTCGGCGTCCTGAACTGCCGAAAGAATCGCCAAAACCGCTAAAACTGCCAAAATGCCCGCCGAAGATATCCCCGAATGTGGAGAAAATATCTTCCATGTTGCTGAATCCGCTAAATCCGCCACCCGAAGCGCCACCCACTCCGGCATGGCCGAACTGGTCATAGCGGCTTCTTTTCTGATCGTCGCTCAGCACCTCGTATGCTTCGGCAGCTTCCTTGAATTTTTCCTCCGCTTCCGAATCACCCGGGTTCTTATCCGGGTGATATTTCAACGCCATCTTCCGGTAGGCTTTTTTCAGTTCATCCTTCGAAGCATTTCGCGAAACGCCCAGAATGTCGTAATAATCCCTCTTTCCCATTTTATTTTTTTTCGATCACTTGTTTATTGTCCGACCACCACTTTGGCATGACGGATAATGTTGCCGTTGAGCAGATATCCTTTCTGGATCACATCCACAACTTTCCCTTTCAAATCATCGGAAGGGGCCGGTATCTGCGTGATCGCATCGTGATAATCCGTGTTAAAATCCTTGCCTTTCGAGTCCATCGGTTCCAGGCCTTTTTGTTTTAAATAGTTAAACAACTTGTTGTAAATCAGTTCAACGCCCTGAATGGTTTGTTCGTCGGCATTCTGTTCTTTCAAATGCTGCAGAGCGCGCTCGAAATCGTCCAGTACGGGTAGCAATCCCTCGATTACCTCTCTGGATGCTGTTTTGATCAGTTCTATTTTTTCAGCATTCGATCTTTTCCGGTAATTGTCGAAATCGGAAAACAAACGCAGGTATTTGTCATTCAATTCGGCAAGCTGCTCTTTCAGCTCTGCAATCTCTTCCGATTTGGTCTTTCTGTGTTTTCGATGCTGATTCTTTTTTTCTTCCTGTGTTTCAGTATCCTGTGTTTCCTGTTTTTCGTCTGATATATTTTTCTCTTCGTTTTTATTCATCTTATTCCTCTCCTTTCAATTCAATATTAATAAGCTACCCCTGATTAACAAAATATTTGCCATTCAGGAATTACGGCCAAATTGTCATAATTTATTATCCGGGCGTTTAAAAAACAGCGCAAAATTAATACCTTTTTGATGACCGGATAAAAAGAATTTCTGAATTGAAATATCTTGCTCTAAAAAAAAACAGCCCTTAAAAAAGAGCTGTTGAATAATTCATTAACAAAAACCGGGAAAACTTTCGACCTAATTCAATTTAACCACTTTCCGGCTGGCAACATTCACATTGTTAATACCGATACGCAGGTAATAAATTCCGTTGTTTAGTGTGGTAGAAGGCGTCCAGCTAACTGTATTCAATCCTTTGTCGATTTTTCCGTTGAAAACCTTATCAACCAACTGGCCGTTGATGTTGTAAGCACGTACGGTTATATCAGCCGATTCGGGCAGGTCAAAAACCAATCTTGTGGATTCCTTGAAGGGATTCGGATAGCTTGTGATGCTCTCGCTGCTGATCAGGTCTTCATAGTTTTTTATGCCGGTAACCGTCATATCCATTGTTGCTTCGGAAACGAAAACGGGAGGCAGGTTATCGGGTTGTTCGGGAATGAACGGGATGCCGTCACCATCAGAGTCGTTTCCCGTTTCTCCTGAATTTTCATCTTCCGACAATTGCATCGCGTTGGCCACGGTTTTGAAAAAACGGGTATAAATTTCGGCTCCTTCTGTGTTGTTCCCAACCAGTACACCTTCGCGTAAAGCGCCTGCAATAATTGCAAAGTTAAAAGGTGTGTAGGTAGCTTCTTCGTTGTTAAGCTCCGTTTTGAAAGCCATGAGTTGGGGAATGTAATAGTTGTCCACAAGAAAATGATAAGCTGCATTGGCACCGTCGAGATAATCCTGATTTTCGGTTTTACCGTAAGCGGTGTATAATCCGCGGGCTATTGCAGCCTGTGCCACTGCTGTTTTGTCTGAATCGTCACGGCTGTTGTTCAGGTCAACCGAGTTCATAAAACCGCCATCTGTATCCTGGAAATTATTCAGGATGAAAGCCGCCTGTGCATTTAACATGTTGAGGGCGGGTTGTTCAAGGGGAGTGCCGGCAAATTCATCAGCAAGTTTCGCCATCATGACCAGTGCATACCCGGAATTGATTGCTGAAATGATGCTTCCGGGGGTGGGCGCTCCATTGTTCAATCCCGATTCATCTACGAATGTGCCTTCGGCGCTGTTAAAATGCATGGCATTCAGGTTCATGAAGATCACTTTGCTGGTTCCCATCATCAGGTCAAAAGGACCCGGAACGCCGGTTTGTGACATGGGGCCCGGAAAAGGATCGCCGTCAAAAACAGATTTATAGGCTATATGGGGTGTGTCATCGAAATTATCCGGGTCCATCATATTCCTGAAATTCAGGGTGCCCCACAAAAAGGACA
>JAOZOO010000092.1:2900-13050 GCA_029933225.1 Bacteroidales bacterium | reverse complement strand
ACAAGCCCTTTTGAATCCCCTTCGTACTTCGTGACTTCGCCCACTACTTCTTTCTTTATCTCGGGCTCAAGCGTTTTGGGATTTGCCGCCTTGTGCGCGTGAATAACCGGATAAAGCTTTGCGGCAGGATTGTCATAAACGCTTGCCTTCGCTTCAAGCATAGAGCGGTGCTTCCACGGAACCGAGACCGTTTGAGTGAATGTAGTTTCCGGCAGCAACAGGAGCACTCCGCAGACCAGCCCTGCCGGGAGAAGAACTGCGCGTTTCATGGTCGGAAGATTTTGGTTTGCTTACAAATTTATAATGGATTTTGCGAAATGTCAAGTTTTTGTGTGCTGCTGTCATTTCGACGAACGAAGAGAGGAGAAATCTCCTGAGCAAGCACCCTCCCAATTTGTCATTTCGACGAACGCAGTGAGGAGAAATCCCCTCAGTAAGCACCCTTGTCCTGGGGGGATTCCTCACCGCCAGCCCACATGCCATCCCGCATGGTTCGGAATGACAGGAAAACCGAGGGTGTCATTTCGACGAACACAGTGAGGAGAAATCTCCTGAGAGAGCATCCCTGTTCCGGGGGGATTCCTCACCGCCCACGCACCTGCCCACCCGGTGGGTTCGGAATGACAGGACGCTCCATTTTGTCATTTCGACGAACGCAGTGAGGAGAAATCCCCCGAGCAAGCACACTCTTTCAGAGGGGATTCCTCACCGCCTAAACACATGCCTGCGCGATGGATTCGGAATGACAGCGAGGTGCCGGGGGAATTCCTCACCGCCTACGCGCCAGCCCGCGTGGCTGGTTCGGAATAACAGGGGTGTTTTTCCCGACCTGCCAGGTGTAAACCCACCTGGCAGGTCAGGGCTACCCTAACTTTGCAACCCGGTTGCATTTTTTGTTTCTTACCTTTGCTCCCGCAATGATGAAACAGATACATAAAACAGCAGGCCTCGGTTTTATCGGGACAATCGTTCTGATGATTCTGATGCATGCGTTGATTCCGCATCATCATCATTTCGATTCTGTTTTTGAGCACAATCAACAAACAGGTCAGGCCAGTCAACATTCGGAAGACAACCCCCTGCATTGCCACGCATTTAACGAGCTGGTAACTGACAAAACGGTTATCTCCGTAAATAATGTTTCACCGGTTGATGATCTTTCAATTGTCATTTCCGATGATGACTTCCGTTTGAGGGTTACCGAAATACCCGTTGACGCAGTTATTGCAATAAACCGTGACATGAACCCTGCCGGGGAGATATTCCCGGAAAATTCCCCCACACGCGGCTCCCCCGCACTTGTTTAACCACTTCCTTGTAAAACCTTACTGATTTACCCGTACTTGAGCATTAGGTAAATTCGGGTCTGTGACTGTTTTACACGGGTATCCATTTCCCGGATATCAACCACCGAATAACAAGATATTCACAACAACACATTTCAACAATTACCAAATGATTAATAAAATAATAGCTTTTTCAATAAAGAACAAATTCATCGTCAGCTTAATGCTTTTTGCCCTGATTGGCGTAGGCATCCATTCGATGATGACAATCAACCTGGGGTCGGTACCTGACATTACCAATAACCAGGTACAGGTGATCACGGTTTCACCAAACCTTGCCACCGAAGACATTGAGCAGTTCGTGACTTATCCGGTAGAGCTTGAAATGGCCAACCTGCCGGGGATCCAGGAAATCCGTTCGGTATCGCGTTTCGGGCTGTCGGTGGTCACCATTGTTTTCGAAGACAACATGGGCACTTACCTCCCCAGGCAGGTGGTACAGGAAAAACTCAACACCGTCAGGGAAGAGATACCGAGCCAGTTTGGCGAACCATACATGGGCCCTATCACAACCGGACTAGGCGAAATCCTGCAGTACACCATCAAAACCAAACCCGGATACGACACCGTTTATTCACCGCAACAGTTGCGAACGATACAGGACTGGATCGTGAAACGGCAACTGGCGTTGATACCGGGCGTGGTGGAGGTCAACTCCTTCGGCGGCAGCATCAAGCAATATGAAATAGCGCTGAATCCCGAGAAACTGAATGCCATGCAGATTTCCATCGGGGAAGTTTTTGAAGCGCTTGAAAATAACAACGTCAACACGGGTGGCGCCTACATCGAAAAAAACCACATGGCCAATTTCATTCGCGGTGAGGGACTTGCCCGCTCGCTGGATGACATCCGAGATATTGTGATCCGTAATGAAAACGGCATTCCCATTCTCATCAACGATGTAGCCGAAAGGGTTCATTTCGGGCACAACGTACGTTACGGCGCCATTACCCAGGACGGGCATGAAGCCGTTGGCGGAATGGTTCTGATGCTGAAAGGTTCAAATCCCAATGAGGTCATTCAAAATGTGAAAGAACGGATGAAGAATATCCAGAAATCGCTGCCGGAAGGATTGTACATCGACCCGTTCCTCGACCGCAGCAACCTGATCAACAGAACCACGTCCACCGTCACCAAAAACCTCATCGAAGGTTCCCTGATCGTCATTTTTGTCTTGGTATTGCTGCTGGGCAGTTTGCGTGGCGGCCTGATTACGGCATCCGTCATTCCCCTGTCATTGTTGTTTGCCTTTATTCTCATGAAAATAACCGGCGTCTGGGCCAACCTGATGTCGCTTGGCGCCATTGACTTCGGGATCATTGTGGACGGGGCCGTGATCATTGTGGAAGGCACCGTCCACGAAATTGAAAAACGCATTCGCGCCGGAAAGAGCAAATTCGATGACAAAGAAATGGACGAGGTGGCTTACAAAGCTTCCAGCACGATGATGAACTCTGCCTTTTTCGGCCAGTTGATCATTCTTATCGTGTTCACCCCTATTTTGTTCCTGACAGGCATTGAAGGCAAAATGTTCCAGCCCATGGCCTATACTTTCGGGTTTGCCGTGCTGGGCGCTATCTTTTTAAGTCTGACTTACGTGCCGATGATCTCATCCGTTGTGATGAAACCCACGAAAAACAAAAAGAGTCTGCTGGCCCGGATGGAAGCGGGACTTGAAAAAATCAGCAGCGGATTGATCCGATGGATACAAAAACTTTACGACCCATTACTGAGGTTGTCACTTTCACACAAAATGACTGTCCTCGCCGTTGCCCTCCTCATCTTTGCCAGTTCGCTTTATCTCTTCTCCCGTATGGGAGGTGAATTTATCCCCAGTCTGGATGAAGGCGATATAGCCATGCAGACGTTCCTGAGGCCGGGAAGTTCCCTTTCGGAAACCGTCAAACGTGAAAAAGAAGTGGAAAAGCTGATCCTTTCCAAATTCCCGGAGGTAAAAACCATGGTCGCACGCATCGGTGTGGCAGATATCCCCACTGACCCCATGGGTTTTGACTTCACCGACAGCTTTATCATCCTGGAAAAAGACAGAAGCAAATGGGTTTCGGCAAAGACAAAGGAAGAACTGATCGAAAAAATCAAAGAGGCGGTATCGGTCCTGCCGGGATTGAATTTTGCATTCAGCCAGCCGGTTGAACTGCGCTTCAACGAGTTGCTCACAGGCGTCCGTGAAGACGTGGCCGTAAAAATTTACGGAGAAGACCTGAATGTCCTCGCCAAAAAAGGAGAAGAAGCGGCAGCCATCATCAAGACCATACAGGGCGCCGAAGACGTAACTATGGAACGGACTTCCGGGCTGCCGCAGATGACCGTCAGGTATAACCGCAAAAAGATTGCGCAGTACGGCCTCGACATAAGCAAACTGAATCGCTATGTTTCTTCTGCTTTTGCAGGAAGTAAAGCGGGGGTAATTTTTGAAGGCGAGAAACGTTTCGATCTGGTCATCCGCTTTGACAAAAAACACCGCAGAAGTATTGACGACCTGCGCAATTTATATATTGACCTGCCGAACGGCAGCCAGGTTCCCATCAAGGAAATGGCGGAGATCAGTTACCAGCCCGGGCCCATGCAGATTTCGCGTGACAACACTTTCCGGAGGATCTATGTGGGTGTGAATGTGCGGGACCGTGATGTAGAGTCGCTGGTCAACGAGATCAAACAAAAACTGGACGCCGGGCTTGACCTCCCTTCGGGTTATTACATCACTTACGGCGGCGCTTTTGAAAACCTGCAGCGGGCCAAAGACCGTCTGACTGTGGTGGTTCCCATTGCCCTGGCGCTCATCTTTATCCTGTTGTATTTTGCCCTGCATTCTTTCTCACAAACGGTAATGATCTACATGGCCGTTCCACTGGCTGCCATCGGAGGGGTTTATTCCCTTTGGTTGCGCAGCATGCCTTTCAGCATCTCTGCCGGTGTGGGATTTATTGTCCTTTTCGGGGTGGCTGTGCTCAACGGCCTCGTGTTGATCAGCCGTTTTAATTCCTTAAAAACCGAGGGCGTTACCGATATCAAAGAACGTATTTTCAGGGCCACGCACGAGCGTCTGCGGCCCATCCTGCTGACGGCTACGGCAGCCATGTTCGGATTTTTGCCGATGGCCATTTCCAGTTCCGCCGGCGCCGAAGTACAACGCCCGCTCGCTACCGTTGTCATCGGCGGGCTGTTCAGCGCCACCCTGCTCACGCTGGTCGTTGTGCCTATTCTTTATGCCCTCGTTGAATCAAACGCTGAAAGAAGGAAAAAACGCAAAAAGAACAAAAGAATTCCTGCAACCATCATATTGATACTTGTCACTATCGGAACTCTGACCCTGTCCGGAAAAGCAGAAGCACAATCCTTTGATGCTCTGCCGCAGATCACCCTCAAAGAAGCCGTCAAGAAAGCAGTAGCCAACTATCCGGCATTGAAAGCAGCGCAGCTTGAAGTGAATAATCAGAAATCTCTAAAAAAGACTTCATGGGAAATCGGTAACACCGAAATCTCAACAGGTGCCGAAGAGGTGGGAAACAATACGAGCGACGGTATTTACAACAGGTTTACCATTACCCAGACGTTTGATGTTTTCGGTATTCACGCCAAAAACAAAGAGGCCAATGCCAGAATCGAAATGTCGAAAACAGCGCTGAACCTGACCACAATGGAGATTACCCGTGAAGTAAGCATTGCCTGGGGAAATGCCTTCAGCGCAAAAAACCAGTATCGTTTGTACGATCAGCTTGATTCCATTTTTCAGAAATCGGTGCGGGCAGCCAAACTGCGTTTTGAAACACAGGCCATCTCGCGCCTTGAATATTTATCGGTATCCAACCAGGCCAAACAGATCAATATTCAGAAAGAAAATGCCTACCGCGACTTTCTGATTGCACTGCGTAATCTGAACCAATGGTTTGTGAGCGATACGGTCTTTACCATTGCCGGTTCAGCGGAAGGTCTTTTCACCGAACCGCAATACCTGCCACCCGACTCGGTTACGAATCATCCGCTTTTGCAGTTGTTCAACCAGAACATCATACTGGCTGAAGCCCGGCTCCGCAGGCAAAAAACGAAATTTGCACCGGTACTTTTTGCCCAGTACGGAAATCAGAAGATCGGAGAGCAGAAAGGATTTTACAAGTATGAGTTCGGAATCAGCATTCCGCTCATTTTTGCCTCACAAATGGGGAAAACACAATCGGCGAAAATTAAACAACAGATCGCTGTGGAGGATTACCGCCGGAAAACAATAGAAGTCAGGTCGGAATACCAGAACCTGTATGATGAATATCAAAAATGGTTGCTTACCTGGTATTACTACCGTGACGAAGCGTTACCCACGGCTGTTGAACAGAAAAAAGGCGCCATTCTTGCTTACGAACAGGGAGCCATTGATTACGTGACCTTTTTGCAAAATATCAGGGATGCTGTCCAGGTGGAATTTGAAACGCAAAATGCTTTTGCCAGCTACCTCAACGCCCGTTTCAAACTGGAATACTATTTAAATCAAATGAATAAATAGAATCTTAAACCAACGGCCCGTTGGATAACATAAAACTTCATGTCGGTAAACAGACATATACAAGTGATTAAAAAAGCCCCGGAGGGGCGACATTTTTTAACCCGGTACGTAAGTGCCGGGTAAAGAAAAAACGAACGCCGGTTTT
The DNA here is from genome assembly GCA_029933225.1 of Bacteroidales bacterium. Lineage (GTDB taxonomy): Bacteria > Bacteroidota > Bacteroidia > Bacteroidales > F082 > JAADID01. Next base: position 7,043 of record JAOZOO010000092.1, on the reverse strand, counting down.
GGCGGGATTTTGGAAGCGAAGCCCAAAATCATGACAAAACCGGATAAGATAAAAATCAATGAGTTAAAAATTTTTAAACTATGAAAAAAATAAAATTAATCAACATGAAATACTTCGTCATTGCAGGATTGATCCTGTTCAGTCTGTCTTCCTGCAATCAGCAGCCGGTAGCTGAAACCGAAAATGAATCCCAGGAAAATGAGACCACCGGAGAAATGACACCCGTCACACTCACTGATCAGCAATTCAGCGCTTTGTCTGTCAAAGTGGACTCAATGGCAAAGTATGCTTTCAAAGATGTTGTGGTGGTTAACGGTTATCTGAACGTTCCGCCGCAAAACAAGGCTTCGGTCACTGCTATCATTGGCTCAAATGTGGCTTCAATCAATGTTTTTGAAGGTGATAAAGTAAACAAGGGTCATGTGCTTGCCTATCTGAAGCATCCCAATCTACTCGATGTACAGACTGAATACATTAATGCGGTCAATCAACTGGAGTTTATGGAAAAAGAGTTTCAACGACAGAAAAAACTCTATGAAGAGCAGGTAAGTTCAGGAAAGGTTTATCAAAAAACACAGGCCGATTATTTCATGCTCAAGGGAAATGTGCTTAACCTGGAAGCCAAGCTGAAGCTCCTGCATCTGGACCCGTCAAAGATAAAGCGGGGAACGATTTATGAGAAAGTCCCCGTTCTCAGCCCCATTGAAGGTTATATCGAGAAAGTGGAGATCAGAACAGGACAATATGTCGAGCCACAGATGCCCATGTTTGAGGTGGTAAATAACGACCGCATCCATGCTGACCTGATGGTTTTTGAGAAGGATGTTTACAAAGTAAAAACAGGACAGAAAGTGGTGTTCAATGTTGAGTCCATTCCGGGCGAACCCATGACGGCTACCATTTTTGCCGTCGGTAAAACATTTGAACAAAACCCCAAAGCCGTTCATGTACATGCCAACATCAACAACAAGCGGGGTGTGCTGATACCGGGCATGTACATCACCGGCCGGATTGCCACGAATAATCAACTTGTTGACGCCCTGCCCGAAGAAGCCGTTGTGATTGAAGACGGCCGATCTTACATCTTTACTGCGGAAAAAGAAAACGAAGGCTGGTCGTTTATTCCCGTGGAAGTGATTGCCGGACAGAAAGAAGACGGCTGGATCGAAATCAGGTTGCTGTCACCCCTTACGCCGGGAGCGAAACTTGCCTGGAACGGCGCTTATTATCTGTTATCGGAGATGAAGAAAAGTGAAACAGGAGAAGAGGATTAATAATAAAACAGAAATCATGAAAGAAATAAAAGCATTTGTCAGGCCAAATAAAGTGTACGACATTGTCAGCAGGTTGAAAGAAGCCGGTTTTGAGAATGTTACCATATCGGAAGCCGAAGGCACAGGCAAGTTTCAGGACGAAAAAGCATTTGTGTCGCTGACGTTTACCATCACCGACAGTAAAATTGCCAAACTGGAAATGGTGGTGAAAAAGAAGGATGTGGACACGATTGTGCACATCATCTCCAAATACGGCAAAACACCTAATCCCGGCGATGGTATCATTTATATCTCCGATGTGGAAAAAGCTTACCGCGTAAAAACGGGTTTGAAAAACGGAGAATAGACCCTAATCCTCAAAGATGTTCGAGTCATGAAAAAATACAAACTGAAAAATCTCGATTGTGCTTCCTGCGCTTCAAAAATTGAAGACAGTCTGACCAAACTGGATGAGGTAAAGTTCGTGACAGTCAATTTTGCCACCGCTTCGATGACCATCGATACGGACGATCTTGAAAAGGTAAAAAACAAAATACTGGAGGTGGAACCCGGGGTTGAACTGGAAGACAGCGGGGAACAGGAAACGGAATCACCCGGAAACATCCTTTCACAAAATAAATGGACAATCATTAAAGTCCTGACCGGTCTTGTTTTGCTGCTTGCCGGGCTCTTTTTTGAAGACGAACTGCACGACACACCTTATCACATTGCCGAATACATTGTTTTCGTTGCTGCCTACCTTGTTTCGGGCTGGGGTGTCATCCGGATGGCCGTGAAAAATATCGTCAGGGGACAGGTTTTCAACGAACACTTTCTGATGACCATTGCCACGCTGGGCGCCTTCGCCATTCATCAGATGCCCGAGGCAGTTGCCGTCATGTTGTTTTATATTGTCGGCGAACTGTTTCAGGATATTGCCGTGAACAGGTCACGCAGGTCTATCAAATCACTGCTCGATTTAAAACCCGATCATGCAAACCTGAAAACCAACGGTGAAGTTAAAACCGTTTCTCCCGAAGAGGTAAAAATCGGGGATATCATCCTCGTAAGAGCGGGCGAAAAAGTACCGTTAGACGGCATCGTCACCGAAGGCAGTTCATTTGTTGACACCTCTGCACTTACCGGTGAGAGTGTCCCCCGCAGGGTGGAAAAAAATGATGAAATACTTGCAGGAATGATCAACCAGTCAGGGTTGATCTCCATCAGGGTCACCAAACCTTTTGGCGAATCTTCCATATCGAAGATCCTTGAAATGGTGGAGAATGCCTCGGCCAAAAAAGCGGAAACCGAGAAATTCATCACCACTTTTGCAAAATATTACACGCCTATCGTGGTGTTTGGTTCGCTGCTGATTGCTGTTCTGCCCCCGTTATTTATCGAAGGCGCCACTTTCAGCGACTGGATATACAGGGCGCTGGTCGTCCTTGTCATTTCCTGCCCCTGTGCGCTGGTCATCAGTATTCCGCTGGGTTATTTCGGTGGCATCGGAGGCGCTTCTAAAAGGGGCATCCTCGTGAAAGGTTCCAATTTTCTGGATGCGCTTACACAGGTAAAAACAGTGGTCTTCGACAAAACAGGCACCCTGACAAAAGGTGAGTTCAAAGTGTCTGAAATTGTGCCTTCTAATGGTTTTGAGGAAAAAACAATTCTCGAATACGCAGCCTATGCCGAATACAACTCAAACCATCCGATTGCCAAATCCCTGATAGAAAGTTATGACCGGGAAATTGACGGTGCCAGGATAGGCACGGTTCAGGAAATTTCAGGATATGGCATCAGGGCGTGGGTTGACGGCCATGAGATCATTGTCGGGAATGACAAACTCCTTCACAAAGAAAACATTGATCACGACAGGTGCGATATTGAAGGCACGGTTGTCCACGTGGTCATTGACAGAAAATATGCCGGTTATATTGTCATTTCCGACACGTTGAAAGATGATTCGATTTACGCTATTGAGCAATTAAATAAAAAAGGTATCAAAACGGTGATGCTGACGGGCGACAATCAACACGCCGCAGAAGCCGTTGCCGGTAAGCTGAACATCAGTGAATATTTTGCCGAATTACTCCCTGAAAACAAAGTGGAGCACATTGAAAGCATGCTGAATAAAAACGGCAAAGTGGCTTTCGTGGGTGACGGCATCAACGATGCACCGGTACTTGCCCGGGCCGATGTGGGGATAGCCATGGGCGCCCTCGGCTCCGATGCGGCGATAGAAACCGCAGATGTAGTGCTGATGACCGATTCACCTGCAAAAGTTGCCGAAGCCATTCATGTAGCCAGGCGCACAAGAAAGATTGTCTGGCAAAACATCATATTCGCACTGTTGGTTAAGGGGGCTTTCATCGTACTGGGCATTTTTGGTGTAGCCACAATGTGGGAAGCGGTTTTCGGCGATATGGGTGTGGCGCTAATCGCGATTCTGAATGCCACACGAGTGTTGAAAACCAATGAGGTTGATTCCCGGATAGAGTGATTGCAACCCGGTTACATATTATTAATCATAACACTGCAAAGCGATGTATGCATTAAAAAATCAGTATGAAAACAGTAAGAAATATTATACCATGAAAAACATAAAATAGTTTTAATCAAATCTTTATAAATTAATAAATCTTAATAATATGAAAACGATCAACAAAATTTTAGTAACAGGAATAGCTGCAATGTTGATATTTGCTGTTTCTTGTAAAAAGAACACAGACACCCCTGACAATCAAACTTTGGCAGGCTCTGTTTCCGGAACTTATTCCGGAGAATTGAAAAACTCGCAAACCAGTCAGACCAGCCCTGCTACCCTCACGGTGACGGCGCTGAACGACTCGGTTATAATCATGCATTGTGTGGCTGACCATTTCGACACAAC
>JAOZOO010000092.1:0-2800 GCA_029933225.1 Bacteroidales bacterium | reverse complement strand
ATTCAATGCTGGTTCAGGATGGTGTAACTACTCATTTCCGATCAAAACAAGTAAATCCCCGTTTTTGTACGAAACATTTAAGGGAAGTAAAACCAAATAAAACAACCGGGTGACTGTTTTAAGTTAACAGGAGCAGATTATTGTTTGAAACTCTTGCTGCTCGCAGTCAGAGAGCACGCTTTCCTTATGGATAAAGTGACAATGTTTGAACAGTCACCCCGGTTTTTCAAATATTCTATAATGATGAAAAAAAGAAAAAATCTCTATATGATAATGGTGATGGTGATAATTTCCATCCCGTTCCTTTACAGTTTTACGGTAATAGAACAAAAAACCGAAAATGCTTCTACTGGTCTTATTGAGCATGATCAGATTACAGGGGAGCAGTTGTACCAGAAAAACTGTGCTGCCTGCCACGGACTGGAAAGACAAGGCAATCCACCGGCTTTTCCGTCGCTGGTATCGGTAAATGAACGGCTGGACAAAGGGCAGGTGAAAGAATTGCTCCTTACCGGCAGAAAGGCCATGCCTTCGTTCGCTCATCTTTCGGAACAGGAAAGAGAAGCGCTGGCTGGATTTTTATTCGGCGAAGAAACCAACGTTGAAATGCTGACCGAAGTTACAGCAGAGCAGAACGGGCAACGATTGTTTGTAGCCAATTGTGCCCGCTGTCACAAAGCCACACCGGATGATCCGCAACCGCCTGACCAGCGACAATGGGGCATGCAACCGATAGTGCTCGGCGGAATAACCTCCAGGTATGAACCGGAAGACTTCAAACAGATATTGAACACCGGTCCGTGCTACATGCCTTCATTTGATTTTCTTGATGAAAACGACAAAGCAGATATCTATGCCTGGCTGGGCACGATTGAAATGCCCGCCGAAAGCAGCAGCAATATGGCTATGGGCTGCCGGATGCGGTGCAGAAACCGGTATTAGAAAGACCTAAAAATTATGCACAATTATTAAAAAATAATATAACAGTGGGCAAGCATGAAAATCTTTGTTTTGCCTCCGCAAATTAAGAACAGATAATGAGTGTAAACAAAAATTCAAAAACGATGAAAAATTTCAAAAAGATTGCAATTATTGCCTTGGTAGCCATCACTGTAGGTCTTGTATCCTGTAAAAAGGAGCAGACGTATCCTGACCTGACAAAGTCAGTGACCGGCACGTACGATGGAACTTTAACAACGAATAATCTGAAAACAACAAGTCCTGCGACTACCGACATCACGAAAGTGAATGATTACACGGTAGAAATCCATTGCTACGGCGATGACATTGACACCACATTCATGCTCGAGTTATACGAGGACGGGGACATGATGCAGGTGTGCTTTACGGATGATGATTTCCGCAACGAATATGGTCATGACAAATCGGAAGATCATCAAATGATGGGAGATAACGGCTGGATGAACTGGGGCCAGCACATGAGCGCTGATCATGATGAGAATGATGGGCATTACGGTTTCTTCAACATGAAGGAGCACACTTTTAAATACACGTTCAAAATCGGAACAAAAAAAGCAGCCTATACACAGGAGTTCAGCGGTAAGCGTAAGTAAAAAACAATACCGCACAAACAATATAAAGCAGGCGCTTCGGTAGTTTTCCGAAGCGCCTGTTATTTTTTCACACTCATATCAGGATATTTCTATTTTTGCGGCTCTTTTATTTATTCGAAAAAGAAAAATTATTTATCTAAACCATTTAAAAAACTAAATATGAATAAATTATTTCAAGCAATCATCTTTTCAATAATGGTCATATCAATCGCTTCATGTAACAAAGACGATGATCCGGAGACTTCGGAACCACAAAAAAGCAACATCCAGCAATATGTAACAGTAACCCGCGATGCTGCTAAAAGCAGCCGTGCTGCAAGCACAAGCTGCACGATGAGTTTCTCAAAACAGGGAACATGGAAGATGTTTATCGGAACCGATCCGGAAACGATTGACATGGATAATCCTGTCGGTGAAACAACCGCAACATCAGTTGAGATCAACGGACTGGACCAATATCAGCGTTATTACTTTGAAGTGGTGCTGGACGGAAAAGAAAAAGCAACGGTAGCATCCAGAGGCGTGGCCATTGAAGGACAACCGAATTTCCGCGATCTGGGCGGCTTTATCACACAGGACGGTAAGAGCGTGAAATGGGGAATGGTATTCCGTTCGGGAGAATTGAGTGCACTGACTGACGATGACGTTCAGTTTATGGCCAATATGCATTTTGACAAACTGATTGATTTCCGATATACTGAGGAGATCATCCAGAATCCCGACAAGCTCCCCGAAGGTATCGAAGTGATTAAAATACCTGTAGAACAGGGATCGTACAGTCGTGATCAGATGACCAAATGGCTGGCTGCCAACGATCAGGAAGCATTTGATACGTTATTGATTCACGCGAACAAAGTATTCGTCACCGATGCGCAGGAAGAATTTGGCGATTTTTTAAAACAACTTGAAAATGGCAACCGCCTGGTATTTCATTGCACTGCCGGAAAAGACCGTGCCGGTTTTGCAACCGCCCTGTTTCTTTCAGCCCTCGGTGTTGACCGGGAGACGATCATCGAAGACTACCTGACCTCGAATGAATACAATCAGGCCTTGATAGAAGGAACCATAGAATATGTTAATTCTGTCGGTTTGAACGGTGAATTGCTTCGTCCGGTACTCATCGTGAAACGCGAATACATTGAGCAGGCTTTTAATACTATTGACAACCAATATGGCGGGATGGATAACTACCTGAAACTGCTTGGCGTTGACGTGGAAAAGCTGAA
>JAOZOO010000091.1:4152-13121 GCA_029933225.1 Bacteroidales bacterium | reverse complement strand
ATGTAAAACCCATCCGGGATTATGATATCTATGTTCACAAAACCATGGAGTTCAAAGTTGTGAAGATCAATCATGAATATAAAAACGTGGTTGTTTCGCACAAAGCGCTCATTGAGGATGAACTGGAACAGCAAAGGGCCGAGATCATTTCCAAACTGGAAAAAGGACAGGTGCTTGAAGGAACCGTTAAGAACATCACCTCCTATGGCGTATTTATCGACCTCGGCGGCGTTGACGGGCTGATCCACATTACCGACCTTTCGTGGGGACGTATCAATCATCCCGAAGAGATACTCGAACTCGACCAGAAGCTGAAGGTAGTTATCCTCGACTTCGACGAAAACAAGAAACGTATTGCGCTCGGCCTCAAACAACTGACTCCCCATCCGTGGGATTCACTGGATCCGAACCTGAAGGTTGGCGATAAAGTGAAGGGCAAAGTTGTGGTACTGGCTGACTACGGTGCATTCATCGAGATCGTTCCCGGTGTTGAAGGTCTGATCCACGTTTCCGAAATGTCATGGTCACAGCATCTGCGTACCGCGCAGGATTTCCTGAAGGTGGGCGACGAAGTGGAAGCCGTTATCCTTACCCTCGACCGCGAGGAAAGAAGGATGTCACTCGGCATGAAACAACTCATCCCCGACCCGTGGAGCAACATCCGCGAAAAATATCCCGTTGGATCGAAGCATACTGCCAAGGTGCGTAACTTCACCAACTTCGGAATCTTTGTTGAGATCGAAGAAGGTGTTGACGGACTGATCCACATCAGCGACCTTTCGTGGTCGAAAAAAATCAAGCATCCTGCTGAATTCACCAAGATCGGTGAAGACATCGAAGTGGTTGTGCTTGACGTGGACGAAGAAAACCGCCGTTTGAGCCTCGGTCACAAGCAACTCGAAGAAAACCCGTGGGATGTATTTGAGACGGTCTTTACCGTTGACTCGGTACACCAGGGAACCGTGATCAACATCAACGACAAAGGCGCTGTGGTATCGTTGCCTTACGGCGTGGAAGGTTTTGCACCGGCACGTCACCTGAAAAAACAGGACGGAACAACGGTCAAAGCCGATGAGACCATTGACTTCAAAGTGATTGAGTTTTCGAAAGATAACAAGAAGATCATCCTTTCACACACCCGTTTGTTTGAAGAAGACCCGCGTGCTGCCAAAGCCCGTGAGGCCAGGAAGAGCGAATCTGCTGCCAAGTCAACCAAACGAAATGTGAAAAAACTCAACGAGCAGCTTGAGAAAACAACCCTCGGTGACCTTGATGTACTGGCAGACCTCAAAAAAGAGATGACCAAGAAAGAAGGAAAAGAGGGCAAATAATTCATTATTATTTGACAACAGCAAAAATCCCTGTCTCTTGAGGCAGGGATTTTTTATTTTTGTGTCAGATGAAAAAACCATTTATGCGGAAATTCCAGGTAACGGTTCTGGGTTGTGGCTCGGCAGTGCCCACCTCATGGCACAATCCTTCGAGCCAGATGGTGCAGTACGATAATCGTCAGTTTCTTGTGGACTGTGGGGAAGGCACACAGATGCAAATGATAAAGTATAAAGTGAAATATGCTAAACTTGATCATATTTTTATTACCCATCTGCATGGTGACCATTTTTTCGGACTGATCGGCCTGATGAATACCCTGCACCTGATGCGGCGGGAAAAAACATTACATCTTTTTGCTCCCCTGGATTTGCACGAGATCATCCGTACACAGTTGCGGCTGACAAATACCCGGTTGTATTATCCGCTGGATTTTCATGCGCTTGAGGATTACCGCAACGACGAATTACTTTATGAGAACAAACATTTGTCGGTAAGATCATTTCCTCTGAAACACAGTGTTCCGGTATGGGGATTCCTTTTCAGGGAGAATCCGCTGCATCCCAATATTGACAAGGCCTTCGTTAAAAAATACAAACCTTCGATAGAACAGATAAAGACCATCAAAGAGGGGGCGGATTTTGTTTCCCCGGAAGGAAAAATACTTCCGAATGATCAGATCACCATCCCATCGCCACAACCGCGCTCTTTTGCCTATTGTTCCGATACTGCTTACCTGGAAAGCACGGCAGAGTATGTGAAAGGTGTTGACTTGTTGTACCATGAATCCACATTTGACAATTCAAGGGAGGAACTGGCCGGCATCACCCTGCATTCCACTGCTGCCGAGGCAGCGAGGGTGGCATTGAAAGCCGGAGCAAAAAAACTGTTGCTGGGACATTATTCCGCACGGTTTAAAAAAGACGCCCAAATTCTGCAAAAGGAAGCCCGGGAGATTTTCCCTGAATCTTATTTGAGTGATGAAGGGGAGACGTATGATATTTAGTGGAAAAATTACAAATAACCAATCATCCCCCCCCTCCTTCCATTCTTCCAATCATCCACCATTCCAGCATTCCAGCATCCAAAATCCAGTATCCAGTTTACAACATCAACGGTTCCACATATTTCTTAATATCCTCCAGCATGATCTGCTTGTCACATAAAATAACCAGCCGCTCCACCACATTATGCAGCTCGCGAACGTTGCCGCTCCACTTGAACCCCTCAAGTAATTTCAAGGCATCATTTGAAATTTCCAGTGGTGCTTTCCCCTGTATCAGCGAAATTTCAGTAATGAAATGACGGGTCAGCAGTTCAATGTCTTCTTTTCGTTCACGCAACGGTGGCACTTCAATGATGATGACACTCAACCGGTGATACAGGTCTTCGCGGAATTTCCCTTTTTGAATTTCTTCTTTCAGGTTTTTGTTCGTGGCGGCAATGATCCTGACATCCACCGGGATATCCACTTCACCCCCTACCCTGACGATTTTGTTTTCCTGCAATGCCCTCAGCACTTTAGCCTGCGCCGATAAACTCATGTCGCCGATTTCGTCAAGAAATAACGTACCCCCGCTGGCCAGCTCAAAATCCCCTTTACGTTGCTTGATGGCCGACGTAAACGAACCTTTCTCATGGCCGAACAACTGGCTTTCGATCAACTCCGAAGGGATGGCGGCACAGTTCACTTCGATAAACGGCGCATGTGCCCGCGGACTCTGCTGATGTATCTGACGGGCAACCAGCTCTTTACCGGTTCCGTTTTCGCCAATGATAAGCACCCGTGACAGTGTGGGCGCAATACGGGTGATCATTTTGCGCAGTTCACGAATGCTTTCCGACTCACCCACGATTTCGTACTTTTTATCTATCTCTTTTTTCAGTTGCCGGGTTTGTGTAACCAGTTCCTTTTTCTCCACGGCATTACGGATGGTGATCAACAGCCGGTTGAGGTCGGGCGGCTTGACAATGAAATCATAAGCTCCTTTTTTGATGGCTTCCACAGCAGTTTCGATGGTTCCGTGACCGGAGATCATGATCACGGGGACTTCCCTTATCTGCATCATTTTTTCCAGTACCTCCATGCCGTCCATTTCGGGCATCTTGATGTCGAGCAGCACGGCATCATACTCATTATCCCTGAACATTTCCAGCGCTTCCTCCCCGTTAGGCGCCAGGTCAACCTGATGTTTCTCAAATTCCAGTATTTCTTTCAGCGTCCGGCGGATGCTGCTTTCGTCATCAACAACTAATATTTTCGACATATCGGATTCTTTTGATTTTCAAAAATAGTTAATCGTGGATGTTAACGGCAATTTTTTACAATAACATTTATTCGTGTTTTGCAAACCATTTAATCTCTAAATTTGTCATCATTATAATGACAAAACATTTAACTTCTTGAAACCTGTGAAATCTATCCGATATTATTTTCTGACGTTGTTGCTGTTGGGTTCATCTTTATTGCTGAACGGGCAGCAAAACCAAGCCGTCAGGGTGTTTGGAGATGACCAGACCCTTTTGAAATACCCCTGGGCTGGGGGGATGAATGCCATACAATTCGGCGCTGTGGATATTGACCGTGACGGCCTGAAAGACTTGGTGGCTTTTGACCGCGTCGGAAACCGGCTGATGTGTTTTGTGAACCGCGGCATTTACAATACAATTGATTACGTGTATGCGCCTCAATATAAAAAGCTGTTTCCTGACCTCTCCGACTGGGCCATTTTCACTGATTATGACATGGACGGCAAAACAGATATTTTCGCCTATTCTCCGGGATGGGCCGGCATCCAGGTTTTCAGAAATGTTTCGGAAAGCACGTTGAAATTTAAACGGGTGGTTTACCCATATCTTACGAGCGTTCAGGAAAACATGCCCGTGAACCTGCTGGTTACCGAAGCCGACTATCCTGCCATTGCCGACCTGGACTATGACGGTGATCTGGACATCCTTTCTTTCTGGGGATTCGGCTCGTTTGTCAATTACCATAAAAACCTTTCCATGGAAAAATACGGCAATGCCGACTCGCTGGACTATCATCTCGAAGAGTATTGCTGGGGAAGGTTTGCCGAAAGTGACGAATCCAATGCCATTTATCTGGACACCTGTTTTACGGGTTACAAACCATTGGCAAAACCGGAAAACGAGCGTCATACCGGCTCCACTTTCCTGATGCTCGACCTGAACCGCGACAGTGTGCTCGACCTGTTGCTCGGGGATGTGGATTACCCCGGGTTGTTTGCCCTGCACAACGGCGGCACGCGCGAAGAAGCTTTCATTACATCATTCGATACCATTTACCCGACCAGCAGCTACAATTTACGTCTCTTTTCGATGCCCGTGGCGGCATACATCGATGTAAACAATGATTTTGTCAATGACCTGCTGGTTTCCACATTCGATCCTACTTTCGACAAATCGGAAAATAAAAACAGTGTGTGGCTTTACCTGAATACAGGCAGTAACGATTCACCGTTTTTTATCCGGGAAACACGAAATTTTCTTCAATCGGAAATGATTGACCGGGGCATGGGCGCTTATCCCGTGCTGTTCGACTGGAATGGCGACGGACTGGATGATCTGTTCGTCGGAAATTATGGTTTTTACCTTTATTCCTATTATGATGATTTTAAAAGGTTGTATTCGGTACATGCTTCAAAGATTGCATATTATAAAAATGTCGGAACCGAACAAAGTCCCGAATTTATGCTGATGGATGACGATGTGGGTAACCTGTTTGAAAACGAATACCTGGGGTTGATCCCGGCTTTCGGCGATATGGACGGCGACGGTGATGTGGATATGCTGGCCGGATACAGCGAGGGCAAACTGATCATGGCAACCAACGACGGCAACAATGATCTGACCCTGAACACCGATCATTATCTTGATATTGACGTGGGAGATTATTCCGCCCCCGTTTTGTATGACCTTGACGGCGACGGAGCCAGGGACCTGATCATCGGCGAAAAGAAAGGAAACCTGAATTACTATCACAACGACGGGACGGACAACAATCCGGTATTTACGTTTGTCACCGACAGCCTGGGAAAAGTTAATGTGACGGATTATCTGCTTTCGTACGACGGATACAGCGTCCCCTGGTTTTTCAGGGGCGGATATGGCGATATCCAGCTTGTCGTCGGGTCCGAACAGGGAAAGATATTTCATTATACAAACATTGAGGGGAACCTTCAAGGAAAATTTACACTGACTGACAATTTGGATGAACTGTTAGATACCACCGGCGTTTCGTGGGACAGGGGAACACGGACCGGGGCAGTTATTGGCGACATCAACCACGACGGGAACCCGGAAATGATCGCCGGCAATTTTTCGGGCGGACTGGAATACTTTAACGGTAATCCGGAAGTTTCACCGGGGATACTTCAGCATGTTCTGAAAAAGCCGCTTTATATTTTCCCCAATCCGGTAAGGAACAATGCAATATTTTCTTTTAGCCCGGAGGAACACTCCGGACGTTTAAACATTTTTTCATTACAGGGTGATTTATTAGTGTCCGAAACGATCATTTTAAGCGAAACAGGAAAATATCAGTTTAATACATCGCTGCTGTCAAACGGTCTTTATATCGTAAAAATCACAACCCGCGGAACAGTCTTTACGGGGAAAATGGCAGTAGTAAAATAAATCTCTGAAAATTACTAATCATGGACAAATCATTACGGCCGAAAATAAAAGTGAAACGGGAACCTGTTGACTGGGCTATTGAAGTCACCGGTTTCGTTGCCGTATTGCTTCTTTTCGGGCTGCCCGCTTATTTTTATAAAGATCTTCCTGAAAACATCCCCATACATTATGGATTTGACGGTACGCCAGACAGCGTAAAAAGTAAAGCTACAGTATGGATGATGCCTGTAATCGGCCTGATCCTTTATATCGGGCTGGCCGTTTTGAACCGGTATCCTCATGTTTTTAATTATCCGGTGGAGATCACCCATGAAAATGCGGAAATCCAGTACAAGAAAGCCTCCCGGCTCCTCCGTCTGCTGAACACAATCATTGTCGTATCATTTTGTTACATTACCTATTCAACTATCCTGACGGCTTCGGGTGAAAGCAATGGCATCGGTAATTATTTTATTCCGGTTTTTGTCGTGCTGATCTTTGGCGTGATGGGGGTTTATTTGTTTCAATCAAGTAAAAAGATACCCGAATAGTCATTTCAGATACTTCTCCAACTCATCAAATCTTACCGGTTTGCCGATGATCTTCTTATCCTTGTCGAGCACAAAAAATGTGGGTGTAGCCACAACACCGTATTCCTGAACGATGGGTCCCTCCCACCCTTTCAGTTCACCAATATTGATCCATTTGTATCCGTTTTCGGCAATGGCTTTTTTCAAATCGTCTTCCGATTTATCAATACTTACAGCTATGATCTGTAGTTTGCCCGTATTTTCCGGATTGTAATATTTCATTATTTTGGGAAGTACATCATCGCAATGCGGGCACCAACTGGCCCAGAATGCCAGAATAGTAGTCTCTGCCGGAACATCCATCAGATGAATCGTATCCCCTCCCAGATCAACAGTCTTAAAATCAGGCGCTTGTTGTCCGATAGCCAGTCTTTTGATCAGCTCGATTTTGTTTTCCAGCTCTTTTTTACGCTCCGTATTCACACAAAACTCGTTCAGCATGTTTTTATCGGCAATGAACTTCAATCCCTTTTCAAAGCCGATGTGTTCAAATCCGTTGATCATAAAATCGATCACAAACTCATAGATCTGCTGGTCAACGAAGGCTCTGTCCATAATGGTATCCACGGCGATCAGCAACTGGCTTTCCATTTCATCCCTCGTCATGCCGGGATGCTGATACACTCCCATATAGCTGATGATCTTTGAAGTGAGAATATTGCTTCGGATCAGGATCGTATCCAGAAAATCCATGTCGGTGAAATAATGGGACTTCAGGTATTCTTTCTGCTCATCTTCGGAAAGTGCAGGGTCGGCAAAAACGGGTTTATCCACCCGGATAAAACGGGCAACGAGTGTATTGGGATTATTATCAATAAGTTCCGAAACCTTATGATTCAGAAAATTCTGCAAAGCTCTGGCTTGATTTAGCGTTTGCGAATAAAAGGTATCCGATTTCGGATAATACTGCAAAACAGGGTCGAGCAGGTCAAGTTTGTAAAGTGTTTCACCTTTGACAGACAGGTAGTTGTAATAGATTATGTTTTCGACTGACTCGATGATCTGCACCTGGTCCTGATCGCTGCTTCCGGTGCTCACAAAACGGATATTTTCATTGTTGAAGATCAACTCGATCATTTGTTTTGGGCCGGTGATTACCGCATACTGGCCAACAGGAAAATCATCTTTCAGTTTAAATTCAAATGAGCCGGTCTGATCGGTTTTGGCCGTATCCACAATTTTTCTGTTGTCACCCTGAATACGCATCAGATATACATTTTCATCAGTAAGTCCCGGAACGGTACCATTGATCGTATAATCCTGTCCGAAAACAATAACCGGTAACAACATCAACAGAAAAGCCAGTATCTTTTTCATTTGCTTATTTTAAAATATGAGGTCAAAGATAGAACTTCAAATGAATAAAAAACAGACATTTTTACTGTTCAGGATATGTTTTTCTCGTTTTTCATGTTTTTTATGAAATGCTTACTTTTGTCATACTCCCGGTATGGGATTTTGATGAACAAGATCAAACCAATTAAATTCTCAATATGTCCGAATCACAAATACCATTCACAAAAAAAGGACACCTGAAATACGATTTCTATCTTCAGGAACTGGAACGATTGCAAATAGAGCTGGTCAAGCTGCAATACTGGATAAAAGACACACAGGCCAAGGTGGTGGTCATTTTCGAGGGACGTGATGCGGCCGGCAAAGGGGGCGTGATCAAACGCATCACCGAAAAGCTGAATCCCAGGATATGCCGGGTTGTCGCGTTGGGCGTTCCCACGGAAAAGGAAAAATCACAATGGTATTTTCAGCGATATGTATCCCATCTGCCGTCGGGAGGTGAGATGGTGCTGTTCGACCGCTCGTGGTACAACCGTGCGGGTGTTGAACGGGTGATGGGTTTCTGCTCGGATGATGATTATTGGGAATTCCTGCGGTCTTGTCCTAATTTTGAACGGATGCTGATCCGGTCAGGCATCATCCTGATCAAATTCTGGTTTTCCATCAGCATGGAAGAACAGGAACGACGTTTTCAGGACCGGCTGAAAGACCCGACCAAAAGATGGAAACTCAGCGAAATGGATTTAAAGTCACGTGACCTTTGGATTGAATATTCCAAAGCCAAAGACGAAATGTTTGCCTATACCGACATGAAATTATCACCCTGGTATGTTGTGGATGCCGACGACAAACGTAAGGCGCGACTCAACACCATCCGCCACCTGTTGGGTGTCATCCCTTATGAAGACCTCACCCCCGAACCCATCGAACTCCTGCCGAGAAAAATACAGAAAGGTTACGTCCGTCCGCCAATGCAGGAACAGACTTTCGTCAAGGATCACTATCCTTATCCCGGGGAAAAGAAAAATTAAGACATAAGAACCAAGACATAAGAACCAAGACACAAGAACCAAGACACAAGAACCAAGACACAAGAACCAAGACACAAGAACCAAGACA
>JAOZOO010000091.1:0-4052 GCA_029933225.1 Bacteroidales bacterium | reverse complement strand
CAAGACACAAGACTCAAAACTCAAAACTCAAGACTTAAGACTCAAAACTCTCCCGAAAGGATGCCTCGGCACCGCAAAATACCTGTCAGGAATTTTGAATAACTCCCGCAATTTCTACTCCCTACCTCTGAATGGACAGTCCTGAACATTTTCGTCATTCGGATTCGTAAATCGTTTTCGTCATTCAATACCCCGTGCCCCGGCTCACTTCGCCACAGGATGTTTTATTGAACCCGAATAGATGCTGTTGCAGTTTTCCCTGGTGGAGTTGGCCATGTCTTTCCAGAAACTGTCAATTTTAATACCCCAGATGCTCACCTTTGCATCGGTTTCATGTTCAGGATTTTTAAACGGCCCTGTTATTTTTGTAGCAAGTACCGGGCATCCGAATTTGTTCACAAGTGTGATTGTCACATCATCATAATTCCCGCGGGCAAGATCGATGTTGCCGGTCAAAACAATACGGTATTTGTCTGTTGAAAAGGCCACATCTTTTGCCTGTGCAATCCCGCCTGTTATCTTCCAGTGTGAAACCATCCTGCTGATGTTTTCCATAACCACGGAATCTTCGGATTGTAAAGGTGTAAAATGTATGTTTTTTGCAAGTACAGCAGCAACCGGGCCGGAAGTGAAAACAGGTGCTAATCCGCTTATATCAAATGTTTTGGTTTTTTTATACCCAACAATCTTTTCCTCAAAAGAGATACCCTGCAACAACATCTTCTTACCTGTAATTTTAACCTCGCCTTTCATGCTGCTTAATGCCCGGGTCCAGTTGAAGGTGTTGAAACTGATGTTCACATCATAATCCAGGTTACCGAAGAATACATCATTCAAATGTGCCGCTTCCCTGAATTCCCCGATATCCAGCCCTGCAATGTGACTTTGAATGTTAACCGACAAAGGTTTTTTCGTAAAATCAATAAGTATCCTGCCGTTTTGTTCTCCTTCAAAATAATGATTTGACCGGGTCTGGATAGCCAGTTTTCCTGCGCGGATTTTCAGCTTCCAACTGATGGAATCTAACCGCAGGTTATTCAGTTTAACCGACCCGATGGTTACAGGCCCGGAAAAATTTATACTCTTTGCATTTAATTGCCTGAGCGTTCCCGTAACATTAACCTCTTCCGAATTCACATTAATTCCACTGGCAATCAGCGTGTCACCATGCTGGTAATCAAAATAGATGAGTCTTCCGTCGTTGATTAAAAGATGCCGGAGGGCAATGTGTCTCTTTTCTGCAATTTTCACGGGTTTGCTGTTCCGCTTACTGTCAGGCGCATCAAAATTAAACAGGCCGCTGGTATCATAATCAAAAAATACCTGGGGTTTCTCCAAAGTCAGTCCCGTAATCTCAAAAACCGAATTAAACAACTGCTTACCATTTACCGTGATCTCGGCTTTTTCAACCCTTACGAGATACGTCTCATGATTGATGACCCGCAAATCGTTGACAATAAAACTAACTCCGGGAAGCAGCTTTAAGGAAAGCGCCCCTTTTATTTCAGTGTGATAACCTATTTCTTTCGAAAGGATACTTTCCAGATGTGGCCTGAAATTGCGTACTGTAAAAGAGGCTGCGATGTAAAGACCGATAAACAGGATAAAAAGGATACTAAAAAACCAGATCAGAATCTTTGTTAATTTTTTCATGAGTATATCTTAAAACAGGAGCAAAAATAATTTTATTTTTGCATCCTTTCAAAGACCAGCATATTTAATAAAGTAATCGTTACCACAATGAGTACAAATAACTTCTCTGTTTATGATTATATCGTTTTCATTTTATACGCTCTTGTAATCCTTTCATTAGGGTTGTGGGTTTCGCGTGGCAAAAAAGGAGTTAAGAAGACCGCCCAGGATTATTTTCTGGCCAGCAAATCTCTGCCGTGGTGGGCCATCGGCGCATCGCTCATTGCCGCCAATATTTCAGCAGAGCAAATGATCGGCATGTCGGGTTCGGGGATGGCCATTGGTCTGGCTATTGCTTCCTATGAATGGATGGCGGCGTTGACCCTGCTCATTGTGGGAAAATTTTTCCTGCCTATTTTTATTGAAAAAGGTCTTTATACGATCCCCGAATTCATAGAGCAGCGGTTTGGCACGACGTTAAAAACCATTCTTGCTGTTTTCTGGATTGCCCTTTTCATCTTTGTCAACCTGACTTCCGTGCTGTTTCTCGGCGGCAAAGCCATGGATACCATCCTCGGTAACGGGGACGGCAGTATGATCTTTCCTGCCATCGTAGCGCTGGCGTTGTTTGCTGCGGCTTACTCGTTGTACGGCGGGCTTTCGGCTGTTGCCTGGACGGATGTCATTCAGGTGGCCCTGCTGATCATCGGCGGGCTGATTACCTCAATGATCGCACTGGACCATGTGACGCCATCGGGAGGTATTATCAAAGGATTTGCCCATGTTTATGAAACAGCCGGAGATAAATTTCACATGATCCTGAAAAAAGACAATCCTGAATTCATGAACCTGCCCGGCATTGCCGTACTGATCGGCGGGTTGTGGGTTGCCAACTTATATTACTGGGGATTCAATCAATACATTATTCAGCGCACGCTGGCAGCCAAAAGCTTACGGGAATCCCAAAACGGGATCGTGTTTGCTGCTTTCCTGAAGATGATCACCCCCTTTATCGCCGTCATTCCGGGAATCATTGCTTATGTGATGTTTACGGAACCGGAAGGAACAAATATGATAGCCGGAGTTCAGGATGCATTCACAAAAGTTGGTGGGGGCATGAATTACGACAAGGCTTATCCGTGGCTGATCAGTACTTTTGTTCCGGCAGGATTGAAAGGTCTTGTCGTCGCAGCTTTGGCGGCAGCCATCGTCTCCTCACTGGCATCCATGGTCAACTCAACCTCCACGATTTTTACAATGGACATTTTCAAACCTTATCTGGCAAAAAAAGAGGGGAAAAACATAGATGTAAAAGTGGGCAGAATAAGCGGCGGAGTAGCTCTGGCCATTGCTGTTTTTGTGGCGCCGTTACTGGGGAGCATCGAACAGGCGTTTCAGTATATTCAGGAATATACGGGCCTGGTCAGTCCGGGAATACTGGCCGTATTCATGATGGGATTGTTCTATAAAAAGACAAACAACCGCGGTGCTGTGGTGGGCATACTGACATCCATTCCCATTGCCCTGGTATTGAAACTGCCTTATTTTGAAATGCCCTGGATGGATCAGATGTTTTACACTTTTATCCTGACAATGGTAGTCATCATGCTGGTCAGTCTTTCGACCAATCCTTATGATGATGACCCGAAGGCGATAAAGTTTACCAATTCAATGTTTAAAACCGGAAGAGCATACAACATCGGATCGTATATCATCCTGATCATTCTCGTGGTTTTGTATGCCGTGTTCTGGTAAGATGACTCACGCAACGGCGCGGCGATCACAGTTTAAGGTCAGGAGATTGTTGGATAATTCACGCAACGGCGCAGCGGGCGCAGCGTGAAGAATCTTTTACAACTCCAGTTTGATCGAACCTTTGGGGCGGATGAACAGCTTGTGGCATTTTCCTTTGCCGAAAACGTTTTCCAGGGTATCCACATATTCCTCAAGCAAATCCTGTGGTACAAACGCCTGAATGGTTCCCGCAAATCCACCGCCGTGAACCCGCCAGGCACCTTTTCTGTCAAGGACCTGCGCACTCAGCGCCAGTCCGAGGGCCACACTCTGCTGACGGGGATCAAACGTTGTGTAAACGTTCTGATTATACATATAGGAGCTGTTTCCCGATTCGATAACCATTTTCAGGAAAGCCTCAAAATCATCATTCTCCAGCGCTTTCACCTGATCGGCAACGCGTTGGTTGTCGCCCAGAAAATGGATGGCGCGCAATATGGCCCGGTCGCCCACCTTTTCACGGATATCAGGAACAGCCTTCAGCAGCTCCTCTATTGATACCTCGCG
Organism: Bacteroidales bacterium; assembly: GCA_029933225.1. Taxonomy (GTDB): domain Bacteria; phylum Bacteroidota; class Bacteroidia; order Bacteroidales; family F082; genus JAADID01. Next base: position 119 of record JAOZOO010000091.1, on the reverse strand, counting down.
CATTACATTTTTCCCCAATGCTTTGGCAACTGATCTCATTTCAACGGGTAACGAAGCATATTCGTCATTGAGGTGGGCATGGTCTCCGCCCGTATCGGTGATCACCAGCACATAACCTG
>JAOZOO010000209.1 GCA_029933225.1 Bacteroidales bacterium | reverse complement strand
AAATGCAGTCATTGCGGAACACCGATAGCCGGTGTCTGGGAATAATATATAAGCTGTCTCATAAGCCTCTGTGTTTCTCCGTGTCTCCTTGGTGAATCTCTGTGACACAAATTTTAAAGCTGTTACACAGAGCTTCACGGAGAATTTGCAAAGGGTCACAGAGATTTATTATATCAATAATCTTTAAAGATTGACTTATACATCTTTATGAGTTTCAAAGAATGACAATTTACTTTTCAATAATACATCAGTATTCTGTGGTTCTTAATACTATGAATTATTAATTTTGGAAAAATGATAAAATAACAAGATGACCTTTGCCGACAGGATAATATTTTTCTACAAATCACTTGATTTGCCGGGGCGTTTGCCTGACGGGATCAAGGTCATGAATCCTTATAACCGGGAGGATGTGCTTGATGCCTGCATACGTTTTTATGAAAAGTTTTTCAACGACAACAAAGGACGACGGCTGATCCTCGGTATCAACCCCGGACGTTTCGGGGCAGGGGTGACCGGCATTCCTTTTACCGATCCCATCCGTTTGGAAAAAGAATGCGGCATTGAAAACAACTTTGACAAAAAACCTGAATTGTCATCGGATTTCGTTTACCGGATGATCGACATGATGGGCGGGCCGGAACATTTTTACCGGCATTATTACATCGGTGCGGTAAGCCCGCTGGGATTTATCAAAAACGGGAAGAATTACAATTATTACGACTCTAACGAATTGTTTCACCGTTTGAAGAGATTCATCCTGAAGAGCCTGGTGGAGCAGGTGGGACTGGGCATCAATTCCAGAAAATGTTTTTGCCTCGGACAGGGAAAGAATTTCGAGTATTTGAAAACACTGAACAACGACCTGAAGCTTTTTAGTGAGATTGTCCCGCTTCCCCATCCCCGCTGGGTAATGCAATACCGCCGGAAAAAACTGGATGAAATACTCGAACAAACAGTACATGCCCTGGTAATGTGATTTGTGAGTAGAGAGTGGTGTGAAGTAGCTGAAGTCTTCGTCATTCATCATTCATCAATCCTTACTTCCTGTACACATCCCCGGAGCCGTTGGAAACCACATTCACATAGCCGGGAGAACCATAATAAGCGAGGTCGCCGGAACCGTTTAATATGGCATCTATTCTTTCAACTGCACTGACAACGATATCGCCGGAGCCGCTGCTTTTGGCATTCACGTTCACCGCTGTTAGTCCGTATGCATTGAGGTCGCCGGAACCCACGATCTTTGTAATCAGGTTGGCTGCTTTTCCTTTGAGTTTCACATCACCCGAACCGGCGATATATACCGCACAGGTATCCAGTTGAAGATCTGATGCCAACACATCCCCTGAACCGGTCAGCGAAAGCTGCAAAACACCTCTTACGCCTTCCAGACTCACATCACCCGAGCCGGTGATCTTCAGTTCAAGGTTAACCACATCAAAGTCAGCGTGAAGGTCACCAGAACCCACAATACTGATCTGAACATTTTTACCTTTCACCGGGCCTTTGCATTCTATGTCGCCCGAGCCGGTATTGACAAGTTTATCTAATTTTGGCATGGTAACATAGACATCCAGCACATGGACATTTCTGAAATTTCCTTTTGAAGTAATGGTGAGCACGCCATCCTCCACACGTGTGATTATCCTGTCGATGATATCGGCATCAGCCTTTACGGTCACCGAATGATCTTCACCATAACTGATGTAAACGTCTGCAAAAGTGGTCTGCCTGACACTTGAAAATGTTCCTACCTGCCTTTCCTGGGTTGCCACCTGGGCCTGTACAGGTATGACTGTCAGAAGGACAAAAAGAAAAGTAACAACAGGTAAAATGTAAATTGATTTTGTTTTCATGATTTTATGTTTTAATTGATGATTATTTCGCTTTGATATTCACATTCCCGAACTTGCTCTCCACGCTGACTTTTGAAACCGGCTCGTTTCTCTTCCCGATGATCCCCTTGTATTCTGCGCTGCTGGTCGTTTTTACGCGGTAGTTAAACCTGGCCAGCGATTCGGGATAGTTCAGCGTACAGTATTCCATTTCGGCTTCAATGGCATAAACGGCTTCCTTTGAAAAATTCAGGTTGATCGTTCCGTATTGATTCTCCACTGATACTTCATCGAATGCTTTATCAATAAAAGAAACCGAAACCGTCCCGAAACCATTTTCGACATTCAATGACTTTGACAACCGTTTAATATTGAGCGTTGAGTATTTGGTCCTTCCGTTTAACCGGCTGACGGAATCCATATTCATCGTGCCACCCTCCAGTTCCAGCCGGAGGATACCGGCCTGATTGAGCTTGATCTCGGAATATTTGCTGCTTAAATCTGCCTTTTTTGTGGAATACAGGTTAAAAACCGAATAGTTGACGTAAAGGTCACCGCTCTCGAAATGGTTGATGTGGCCTTTGCCGTAATCCACTTTGAATTTGCTTTCGGGAGCATTCAGTTCATTGATACGTACCGAACCGTATTCGCTGGTTATGTCTGCTGTTCCGTCAACGATACCGATGTAAGCATTCCCGTATTTTTGTTTCAATTCAAGATTAACCGAACGGGGCATGAAAATTTCCAGCTTCAAATCCACGGTGAGCTTTATCCTTTTATTCCGGTTGGGCGCCAGTTTACAATTTACTGAAACTTCTTTGCTGTTCCCGCTAATATTCCAGATCACACGATCAAACTCTTTTTCAGCTTTCTCCCGGTCGTTGGTTTCCACCACCGCCGTCAGCCTGACCATGATTTCATTCTTATCCCAGTTCTCACAGGTAAGGTTGCCGGTTTCCTGGCTGATGACAAGGTCAGCCATTGACTGTACGGGATAGCTTTTTTCAAAAAAGATTTTCTCAATCCCTTTCGGCTTTGCCTGCATTTGATTTATAGAAAACAAAAACGTCAAAGCAAGGGAAGCGGTTATTAAATATCTCATTTTCATCTTTATCCTTTTTTCTTGTTAATAAAGTCTTGAATTAGCAAAATCAAGCTGATTGATGATGTTACCCACCACTTCAACTTTTTTCCTCTGTGTATTGATCAGGGCGGCCTTCAGCATCTCATTATCCGGGTCTTTGGTAAAATCCTTTTTGAGTGTGGCCATGCTGATGTCAATATTCTGAAATTGTTTGTTTGCTTCCTGTTTTGCATGTGCTGCCGCATCTTCGTTTGGGGCGTACCGGTCGATTTGTTTCATCTTCTCCCCGGCCTGTGCATCGTAATAGGCCAGCGTATTCTGAATGTCTTCGGGGAGAATGATTTCCTGGCCGATCTCATTATGCCTATGTCTCGTGTTCATTATGCTTATGGCGAGATAAACTACCGAGATCAGTATGATTAGCATGGCGGCTGTTTTCAGAAACGGATGCATACGACGGTGTTTTGCTGTTAGCCCCGGTGTCTGATCCAGCTTTTCCAGGAACCGTTCTTTGTGTCCCGGTGCGGGTTCTTTGCTGTCGAAGAACGCCCTGTTCCTTT
>JAOZOO010000090.1 GCA_029933225.1 Bacteroidales bacterium | reverse complement strand
TCTTTTTTTATTTCCGATCTGGAGACTTCGTCCCTGTCATCAAAAGGCCAGGGAACACTCAAACGTGCATAAATGTAAAACACGCTGTCACCTTCTGTTTTTAATAATTTGGTTTCTTTCAGTCCCGACATCCATTCGGCATATCTGTCCGCGTTGGTCAGCACGTTCAGAACCCTTTCAGGTGGCGTATTCACAATGGTTTCGGCCTTGTATTCTTTCAGCTTATATCCCTTTGGCACACGTGTATAAACCGTAATTCCGTCCTTTACCTTTGCCAGTTTCCAGCCGTCATCATCCGTTTCCTGTCCGAAAAAATAAATAGCCTGAAACAACAACACCGAAATGATCAATGGTTTCAAAACATGTGAATAACCCATAAAAATACTTTTTGCCGTAAAACAACCTTAACCCTGTTTTACTTCCCGAAACTGATCTCATCCAAAACGGAAAAAGGGAATTGCAAAAATATTCAGCTTTTGCCAGCCTTAGTTATTCATTCTGTTAAAAAGTATTAAATGAATTTTCTCCAATACATATTATAAATGTTGTAACTAATCAGTTATGGAAAGAACAAACTTTATCTAAATGTGAGAAAACTGATTATCAACTATACCGAAATATTATAATCCCTTAACGCATCATTCAGCGAAGTTTTTTTGTCGGTGGATTCTTTGCGCTTGCCGATGATCAGGGCACAGGAAACCTGGTATTCTCCAGCAGGGAACTTTTTCGGATAGCTTCCCGGAATGACTACCGACCGTGGAGGGACAAATCCTTTGAATTCCACAGGTTCTTTGCCGCTTACGTCTATGATCCGGGTGGATTGAGTGATCACCACATTGGCGCCGAGGACGGCTTCTTTGCCTATCCTCACCCCTTCCACCACAATGGAGCGCGACCCGATGAAACAGTTGTCCTCGATGATCACCGGAGCTGCCTGAACGGGTTCCAGCACACCGCCGATGCCCACACCACCGCTCAGATGGACGTGCCTGCCGATTTGTGCGCACGAGCCCACCGTGGCCCACGTATCCACCATCGTGCCGCCATCAACATAAGCCCCGATGTTGATGTACGAAGGCATCATCACCACTCCTCTGGCAATATAAGCCCCATACCTCGCCAGCGCATGGGGAACAACCCTGACACCCTGCTGGGCATAATTCTTTTTCAACGGTATTTTGTCGTGAAATTCAAACATCCCCACTTCGGTGGTTTCCATTTGGCGGATGGGGAAATAAAGGATCACTGCCTTTTTGATCCAGGTGTTTACCTTCCAGCCGTCGCCGTCGGGTTCTGCCACCCGCAGCCGGCCCTTGTCTAGTTCTTCAATCACCTGTTCGATGGCTTCCCTGACCGGTTTTTCCGAAAGCGCTTCCCGGTTGTCCCAGGCATTTTCTATAAGTTCTTTTATCTGTTCCATGCGTAAACTTTGAAAAAATAAAAGTAACTAAAAATGGATTAATGGGCCAGGTTTTAATTTTTTGCCGGCATATCTATTGAACATAGTTTGTAGTTGTCTTTTCCCGGCTTTTGGAAATACTATGGTTCAACATTTAAAACAGATTAAAGAACATTTCGTTCCGCTGGAACTCATTTCCCTTTATTGCTTCATTCCAGGGTCTTACGACCACTGGCAATAATATGTCCTGCCTCCGGCAGTTTTTTAGTGACAGTTTTCACTATGAAATTAGTGAATAGTTAATATCCAGGGGCTGTCTAAAAAGTCAATTTTTCAGCTAACTTGATATAATAAAATCTTTGTGGTTCTTTGTGACCTCTCCGTGAACCTTTGTGTAATAGCTTTTTATATTTGTATCACAGAGTTGCACTTCCAAAGGAATGCCTATGGCAAAAGTAAACACAAAGGTACACAGAGGACTTTTTAGACAGCCCCTGGTTAAAACCGCGGCTTACATGAAAATAGTTCAATCAAATTTATGAGATTATATTATATGAATGCGCATGCGGTATAAATTGATGGTCAGTGCAGTTCGGCGGTTATTATTATTCATCAGCCTAAAGTACAGAGTATATACCTTTTTAATAAAAGCCTATCCCATCGGGATGGAATGTTCTAACCAGGGTCGTAAGACCCTGGAAAACAACAAAAAGCAATCAGTTCTGTAAGAACGACATGTAAGTCGCCATCCAAAGTAACAGTTTAACACCCATTAACAAAACAAAAGTATTAATTTTGCAGCCGTTTTATGGGGAGAATACTTGCAATAGATTACGGACAGAAAAGGGTTGGCGTTGCCGCAACGGATGAACTGCAGATCATTGCCAGCGGTGTTGCAACTGTTCACGTGAAAGACATCTGGGTTTTCCTGAAAGATTACCTTGAAAAAGAAGATGTGGACTGCATCGTTGTAGGCAAGCCCACCGACATGAAAAACCGGCCGTCGGATTCCAGCCGGTTTGTGGAACCTTTCGTCAATAAGCTGAAAAAGACATTCCCCCACATAAAAATTGACCGTTATGACGAACGGTTTACTTCGAGGATTGCACAGGATACCATGCTGGCCGGCGGGCTCGGAAAGAAAAAACGGCAGAACAAGGCGCTGGTTGACACCATCAGCGCCACCCTGATCCTGCAATCGTACATGGAATCGTTAAACAGACAGTAAACAGAAATTAAAGAAAAAGAATGTTACCCATCACAGCATACGGACACCCGACCCTGAAAAAGAAAGGCGAAGAAATTACGGCGGATTATCCCGGCCTCCAGCAACTGATTGCCGACATGTTTGAAACCATGCACGTAGCCAACGGCGTAGGGCTGGCTGCCCAGCAGATTAACCGGACCATCCGGTTGTTTGTTGTGGATGCCACACCTTATGCGGAAGAATATCCCGAAACAAAGGATTTCAGGCAGGTGTTCATCAACGCCAAAATAACGAAGGAAGAAGGCGAAGAATGGGATTTTGAAGAGGGCTGCCTCAGTTTGCCGGGCATCAGGGAATATGTCAGACGCAAGCCGGTCATTTACATGAACTATTACGACGAAGACTGGAACTATCATGAAAACCAGCGATTCGACGGCGTGGCGGCACGCATCATCCAGCATGAATATGACCATACCGAAGGTATCCTGTTCGTTGAACGTATCCCCCATTTCAAAAAAGTGCTTCTGAAAGGCAAACTGAAAGACATTTCCACAGGGAAAGTCGAGGTGGATTACAAAATGATCTTACCGAGACAGAAAAGGAAAAGGTAATCAGACAAATTTATCGGACAATCCGGTATAACCCGTAACACGGTTTTTTTCAGCGTATTAAATCCATTATTTTTCCGGGATTCTAAATTACATCCCATTGCCGGTTCCCTCTGGATTTTTATCCTGTTCTTTATTACATTTGAGGTCAGATAAAAACCGACGGCAAAATGGAATTGTTTCTGATCTTCAAACAAAGCTTAAGCATCACGCTTTTTGTTTTGTCCATGATGCTGATCATTGATTACCTGAATGTTTTATCAAAAGGTTTATGGAGTGAGAAACTGCAGGACAGCCCGTGGAAGCAGATATTGCTGGGAACGGTACTTGGGATCATTCCCGGATGCCTCGGCGCTTACACGGCGGTTTCGCTGTACGTTCACAACATCATCGGCACCGGGGCGCTGGTGGCTACCATGATCGCCACCTCGGGAGATGAGGCATTTTTTATGTTCTCCATGATTCCGAAAGCCGCTATTATTATTCATATCTTACTTTTTGTCATTGCCGTTGCCACAGGGTTCATCGTCCAGTTTTTCAGTAAAGAACCGAAAGACCGGACACTGAAACATTTTGATATCCATAAAGATGACCCCGAGTGCATTTGTTTTGAAAAAAAGACATGGATATACCAGATCAGGCACATCAGCAGGATACGGGTGTGGCTTTTAGTTCTGTTGTTTCTGACAGCCCTGATCGTTATTGTTAATTTCAATAATCTGTTGGAAGGTCTGGAATTGCTCGGTTCCGAAAAGCATCCCGGACATGAGCATCCCGAATGGATCGGCATCACTTTCCTGGTCGTGTTGGCTATTTTGCTCTTTATCATCCTGACAGTCAGCGATCATTTTCTGAAGGAACACGTTGTCAACCACATTCTTAAAAAGCACTTTTTAAAGATATTCCTCTGGACATTTGGTACTCTGCTCGTTCTCTATTTCTTAACCAAATACATTGATCTTGACAATGTGATCAGCAGTAATCTTTACATTGTGCTGATCTTTGCCGTACTCATCGGGATCATTCCCGAGTCGGGACCGCACCTGATCTTTGTCATTTTGTATGCAGCAGGCAGCATTCCGATAAGTATTTTGCTGGCCAGTTCCATTGTTCAGGACGGACATGGCAGTCTGCCTCTGCTGGCCGAGTCACAAAAGAGTTTCATTAAAATAAAGGCTATCAATGTGCTTGCTGGTTTTCTGATCGGAGGACTGGGACTTCTGACAGGTTTTTAAATTTTCACACGATAAATTTTTATATTTGCATATCCTGAGATTGAATCTATGGTAAACGAAAACACCATCAGGAGATGGAATGAAGAATTCAAAGACAAATCGCCTGATGAAATATTGCGCTTTTTTACAGACCATTTCAAAGACAGGATTGCCCTGTCCACAAGCCTGGGGCTCGAAGACCAGGTGCTCACTGCCATGGTGGCCAGGATCAACAAAAATCTGAAAATCTTCACCCTGGACACAGGCCGTCTGTTTCCCGAAACTTATGATCTCCTTGACAAAACGACCAGTAAATACGGCATTCACATCCACGTTTATTTCCCCGATGCCGCTGAAGTAGAGCAAATGGTTTATGAAAAAGGGATCAATCTTTTTTACGAAAGCGTTGAAAACCGGAAACTCTGTTGCGCTGTCCGTAAGTTAAAACCCCTTGCCCGCGCTCTCGAAGGCCTTGATGCATGGATTACAGGGTTGCGAAGAAACCAGTCGGAAACCCGCAATAACCTGAAAGTGGTGGAATGGGACGAGAACAACGGCCTGATCAAAGTCAACCCCCTGCTCAACTGGACCGAAGAAGAAGTGAAAGATTACATCGACGCTCACAATATACCTTACAATCCCCTGCACGACAAAGGTTACCCCAGCATTGGCTGCCAGCCCTGCACCCGTGCCGTTGAACCCGGCGAAGAAGTCAGAGCCGGACGCTGGTGGTGGGAAAACGCAGAAGCCAAAGAATGCGGACTACACCAAAGGTAAAGAACCAAAGTACAAATCACAAATCCAAAATAACAAATCTCAAATTCCAAAACTCAAGACTCAAAACCCAAAACTCAAAACCCAAATATCAAACCACAAATTCCAAATAATTATCAAATTTATCATTCATATTCTGGAATTTTTTGTGTTTACATGATTATTACTTTCGATATTTTGAAATTGATTTGCAGCGTAACCTGAATATTGTGATTTCACTGAACCGTCAGATCGTCCGGCTTTCCGTTCCCAATATTGTGAGCAATATCACTGTGCCTCTGCTGGGGCTGGTGGATATGGCCATGATGGGACATCTCGACAATCCGGTTTACATCGGAGCTATTGCACTGGGCGGGGCCATATTCAATGTGATCTATATGAGTTTCGGCTTTCTGCGGATGAGCACCAGCGGGCTGACGGCACAGGCATACGGAGCAAAAAACAAAAAAGAGATCACGATGATCCTTTACCGTTCTCTCGCCGTGGCATTTCTTTTTGCCCTCGTCCTGATCATCCTGCAATATCCCATCCAGTGGCTCTCTTTCAAAATGCTCGACGGCAGCGAAGAGGTCAAAATGCTGGCGAGACAATATTTTTATATCCGGATATTTGCCGCGCCGGCCACGCTGGGATTGTATGCCCTGAACGGCTGGTTCCTCGGGTTGCAAAATGCCCGGATACCCATGATCATTGCCATCGTGGTGAATACGCTGAACATCGGTTTTAACTTTCTGTTTATCATCGGACTGAAAATGACCTCCGACGGCGTTGCCATGGCCAGTGTGCTTGCCCAATACAGCGGGCTGCTGCTGGCGTTTGTATTTTTGTGGAAACACTTCAAAGTTTATCTCGTCAGATATGTCTCTTCGGTAATATTTAAAGCCGATGCCCTTGTCCGCTTTTTCAGGGTCAATTCCGATATTTTTATCCGGACACTGCTTTTGATCCTTGTCCTTACTTTTTTCACCAGCCGGTCAGCACGTATCAGTGACACCATTCTTGCTGTCAACAGTCTGCTGTTCCAGTTCTTTTTTATTTTCTCCTATTTCGCCGACGGGTTTGCCTTTGCCGGTGAAGCACTCACTGGCAAGGCCAAAGGGGCAAACGACCTGCCGTTGCTGAAAAAGACCATCCGGTATCTTTTTTACTGGGGATGGGGCGCCGCCGTCGTTTTCAGTTTATTGTATTTCTCATTTATGGAAATGCTCATGCGCGTGCTGACCGACAATGATGCACTGATATTTACCGCCATGGATTTCAAATGGTGGGTCATTATTTTGCCGCTGACCAGCAGCGCCGCCTTCATCTGGGACGGTGTGTATATCGGCATCACGGCGGCAAAAGCCATGCGCAACACGATGATCATTGCTTCCCTGCTCGTTTTTGCACCTGCATACTGGCTCACCATCGACACCTACGGAAACCACGGACTCTGGTTTGCCCTCAACCTGTTCATGGTCAGCCGCGGGCTGCTGATGTGGGCCTGGGCGGGAAAAGTTGTGGGAGTGATAAATCGTTAGTGGATGATTGAAGGGGCCCCGGACTGAGGGTACCTGAAATAACTTCCGAAATCCGTCAGTCGTTCGCTTTATCTTTCAGCAACGGGACAAACCTGAAGGCGCCGAATCTTTCTTCCTCCAGCGTGCCGTCTTCCTTTTTCGTCAGCCTGATCATGGTTTGCACATCACGATCGCCGAGGGGCACAACCAGCATACCTCCTGTTTTTAGCTGATCGATCAATGCTTTAGGTAATTCGGGAGCTGCCGCCGTGATGAGAATTTTATCATACGGAGCAAATGCGGGCAAGCCCTTTGTGCCGTCGCCGTAAAAACATTTCACCGTCCTGTAACCTATGGTCGGCAAAAAGGATTTTGTTCTCTGATAAAGCTTTTTCTGCCGCTCGACGGTATATACTTTTGCCCCCATCTCGGCCAGGATACAGGCCTGATAACCGGAGCCTGTGCCGATCTCCAAAACTTTATCACCCGGTTTGACCGACAGCAACTGTGTCTGGAAAGCCACCGTGTAAGGTTGCGAAATGGTCTGACCCGACCCGATGGGGAAGGGCTTGTCATCATAAGCAAACTCAAGAAACGAAGAGTCGAGGAACCAGTGGCGCGGTACGGACGTCATGGCTTTCAGCACACGCTCGTCATGAATCCCTTTTCTTTTAATGGATTCAACCAATTGCATCCGCAATCCTTTATGGCGATAAGTATCATTCATCATTACGGGAAGCGAAATTAAAAATTAAAACGATTGTTATTTGGTATTAAAATAAATTCACCGTTCTTTCAGATCAGATTGTTGTCAGATTGTTTAAAGAATTACTTTTGCGCAAAATTTTTGATTATGTTGAAAATTGGCGTTCTGGGTGTAGGACATTTGGGTAAAATACATGTGAATTGTATCCGGATGATTGATGATTTTGAGTTAACGGGGTTTTACGATCCCGATCCTGAAAAATCGGACGAAGCCGTTCAAAACCTGGGACTCAAAAAGCATGAAAGCGTTACGGCACTCATTGATGCGGTGGACGTTGTGGATATTGTCACCCCTACAGTCTCGCATTTTGAATGTGCCGTTGAAGCCATTAAAAAAGGGAAACACGTATTTATCGAAAAACCCGTGGTTTCAACGCCTGAAGAAGCGTTGCAGTTGATCGACCTGTCAGCCGAGGCGGATGTAAAAGTACAGGTAGGTCATGTGGAACGGTTTAACCCTGCTTTTCTTGCTGTCCGGGACACAATCAATTCGCCTATGTTCATCGAAGCGCACCGCCTGGCCGAGTTTAATCCGCGGGGCACGGATGTTCCCGTTGTCCTCGATCTGATGATCCATGACATCGACATCATTTTGAGTGTGGTTAAATCAAATATTCTGAAAATCCACGCCAGCGGAGTAAACGTGGTGAGCGAAACGCCCGACATTGCCAATGCACGGCTTGAATTTGTGAACGGCGCTGTGGCCAATCTGACGGCCAGCCGCATTTCGCTGAAGAATATGCGCAAAACAAGATTTTTCCAGAAAGATGCTTACATAACGGTGGATTACCTCGAAAAGTCTTCCGAAATCGTACGAATGGAAGATATGGAAACCGAAACCGATGATCCTTTTGCCCTGATCATTGACATGGGCGAAAACAAAAAGAAAAAGCGAATCTTTTTTGAAAAACCTCAATTGCACGAAACCAATGCAATACGTGATGAGTTAGAGAGTTTTTACCATTCGATCATTAACAATACGATTCCTTTGGTAAGCATTGATGACGGATATCAGGCCCTGAAAATTGCTGGTATGATTATTGATAAAATCAGCTCTTCATCAAATAATCTTTAAGAAGATATTAACATTTACAATATCACTGCGAATCTGTCGTTAAAAAATTATTAATAACTGTGAGGAAATTGAGGAGGGGGAAAACCTTAAACAACTTTGGAATACTTTTTATTTTGGGATTTTTTGCAATATCTTTAACGGGTTGCTATAAATTTAAAGGTGATCAGACCGTACCTGCTTATCTGAAAATTGACTCTATTAATGTAGAGACCTATTTCCCTGATGAGGGGAGCAATTCCAGTAAGATCACGGATGTGTGGGCTTACGTTGATGACAACCTCGTGGGAGTTTTTGAGTTACCTGCCCTGTTTCCGGTGCTGGCCAAAGGCAGGCATAAACTTCAATTACGCGCCGGTATCATGCTGAACGGAATCTCCAGCACCCGCGTTCCTTATCCGTTTTATCTGCCCATCGACTATACCGATTTTGAATTTTTCGAAGACAGTGTCCAGACGCCACCTGATCTGACAACAGAATATTATCCCGGCTTAAAGTTCGCCTGGATGGAGGATTTTGAAAATGAAGGGTTAAAAATTGATGAAACAAGCATTAGCGACACGGTGATCAAGCGGACACAGGAAGGGGCATTTATCACACCCACATCAAAATATTCCGGTGTGATAAACCTTACGGAAGAAAAACCGATTTACAGCGCAGTATCTTATGAACTCTATCCCATGCCAAAGGAAGGGTCGCCAACATTGCTTGAACTTAATTTCAAAACAGATAATTATTTTAATGTGGGATTGCTCATCCAGGAAGAAGGGCAGATAATCAAGCTTCCGCTTGTGATTCTGGCACACTCTGAAGAATGGAACAAGATCTACATCAATCTTGGCCCGAATCTTTCGCTCCATGCCAAAGCTACCGGCTTCAAGGTTTTACTGGAAGGGGGTCTTGAAATGGATAAACAATCGGCGGCAATATATCTTGACAACATTAAAATGATCTACCGTGACCTTTAGGGTTGGAAAAAAAGGAATATGAACAGACGGCTACAAGTTACAAAATACGTTATCCTCGACTGGCTTTCAGCGCTAATAGCCTGGGTTCTGTTTTATATTTTCAGAAAATATACCGAAGACCCTTATATTTTCAGTCATTTCGAAAGAGTAACCGGCGACCAGCGTTTCTGGCAGGGTATCATCATCATCCCTTTGTTCTGGTTAGTGCTTTACCTGATGATCGGTTCCTATCGCCGTATCTACCGGAAATCAAGATTAAAGGAACTGGGGCAGACATTAATTATTACCCTGATCGGTGTAACTACCATCTTCTTTGTCCTTATCCTTGATGATTTCATCGTTACCTACAAATCTTATTATCAGTCATTTCTGGTTCTTTTCTTTTTGCAGTTTACCATCACTTATGCTTTCAGGTTAACGCTCACCACAAGAACTGTCAGAAAGATTCACAGCGGAAAGATCGGGTACAATACGCTGATCGTAGGGAGTAACGGAAACGCCGTCAAGGTTTACAACGACATCGTCAACGAAGAAATATCTTCGGGAAACAAATTTGTCGGCTTTGTCAATGTAAATGACAACAAAGCTTTTAAGGTGGCAAAATACATGCCTCACCTCGGAAGGTATGAGGATCTGAACCGTCTGATTACCGAATATAAAATCGAGGAGGTCATCATCGCCATCGAACGATCTGAGTTTGACACCATCGAACGGATCATTACCGAACTGGAGACGACAAATGTCATTATCAAAGTCATCCCTTTAATGCAGGATATCATTTTCGGCTCGGTAAAAGTCTCGGGTATTTTCCACACACCCCTCATTGAGATTTCGCCCGATCTGATGCCCTTATGGCAGCAGTCAATCAAACGCCTCATTGATGTAGTGGCTTCCATCATGGCCATGATCATTCTGATACCTGCATATATATTTACAGCCGTTGGTGTAAAACTTTCTTCAAGCGGGCCGATACTTTACGGGCAGGAGCGGGTTGGAAAAGGTGGCAAGACGTTTACGATGTATAAGTTCCGGTCGATGTATGCCGACGCCGAGAAGGACGGGCCGCAGTTGTCTTCGGAAAACGACCCGAGGATCACCCCTTTCGGTTCCTTTATCCGGAAAGTCAGATTAGATGAAATACCCCAGTTTTTTACCGTACTGCTGGGTCACATGTCGCTGGTCGGCCCCCGCCCCGAGCGGCAGTATTATATTGACCAGATCGTAAAACGCGCCCCGCATTACCGGCTGCTGCTCAAAGTAAAACCGGGAATCACTTCGTGGGGACAGGTCAAGTTCGGGTATGCCTCAAACGTGGACGAAATGATCGAACGCCTCAAGTACGACATCCTTTATATCGAAAACATGTCGCTGGCCATGGACTTCAAGATCCTGATATATACTGTCCTGATCGTTGTTCAGGGAAGAGGGAAATAAACCGGGTACTGCCTGCCCGTCCGTATCCGTCAGATGAGAGAGAAAGCGGGATGCCGGTTACACGGAAATAAAAATGAATGTAAACAAACATAAACTTCAGACCATAAACCGTTTACATACAGGAATTAAAGATAAAATCAAAACAAACCTTTGGAAAATTTTTTAAAGAAAACAGCAGAGTTTATCCTGAATGAGGTTGGTGACGACAGCCTGCACACGGTGATCATCCTGCCCAATAAACGATCTGAAGTTTTTTTGAAAGACCATCTGAAAAAGCTGACGACCCGTAGTTTCTGGCTTCCCGAAATGTATTCCGTGGATGAATTTCTCCAAAAAGCTTCCGGCCTTGCCGAGTTGGATACGGTGGCTCTGTATTTTGACCTTTTCGATATTCACCTTCAAATTGCCGGTGAAGATGCCCGCAGCCTCGATGAGTTTCTGGCCTGGGCGCCGGTCATGCTCTCCGATTTCAATGATGTGGACCTTTACCTCGCCGACGCCGAAAAAATATTTTTCCACCTTTCCGAGATCAGGGCCATGGAGGAATGGAACCCCGAAGGCAGAGAACTGACATCATTGCAAAAGAAATACCTGGCTTTTTACCGGGCGCTGTTCGACTATTATAAGCTGCTCAACGAGCGCCTGATGAAAAAGGGGGGCGGATACAAGGGGATGGTGTACCGATATCTGTTTGAAAATATCGAACAACTGTCTTCGGAATGGCCTTGGAAAAGATTTGTATTTGTCGGATTCAATGCCTTATCCAAAGCGGAGAAAAAGATATTCGGTCACATCTACCGGCATTTCAATACCAATGTTTTCTGGGACCTGGACGAATATTATTTCGACCCCAAACGAAACCGGCACGAGGCGGGAAGATTCATTCAGGAACTGGTCAGGGAGTGGAATGTGAAAGAAATAAACAGCGTTGGGAATTATCTGGCCGGTGACAGCGACAAAAAGATCACCCTGCTGGGCGTCCCCAAAAATATCGGACAGGTAAAGTTTGCCGGACAGCAAATTGAAGACTGTTTTTCAGCTGATAAAGCAACACAGCAAGGACGAACCTTTTCCGATACGGCCATTGTTCTTGCCGACGAAAGTTTGCTTTTACCCCTGCTCAATTCATTACCTGTCCTGAAGGACGGCCACGATAAAACCATCGGGTACAACATCACCATGGGCTACCCGTTGGAAGACAGCCCGTTTGTAGGACTTGCCAACCAGTGGCTTGAATTGCTGATCCAAAAGAGTGAGCAACGAAACGGGAAATATTCAGTGTATTATCTCCTCTCCCTTTTAAGCAATCCCGCATTCCAGCTCACATTTAACAGTCAGTTAAAAAATGTTTCCGGTTTGTTCATCGAAAACCTCAACCGGTTAAACAGCGTTTACCTTTCGGGCGAACAGATCATGGATGCCATCCCCGAATCCGGTGAAAATAAGGTTTCACTCATGGAAACCATTTTGATTTCAGCCCCTGCTGCCGAAAGCTTTATCGACGGGTACATTACTTTCATGGAACGCAGCAAACAGGCAATGGAGCAGCCCGGGAACGGAAACGCTTTGCTGAAAGAGCAACTGTCCATTACCCTGAATCTGATCAAAAAGCTCGACATCCTTCTAAAGGACAAAAAAAGCCTGCTGACCCTGAAAACGTTTCAGAATATTTTCAACCAGTTGGTCAGACGATCGGGGATCAGTCTGAAAGGAGAACCGCTCGAAGGCATCCAGATCATGGGTATGCTGGAAACACGAAACCTGGATTTTGAAAACATCATCCTGCTGTCGGCCAACGATGGCATTTTGCCGAAAACCGACAATGTGGAATCCTTTATTCCTTTTGATATCCGGAGAGCTTACGAATTGCCGCTGCCCAAAGACAAAAGTGATGTTTTTGCCTATCACTTTTACCGGTTGCTTCAGCGGGCAAAGAATATCATCATTACGTATAACTCCGAACCCGGCAATCTTGGGGGAGGCGAAAAAAGCCGGTTTATCCTGCAGATTGAAAAAGAGCTTTCGGCTTACAACCCCTCGCTCACCATTTTGAACAAAACGTTGAGTGTGCCGTTCCACATATCGGAAAGCGGGAACGAGACCGTCATTTCAAAAACCGAAGATATCCTAAAGAGCATCCGAAATAAACTGGGAAAAGGCATTTCACCTTCTGCATTGTCATCTTATATCAGTTGTCCCCTGAAGTTT
>JAOZOO010000089.1:9833-13220 GCA_029933225.1 Bacteroidales bacterium | reverse complement strand
ATAACAGAGATTACTCCAAAAACAAACCTGTTTGTTTCAGTTGAAACCGGTAAGGCAACGAAGCATCTTTACCCGCATAATCCACACCAATCCGTTTTGAGGCAATAATATTCTCCGGTGCGATAACGATTCCGTTGTCTTCAAGCCAGAGTGTATTTCCTGTCAGCCGCAATCCGTTGTGTTCCCGGGTGATCCCAAGTGTTTTGGTTGTGTTTCCCGGCCCCTCGATCAACTGTCCTTTTTGGAGATTTTTTCCTGTCCGTTGGCGGGCTGCTTCCACGCCGTCTTCAAGGATAATTCCCCGGATGAGGACCGCGTGGGGGATGTCTTCGGGTGCAGTGACAATATTGAACAGATTATGCATGCCATAGCACAGGTAAACATAGCTTATGCCGCCTGCCCGGTACATCACCTCGGTACGCTTTGTCCTGCGACCACCATACGCATGCGAGGCTTTGTCAATTTCGCCGGCATAAGCTTCTGTCTCGGCTATGACAGCCCGGGTTGGCTTGCCATCAACATTTGTTGCAAGTATTTTCCCGAGTAGATCACGGGCAAGGAATACCACATCTTCGTTTTGATAATATGATAAGGGAAGCTTCAACAAGTGCCTTTTTCGTTTTAAAAGAAATAACCCAGTCCGAATGTCAGTTCCAGTGTGGAAATATTCTGTTTGAAAGAGGTTTCATAAGGTTTATTGTCCCAGTCCCAACCCGATGCATTATCGAAAGTCAGTGGCGAAGCATAATAGTCAACAAAGACAAGCAGATAATATTTTGACAAGGCATATTTAAAACCGGTGCCAAAGGAATAAGCATAACTGAAAGCGCTTGCTTTTTCGCGGTAATACTCCGATTTGTCATTGGGGTCATCTTTGTTTACGGCGTTAATGGTTACCTGCGGGGAATAAACCCCGTAAAATCCAAAAGAAGCCCTCACATCCCACGAAAAGTTATCTGAAAAAGGAAAGGTCAGGAACAGCCCGGCAAGAATGCCTCCTCCGCTCCAGTTGGAGCTGTTTGAAACGCTAACGTTATGGGTAGTGTGTATATGTTCCAAAGAATCAGCATAAGCCTGATAATTGAATCCATTGCTGGCATAATTGATCATGGCTACGACACCGAGATTGTGAGTAATGCGGTAAGAATAATTAAAAGTAACGCCCACGCCTGTTTTTGCAAATCCGGAAGTGGAATCGCTCAATTGTGTGCTTTTGAAATTACCCATGGGGAATGAAGGCCCTGCAGCCAGCCCCACGTAATTCCTGCGCGAGGGTTGCGCATAAAACAACTGTGAAATAAGTATCAAAAGAATAAGTAATGTATATCTCATATTTAGAAAGTTTTTTCAAAACTAAATAATTTACCGAATAATCATTAAAAACTCATATCCAGTTGTTCGTACCATTTCAGGGTTTCGTCTTTGTTCCTGATGATCTGCCTGTGGTCGAGCAGCCACCTGATCACGGCAATGATATCTTCTTCCGGGAACCCGTGAACAGCAGATATCAGTTCATACAGATGTTTCGGGCCGTTTGACAAAGCGTTTTTGATTTGATCATTGATTTTTTCAAATTGTATTTTGTTCAGGTCGGTTTTGTTTCTGGCAAGGCAAACATCACAAATGCCACATCTTTTGGATTGTTTCTCATCAAAATAAGCAAGCAGTTGTCGGCTTCGGCACTCCATCGGATTGTTGATAAAATCCAGAAAACTCTGCAATCTGGCTTCGGCCGCTTCTTTTAAAATACGGTAGTTTTCCTGCGATAAAAGTATGTTTGAAGCATTCAGCCTTTCGGTAACATAGACGATTTGCGGTTTTGTTTTAACCGGGATGTAACTGATCAGTTTAATCTTGTCGAGGTAAGTCAGTCGCTTGATCACTTCCCCCTTGTCCATCTCTGCACGTTTGGCCAGTTGGGTTTCGTTGATGTTCACATAATCGGTAAAGAGTCCTGCATAGGACCGCATCAGCTCTTTCAGTAACCTGTCGGAACCCGGATTTTCAACCATATAACGGTACAACTCTTCTTTTGACGATTGAATGAAAAGCTTGGAATAATGACCACCCGAAGGGTTATAATAAACGAACCCTTCTTTTTCGAGGAAATTGAGTGAACTGAATACTTCCATCAGGTTGAACTCGTAATGGTTTGAGAACTCAACGATATTAAAATCGAACGAGATGTCTTTACCGCTTCCTTCGGGTATCTGGTAATAATTTCCAAGTGCATTGTATATGTTCCTGATCCGTTCGAGTGGTGGGTATGATTCGGCCAGCCGGCGTTTGGCGCTCACCACATCCTGGTTGTTGAAAATAAGGCTGGCAACAGCAGGCTTCCCGTCGCGTCCGGCCCGTCCTGCTTCCTGAAAATAAGATTCCATGCAGTTTGGCAGGTCGTAATGGATAACCTGACGCACATCCGGTTTGTCAATACCCATGCCGAAAGCATTGGTGGCGACGATCACCTGTGCCCGGTTCAGCGTCCAGTCTTTTTGTATCTTTTTCCTTAATGCGGGGTCCATTCCTGCATGATAGAAAACCGCTTTAACATTGTTCTTTTTTAGGATCTCGGATAACTCGCGCGTTTTTTTCCGGTTACGCACATAAACGATGGCTGAACCCTTTTCTTCTTTAAGCATCCTGATGAGTCTGCCCGTTTTGTCATTTTCTTTAAAAATACGGTATGCCAGGTTTTTACGTTCAAAGCTGGCTTTAAAAATACGGCCCTCCCGAAAATTCAGTTTGGCCACAATGTCTTCAACCACCTGTGGTGTAGCTGTGGCTGTCAGGGCAAGAAATGGTGCTTCCTTCACAATGTTTCTTATCTCGGCTATCCGCAGGTAGGGCGGTCTGAAATCATATCCCCACTGTGAAATGCAATGGGCCTCGTCAACCACAATAAAGTTGATCTTCATTTTGCTGACCACCTGTTGGAAGGTGTCGTTTTCCAGCCTTTCGGGCGAAACATACAAGAATTTGACATCGCTGTTCAGACAGTTGGAGTAAGTGGCTTCGATCTCAATGAAATGCATCCCCGAGTTGATCGCTACAGCTTTGATGCCCAGTTTTTTCAGGTTTTGAATCTGGTCGTTCATCAGGGCAATCAAAGGGGTGATCACCAGGCAGGTCCCCTCACGCATCATGGCCGGTACCTGGAAAGTGATGCTCTTTCCTCCTCCGGTAGGCAGGAGCGCAAGGGTGTCGTGACCATACAGAATCGATTCGATGATCTCTTCCTGTAACGGCCTGAACGAGCTGAAGCCCCAGTACTGTTTTAATATTTTCAGCATTTCATTGATCATAGGCAGTTCCCGGTATTATTATAACCGCAGATGCTTTGATTTAGTACAAGTCGAAGATAATCATTTTATTTGTTTTGTACAA
>JAOZOO010000089.1:0-9733 GCA_029933225.1 Bacteroidales bacterium | reverse complement strand
CTCATCTGGGATTGGAACGGAACATTGTTAGATGATGTGGATGAGTGCATCCGCTGCATGAACCGGATGCTTCGCAAAAGGAGTCTGCCACCACTGACCAGGGAGGTTTACCGCAGGATATTTACGTTTCCCGTCAGGGACTATTATCATGCGGCCGGTTTTGATTTTGAAAAAGAAGATTTTGAAAAGCCGGCCATGGAATTCATACATTGTTATCATCAATTGTTGGATGATTCGACACTTTTCCCACATGTCAGGCAGGTGCTTGAATATTTTAAGGAGAAGGGCATTATGCAATGTATTTTGTCGGCCATGGAACATGAGAGTCTGGTTGGATCATTAAAAGATAATGATATTTTTGAATACTTTGATATTGTAGCAGGCATTAACGATCATTATGCGCACAGTAAAACGGAAGTGGGGATGAAACTCCTGGAACAATTGCCTTTTGAAAACGGAGAGATGTTAATGATTGGTGACAGTTCGCATGATCTGGAGGTGGCTGAAGAACTGGGCATTGCGTGTTTGCTGATCGCCAACGGTCATCAGTCGAAAGAGCGTTTAACCGCTGTGACGGAAAATGTGATTGATGATATTCTGGAAGTGATGGAGAGAGTTGTCGGGTGATTGGGGGAGCTGGTTAAATTGGTGCAGTGGTTGCAATGGTTGCAGTTGGTGTAGTGCAATGGGTTGAGAACACCTTCCAGAGTGCGAAGCTCCTGGAAGAGTGTGGCAGGGGGAGTGGGGGGCTCGGTTGAATCGGTTGAAACGAAACAGGGACGTAAATTCTTTTACAATTTTGGCTTAAATTTGTCAGGTTCATTATCTTCAAAAAAGAAATGTTAAAATCCTTTTCCATAAAAAATTATGCACTCATCAAAGACCTGAATATCAGTTTTCCGGCTGGCTTTAGTGTGATCACAGGCGAGACAGGTGCCGGAAAGTCCATATTGATCGGTGCGTTGTCGCTACTGATGGGCAAGCGGGCTGATTATGGCGTTTTGATGGATAAGGGAAGAAAATGTGTAGTTGAGGGTGTATTTCAAATAGATGAATTGAACCTGAAGGATTTTTTCAGGAAAAACGATCTGGACTATGAACCGGAAACCATCCTCCGGCGCGAGATCATCCCGTCGGGCAGGTCACGGGCTTTTATCAATGATACACCCGTAAACCTTGAGACACTGAAAACGCTGGCTGCACGGCTTGTGGACATTCATTCGCAGCATGAAACCCTGGAGCTTTCCAGATCACGGTTTCAGTTGAATGTGCTGGATGCTTATGTTGACAAACCGGATGTATCAGCTTCGTATTCTGAAGTCTTTAACAAACTTTCAGAGGTTTCCAAAGAACTCAACCACCTGATTGCTGAAAACGAACAAATCAAGCGCGATGAGGATTATTTCCGGTTTCAATATGAAGAACTTGCAGCGGCAAATCTCGACGAAGAAGAACTGACTGCACTGAAGGAACGGGAGAAGTTTCTGTTGCATGCCGAAGAGGTGACGCGCGCCGTTACGCTGGCAAACGGCCTGATGAATGAAAATGAGCTGAATTTGTCGGGCTTGATGGCCGAACTACTGGAAACATTAACTGCGGTAAAAGACTATCTTCCACGGATTGAGGAGCTTGTAAAAAGGCTGAACAGCATGCAGATAGAAATGAATGACATTGCTTCTGAAATTTCAGGGCTGGGTTTGGAAACGGATTACGACAGAAATGAACTGGAAGAGGTCTCCGAACGGCTGAACACGATTTACCATTTACAGCAAAAGCATCATGTCAACAGTATCGGGGAATTGATAAAACTGAAAGAAGAATATGTCGCAAGATTGAATGGCATTACCATGAACGACTCAAAGATAAAGGAACTTTCCGGTATGAAAGCGCAGCTTGAAAAAGACGCTTTCCGGTTGGCCGGAGAATTGACGGAAATCAGGATGGAAGGCAGTAAGCGGCTGGCAGAAGCCGTCACCGGTCTGTTACGGCAACTGGGAATGAAAGATGCTGTATTTAATGTAAGTATTGAAAAATATGATGAATTGACCCCTGCCGGGTTAGATAAGGTAACTTTTCTTTTTACTGCCAACAAGGGAAGCGATATGAAGCCCGTATCTGCCATTGCTTCCGGGGGAGAGCTGTCTCGGCTGATGCTTGCTGTCAAGTCGCTGATCACGCAAAAACAGCTTTTGCCTACCGTGATTTTTGATGAGATTGATGCAGGCGTTTCGGGGGATATTGCCGGGAAAGTCGGCAACATCATAAAAAGTATGTCGTTGCGCCACCAGGTAATCGCCATCACGCATCTTCCGCAAATTGCAGCTAAAGCTGACCAGCATTATAAGGTTTACAAAGAAACCACAGGAGAAACCACGCAGACAAAGATCGCCCGTCTGGACGACGAGGGCAGGGTAGAGGAGATCGCTGCCATGTTGAGTGACGAAAAAGTTTCGAAAGCCGCAGTGGACACAGCAAAGGAGTTGCTGACGCAATGATAACCGGAGTTATGGGATTGGAAACGCCCCCCCCTCCCTTAAGAAATATTCTTTTCAGCGACTTTTTCCATTTGCATTTCACCGTTTTTCGTATTATCTTTGGGATTAGTTAACCTGTCGTTGGTCACACCTTAAACAAAAAATATGAAAAAGTTATTCGTCACTCTGTTGCTAATTACACTTTTCTCTTATAAATTAATGAATTTAAACTAAAATGAGAAAATACATATTTATTCTTTTATTTCTCATACTCCTTGCCTTTAAAGCAGGTGACAACAGGAGCCAATACAGCATACCCCAGGCAGCCTGGAGCGTTACGGCGGGTGATATTGATCAGGACGGGGATAATGATATAGTGGTTGGACACAATTATAGTTCTCAAACGCATTGGAGTGGAGTAAGTTTTATTATTAATCATGGAGATGGGACGCTTTACCTAAAGGATTCTATTTACTTATATTCTTGGCAAACAAATATCTATGCAGTGAATGTTGATAATGATTCTTTTCCTGAGATAATTGCCAGACATTTTGAAAATGAAACTCAATATATGGCTGTGCTTAATTTTGATCAAGGAAATTATATTACAAATTTATATAGTATGACTTATGGTATTACTGGCAATACTATAAGTGATGTAAATGGAGATAATTATATTGACATAGTGATCTATTCAAATTCTAACCAGTTTTGGGGAATTATGTATAATAATGGTGACGGTAATTTTTCAAATCCTGAATACCATTATGTGAGCGATTATCATCCGAGGGCAATTTCCTGCGGCGACCTGAATGAAGACGGCTGGGATGACATTGTTGTGTGCGGTGGGAGTACTGAAGTGTATTTCAGCTACTCCGATGGGTTCCAGTTGCTGACCCTTGAAACCGATGAACCAAAAGATGGCGTATCAATTGTTGATTTCAATCTTGACGGGGAAAATGACATCCTGACTTTTATTGACTACCCGACAGGAAATGTTACCGGCCTTGTTATGTATAAAAACCAGGGGAACAATATACTGGACACGCTTGATCAACTTTATTTTTCTTTCGGATCATCCAATTATTTTGTGACCGATTTCAATAATGACAGTTTACAGGATATTCTTTTTCAATTAGGGGATTATTCAGGCTATGTTATTTATTACAATCAAGGGGATTTTCAACTGGCTGATTCCCAGTTTGTGGCCCTTCCGGAATCCAATCCGCCTGAGGGCTGGCGTAATTGTTATTGTGCAGATATGGACGGCAACGGTTACAAAGATATCATCACGGTGAAAACGCTGTATGCTTACCTTCCCGACAACCTGGAGATCTTGTTCAACGACGGACAGGGTCATTTTGTGGAGGATCCGATAACTAGTATCCAAACACCTCCCGCTAACTACCGGGGCCAGGCTTCAAACTTAATTTGTTATCCTAACCCGTTTAAGGACAAGGCCACCATTGAATATACATTGGGCAAAAAGAGCATGGTTGATGTTAGCATTTACAACATGAGGGGCCAAAAGATAAAAACGCTGAACAACAAAATACTTCAGGCAGGAAAACACACACATACATGGGACGGCACTGATAAAATCGGAAAGGAGGTTAATTCCGGCATCTATATCATTCGCCTGGCTGCCAGCAGGCAAAAGCATTCGTGCAAGATCACGTATATGAAATAATACAATTTCTTTTTAACCTGGCATTACCGCCGGTACAAGGGAGAAAACCTTGCGCAAAATTCCACTCCGGCTTTGGTTTCTTCCCGTCCGCCGGTAATGCTACAAAATTAATAATCTATGGAAAAATTATTTAGAATTTCAGTATTACATGTCGTTATTCTCTGTTTCTATTCTTTTCCGTTATGGGCCCAATACAATATGCAACAAGCTACTGATCTTGTTTTGAACCAGCTTCTTTCCGGTGAACTTGACCAGGTGGATGTTTTTATGATTGATGAAGCATTATCGGATCAGGATACCATTTTCCTGGGAAACAACGATACGGTAGTTTTGCCCTATTCCTCCAATTGGGTGTTTTTTGTTGATGATTATCCTTTTGCCAACTGGGCGCATCCCGTCAGATTTATATTTGTCAATGAATCGACCGGGACTTACCAGGCAGTCAACAAAGATTTTTTCCCGGTTAACTGGCCTTCAGCATATACAACACTTTCTGAAATGGAAAGGCCAACAGGGGTAGATCTGCCTGTTAATCCTGATGCAGTAATTGACGGAATAGATCCTAATCCGAATTTGTATGCAGTAATTATTTGTGGTGGTAATCAGAAACGTTTCTGGAGGGATGTATCAGCTATTTACTGTACATTACTCGATGAATACGGATTTACAAAAGAAAACATTTTTGTGCACTACAGGGATGGAACAAGTATTTATGGTGAAGATTTAGATGGGCCAGAAGAACCATCCGATGACATTGACTATGATGCCCATAAATATACCATATATCAAACTTTAATGGAATTGGCTGGCCATAAGAACGAAATTGAGGAAATACCTGAATTAGGACCTGAAGACGGTTTGTTTATATTTATAGATGGCCATGGTTACGAGCGCAATGGACATTCATACGTAGATCTTCCAGATTTTGACTTGGAAGATTCTGAACTGGGATATTATATGGAGGATATTAATTGTGCCCAAATTATTGTAGTCCTGCAACCTTGTTTCATGGGTGGGTTTAAAACCGAACTATCTGATTATGTCAATTATGATGTACATTGTAAAAATAGGTCTGTACATACCGCTTCGGATAACGAATCCTCATGGTGGGAAGTGTGGGTAACAGGCGGCCACTATTGTGAATTTGTTTATTATTGGACTGCCGCAGCCCGTGGGAATTATCCGGATAATAATTCACCCTGGGAACTTTCAGATTATGAGGCAGGTTCATTCCCTTTTAGTACATTGATTCCTGGGTTAGAGGATCATCCTGGAGACTATGACCCGGATGTAAACGGGGACGGTTTTGTACAGATGGAAGAAGCCTTTAATTATGCTAATGCTCTGGACACATGGTCAGATGATGACTATTATTATAATCCTAAAAATCCTGGAATTGAGGAAAAACCACAGGAGTTTACGAACATATCATTTAATGAAGACTTGCTAACATTATGTGGACTTGCCGGGCATGTGGAACAAACGCAAACAGTTGAAAAAAGGAATTATTTAGTGGGCGATAACTTGCAAATAGACCCGGAAGTGTCTCTTTCATTTGCAGACGGAACAGGACTCTATCTTGGAAATGAAAATTCAAATGTAACTGTTTCGACAGGTGGTTTGTTAGATTTTGGAAACAATATGAATATATATGGAAGCGAACAAAATAGGATTATTGTAAATGGTAACATAGAGGTTGGTACAGGGGTCATCTTTAAGAAATATGAAAATGCAACGATATTTAATGGTTTGATTCTAAATAATAACCAAATGTCTACTAACCTGAACCAGATTACCTTTAATCAGGCACAATTATACAATTATGGCGTTGAACTGAACATTACAAATTGTGATTTTAATGATTGCATTTCTATTCATTCTTATTCCGGAGATGTATCTGTATCAGGCTTAACAACCTTCTACAATACCTGCTTTACTTTTGATGACCGGGATGGAGGACTTTTTAATACTGTTACAGTTACTAATTGTAATTTTACGGGAGATAATACGTTTTATCAAAGCGCGATTAATATAGAATTATAAAAATTTTTCCATTGAGAACAACACCATTGACAATTGTTATTTTGGAATACAGCTTTGGCAATCGGGATGGGGTTTAGTTGGCAACCAAAACATTTATAACAATGAAATATACAATTGCCAGTCTGCTGGAATAGAGACATTTAATTCCACGGGATCAATTGCTTCGAACCATTTATATAATAACGTTTATGGTTTACGATTGTATAATAACAGTGATATTTCACTTTATGGTAATCCGGACACTGAAAATTATAATGATGTAAATTACATTACAAACAATGACAGTTATGAAGTTTATGCTTCATCCGGCAGTTTTCCCTGGTATTTCAGGTACAATGCCATAATTGATGAAGACAACCTCGGCAATCCCGACGACCCGATGGTTTACTATGAACCGCCATCCGGCGGATCCCAGCTAATAGACGTAAGATACAATTGCTGGGGCAATAATTTTAATCCTGCCGAGGATTTATACCCTTCGGGTTATATGGTTAATCCCACCTGGTGCCCGGGCGAGGGTGGTAATAAATCAAGTGAAGTGGCCCTGCAAACTTTTCTGGATGGGGAAGAACATTTTGAGAATGAAGAATATGCCGATGCGAAAACGACATTTGAATCGGTTGTTGAACTTTACCCCAAAACGCAATATGCAAGCGCGGCTATGAAAGAGTTGTTTGCCCTTGAACATTTTACCGATAATGATTACAGCACGCTGAAACTGTACTATGAAACGAACGACAGTATCCAGGCTGATACCACATTGACAAAACTTTCAGTTTTCCTGGCTAACAAGTGCGAAATAGAAATGGAAAACTGGCAAACTGCAATAGATCATTTTGAAGATATCATTGATAACCCCGAAAGTACCGAAGACAGTATTTTTGCCATTATTGACCTGGGGAACACCTATTTGCTGATGGGA
Organism: Bacteroidales bacterium; assembly: GCA_029933225.1. Taxonomy (GTDB): domain Bacteria; phylum Bacteroidota; class Bacteroidia; order Bacteroidales; family F082; genus JAADID01. The sequence continues at coordinate 2,604 of JAOZOO010000089.1, read as the reverse complement.
GACAGTACGGAACGGGGAACAGTCCGTGGCAGGATGTTGCAATATATACCAAAATCAAGGGAAAAATTTGCCGCAAGGCGGAACTACCTGCTTTCTTTATTGCCTGTAACCAAAGACCGGAAAAAACCGGGCAACATGTTTGAAACATTACAGGCAGGGGAACTATTACAAAATGCCCCCAACCCATTCGCTAGTACAACCACCGTAGTTTACAAATTGACTGAACAAGGTGCTGTTGTTCTTAGAGTTTTTGACCATCTTGGAAGGGAAGTAAAATGTATAAATAAAAAATCCCAGAATGCCGGGCTGAATAAAATCGAGCTGAACATGAATGGTTTACCGTCAGGTATTTATTTCTATTCCATATTTATAAACGGGCAACTTTCTGACACGAAAAAGATGGTGTTATTGTAAATTTGTCAATTAAATCGGTACTTCGGTATTTTAAAAACAACCTCCTGTGTCCCCATAAAAGTTTAGGGGGGTTTTTCACGTTTCAGGGGTTTAATTGAATAGTTTTTATCTTTGCCGCTTAAAACCATTCTAAATAATCATAAAATGCCATATCATTTACTGGAAGGGAAGAAGGGAATCATCTTTGGTGCCCTCGATCCCAAATCAATTGCATGGCAGGTAGCCGAACGGGCCCACGAAGAAGGCGCTGTTTTCACATTGAGCAACACACCCACGGCCATGCGTTTTGGTCAAATTGCAGAGCTTGCTGAAAAAACCAATGCCGAGATCATCCCGGCTGATGCTACAAACCTCGATGATCTGAAAAACGTTTTCCAGCGTTCGATGGAAATTCTGGGAGGGAAGGTCGATTTTGTCCTGCACTCTATCGGTATGTCGTTAAACGTCCGTAAGAAGCGAGTCTATAATGACCTCGATTATAATTACCTGATGAAGACCCTCGATATATCTGCCATTTCGTTTCATAAAATGCTGCAGGTGGCTTATAAACTGGATGCCATCAGCGAATGGGGTTCGGTGGTTGCCCTTTCTTACATTGCCGCTCACCGTGTGCATTACGGATACAATGATATGGCCGATGCCAAAGCGCTGCTCGAATCCATTGCCCGTAGTTTCGGTTATATTTATGGCAGGGAGAAAAAGATCAGGGTAAATACCATTTCGCAATCACCTACACTGACTACAGCCGGATCGGGTGTCAAAGGCGTGCAGGGGCTTATGGATTTTACCGACCGCATGTCACCGCTCGGCAATGCCGACGCACTGGAATGTGCTAATTACTGCATCGTCATGTTCTCTGACCTGACCAAAAAAGTGACCATGCAAAACCTTTTCCACGACGGCGGCTTCTCGAGCATGGGTATGAGTCTGCGTGCCATGCGGATGTACAATAAGAGCCTGGACAGCGACATAGAAATAGAATAAAAAATGGGTGGCGAGGGTACGATAGCAGGAATGATCATCGCACTGCAACAATGCCAAAATGCGGTTAAACCTCAAACATTTTTTTACCAGTGAACGGCATCCTCATTCCGGGAAAAAGAACGAACCTCCCAAGCCTCATGATGTTGAATGGTCACCTGAAGAAAGAATCCGTTTTCAGCAAAAATTAAAATCCGAAAAAAAGACAGAGATTTTCAAAATCATCATTGCAATGGCTGGAACAGTAATCCTTGGAGGTATCCTTTTTTATTTCATTTTCAACGCCTTGAAATAAATTATTCTGATTGAATTATGAGGCTGTCTCAAAAGTCATTTTTTAAGGTTTATTTAATATAAACTTTGTGGTGCTTCGTGTATTCTCTGTGAACCTCTGTGTTACAGCTTATTATTTGTGTCACAGAGATACACGAAGAAGACACAGAGTTACGCAAAGAACTTTTGAGTCATCCTGTACTTTAAATTCCAAGGTCTTTGGTGATGTTCTCGATCTTTTGATCCAGTACTCCGGCAACTTTTTCGTAATCCTCTCTTACAGCCAACGGCGCCTTTACGCCAAAATAGAATTTGATTTTGGGTTCGGTTCCCGAAGGTCGTACACTTACTTTACTACCATCCTTTGTAATAAACTGGAGTACATTGGATTTCGGAAGATCAATCAGTCGGGATTCTCCCGTTGCCAGATTTTTCTCTGTGCTAACGAGGTAATCTTTGATAACAACTATTTCGGATCCACCAAGTGATTGAGGCGGATTGTTCCGGAAATTATCCATCATCTGTTGAATTTCCTCGGCACCGGTCTTTCCTTTCCTGACGATGGAGATCAGTTTTTCTTTATAAAAACCAAACTCCAGATAGATGTCTTCCAATAAGTCAAACAAACTGATGCCCTGGTCAGCAGCCCATGCAGCCGTTTCGGCAATCATGGCACAGGAGATTACGGCATCTTTGTCGCGGACAAAATCACCGACAAGGTAACCATAGCTTTCTTCTCCGCCGCCGATAAAGGTTTTCTGCCCCTCGTACCTTTTGATGATATCGGCAATGTATTTGAAACCTGTCAAAACATCAAAATGTTCAACGCCAAACTTATCGGCAATGTCAGTTAGGAGTTCGGTAGTTACAATGGTTTTGACAATGAATTCATTACCGGTCAGTTTGTTGTTTTCTTTCCATTTTGTGAGCAGGTAA
>JAOZOO010000088.1 GCA_029933225.1 Bacteroidales bacterium | reverse complement strand
ATCCAGGCGGATGAGGCATGGAAGATATGGCAGAGGTACGCATCTGAATAACATGCCGTTCCGATGAAACTTCATTCCCTTCTTATCTTTATACCAGGGTCTTACGACACCTGGCAATAATATTTCCTGCCTACGGCAATTAACCCAGATTTGTCATTAGGAAGAATGAACTATTGACAAGTACGGTGGGATGCGGGAAGTATCCCTGCCTGTCCTGCGGCAGTCAGGCAGGTGGGTTAACCCCGTGTTAGAAAATCTTACAAATTGGGTAATAATTTGTCTCAATTTTCTTATGCGAATTGTCATTATAGGTAATTCTTTTTTAATGTATTGCAATTAATTTGTCCTAATGGCCGCCATTAGAGATCATATTCAAATGACAATTTTGGGTTAATTGTACCGGCGACTTCAGTCGCCGATACGGTTAATTATCATCTTATATTTCAATCGCCTGGAGCCATCCCATCGGGATGGAATGTTATAGCCAGGGACGTAAGTCCCTGGAATATAATGTAGAGCAGAGAAGTTCCATCGGAACGAAATATAAACCTAAAACCCGTTAGCCCAGTAACAGTAAAAAACAAATCCTGCATTTTGTTAACAACTCGTGAATAAAAACATGCCGGGCCGTTTCGATAGCTGTCTGTGTTCATATTATTTTAGCACCCTGATATGAAAGAATCTTTTTCTGTCAGAAACAATTCACAACATCCTGATGGCGACAAAGGCCACGGGAATTTAATTTGCAGGCGGCACTGTCCGTCTTTTTTTATGCCCTGATGAAATGAAGCAGAATTACAGAAAAGCAACCCTTGTCCTTGAGGACGGTTCGGAATTTACCGGGTATTCATTTGGTTATGAAGGCCCTGTTGCGGGAGAGATCGTGTTCAATACGGCCATGACCGGATATCCGGAGAGTCTGACCGATCCCTCCTACCGCGGGCAGATACTGGTCCTCACCTACCCTTCCATCGGCAATTACGGCGTACCGGGGAAACATACGGAAAACGGAATGCTCCGCTATTTTGAATCGGAGCATGCCCACATTTCAGCTCTCATCATTTCCACCTATTCGGCCAAGTACAACCACCGTGAAGCCGTAAAAAGTCTGGGTCAATGGCTCAAAGAAGAAAAAGTCCCGGCATTGTTCGGCATCGATACCCGGAAACTGACCAAGATCATCCGGATGAAAGGCGCCATGCTGGCCAAAATCGTTTTTGGGGAAGATATCCCTTTCTACGACCCCAACAGGGAAAACCTCGTGGATCAGGTAAGCATCAAAAAACGTGTGGTTTATGGCAACGGAAAACATAAGATCCTGCTGGTGGACTGCGGTGTAAAAAACAACATCATCCGTTACCTGCTGCGATACGATACGACCGTGATCCGGGTTCCGTGGGATTACGATTATTCAAACGAAGATTATGACGGCCTTTTTATCTCCAACGGTCCCGGCGACCCGGCAATTTGCACGCCGACGATAAGCCATCTGAAAAGCTCCATTGAAGAAGACCGTCCCGTATTCGGCATCTGCCTGGGTCATCAGCTTGTAGCGCTGGCATCGGGTGCCAATACCTACAAACTGAAATTCGGACACCGCAGTCACAACCAGCCGGTATTGCAGGTGGGAACAAAGAAAGCTTACCTCACTTCGCAGAATCACGGCTATGCTGTTGACAATGACACTATCCCGCACGGTTGGGAACCCTATTTCATCAACCTGAACGACAAAACCAGCGAAGGAACGCGTCACGCCCGTAAACCCATCTTCACCACCCAGTTCCATCCCGAGGCCTCCAGCGGCCCGACGGATACCGCCTTCCTGTTCGGAGAGTTTATCAGGGAGATTGAGGAGTGGAAGAAAGAGAAATTGTGATTTGAAGAAAGATAATTTGATTGACACTTCGTATCTTTAGAATTTATTATTGTAAATTAGCCTATCTAAAATCCTTTGAAAATGGCTACAAGAAAACGACTATCGAAAAAGACCGGAAACAACAACCTGCTTATCTTCTTTGCGATTGTTATTGCGCTGGCGCTCATCTCCATGATCGCAGCTTATTTTATGACGGATAAAACCGAAGGTGAAGGCAAACAGCAACCAAAGGAAATCATCAAAACAGAAAAACCGGCGACTGTTCTGTTTGAAGGCACGTGGGTCAGTAATTACAACGGAACGATGCTGACAATAAAAGGGTTGACATTTACTCTGGAATCGCCCGCAGTAGATGAATCAACCATCCTAAAAGGCAAAATAAGTATTGAAAAAGATACAGTCACTTTTATTTATGAAAGCGGAACCTGTAAAGGTACTGAAGGTAAATATCAATACACTTTAAATGATAAAGGCGAATTGTTTTTTAAGCTGATCAGAGACAACTGTTCCTCCCGCAAGGAGCTGATGACGGCGTCGTGGTTTAAGTTTTAAAACAATCTTGAATTGATCAAACCGTATTTTTTGTACCTCCGGATTTATTTTGTATTTAATTGGGGATAGCCTGTATTTATCTGTTACACAAAGTCTCACAGAGGAAACACAAAGAGCCACAAAGTCTTTTTTATTCAAATATTTGTAAGAATTTTTCTTACGGGTCGGCCCCGGGCTAATGATTACCGAAGCACCTCCGCTTCATAAACCGATTCATTTCCCACCATGTCGGACACTTCAAGCCGGAAATGGTTGGGGCCTTTTTTCATGTGGTCGTCAATGACATAAAACAGCAGATCTTTTTTGGGTTCATACTCCATCAGAACCCACTGGCCGTTCAGCGTTGCCCTGTATTTTTTGATGCCTGTTTCCCCGTCGGATATTTTCACTTTTATGTAACGCTCCCCGGCCATATTTTTCCCATCCGAAAGATTGACCGGCTTAATCTCCGGGGGCACGGTGTCGGCCAGCACCACATAATCTCCCAGCAAATTGGTTTTTGCTTCCAGCCGTCCATTATTCCGTCCATTGCCGACAAACCAGCTATTTCCGTCTTTGTCGATGTACGCAATATAAAATTTATCTGCCCACGACACCGTGTCTGTATGCGGATCAATGGAAATGGAAAACGATTTCTGAACCGGGGTAAAACGGTTGTGAACCCTGTAAACCGGCGAATACATTGTGCTGTCACCGGAAACGGAATCAAGGATAAAGTAAACAGAGCGGTAAAAAGAATTGGCCGGGAAATCAATCGAAAGATTACCGGCTTCAATATGATGCTTTTTGCCGTAATCGAAATAAATACCCGGTTGGGGATCGGTATTTACTGCCAATAATGATGGATTCACCGGAACAGTACGAAGATTAAATTTCAGCGATGACCTGTTGCCGTATATGTCACTCACTTTTAAAACCACCTCGTGCATGGCGCTGTCACTGAAACTTAAAATCCCGTTATGGTTTACATCCCGGTAAATAAACAAACGGTTGTTGGTATCGATCTGCGTTCTGATCACCCGGCGCTTTTTTTTCTGAAAATAATTATAATCGATCAGACTGTTGATGTAACGCATGGTGGCGAACGAGAGTTCATCCATTTCCATTCCGAAAACATGTACGGTGTCCATCCAGATATCCATTTTGTAAACCCCGTTGTGGTTATGAACACCGTTCATAGGATCATACACGCGAATGCCGAACGAAATGTTTCCGCTAACCGTGATGACAGGATTTCCCTTTAAAATCTGTTTGTCCCCTTTTCCCGTGACAACAAAAAAGGCCGTATCATTTCTTCCGTTGATCACTGACCGGCTGTCCACAGGATAAATGACCAGTTCCTGAATTCGCGGGGAATAGGTATCTTCGATTTTAATTCCGTCAAAAAGCAACGGGTTTACAGGATGTTGCGATCCGGCTTTCCTGATCTCGAAATGCAGATGCGGAGCGGAGGAACTACCCGTATTTCCAGACCAGCCAATGAACTCGCCCTGTTTTACCGGAAATCTCTCTTTGTCAGGAAAGATCTCAACGGCAAATCTTTCCCGTTTGTACTGATAGTCTTTTACGAATTGCTGAATGGAATCATTGAATCTTTGCAAATGGCCGTAAACCGAGACATATCCGTTGGGATGGGTGATGTAAAGCACTTTCCCGTAACCGCCCGTTGAGACTTTGATCCGCGAAACATACCCGTCACCAATTGAACGGATGGCCTCCCCTTCCCTGCCTTTTGTTTTGATATCTATCCCCGCATGAAAATGATTGGAACGCAACTCGCCGAACGTCCCGGAAAGATAAAGCGGAAAATCCACAGGCGGTCTGAAATCCGCTTTTGACGGCGCAACGGATTGACCCACACCTTTGCCCGGAAACATAAGCCCGGAGACAACAAACAACAGTAATGATATTTTGCGGTATTTCATCAGCATAAAAGAATCGGCAAAAATAATCTTTCCCGCAATCTTTCACGAACTTTTTTTTACCAAAGAATTCTTCTTCTCCATTGTATATTAAAACCAGAAAATTTGCGTTAACATTAATAGCAATAAACAAACGGGTTAACCCGTCTGTTTATCAGAAAAATCTTTAATAAAATAAGCAAATGAAAAAGCTACTTATTCCCCTGGTTCTTCTGTTTGCCGGGTTTCTTGTTTTTTCGGGATGTAAAAAGGACGGCGACAAAAACAAACCTTACATCATCATCCTCGGCAGCAATCCGCTGACCTGGCCGCTCGAATTCCCTTATGAAGACCCGGGCGCCGAAGCTTATGACATCACCGAATCGGGCGACACCGTGGACATCACTTCACGATTGCAGGTCAACTCGAATGTAAATGTCAATAAAGCCGGTGATTATCAAGTGGATTACAACGTCACCGACGAGGCAGGAAATGCTGCGGATACGAAAACAAGACAGGTTAAGGTGATACTGACTAAGTGAGTTAGGAGTCTGGAGTTTTGAGTTCGGAGTTTGTGCCAAAGGCATCTTCCGAAGGAATCCCTTTGGGACCTTCGGGAGAGTTTGGAGTCTGGAGTTCAGAGCATTGAGGATTAGGGTGTTAAAGGCATTCCCTATGGAGAGTTTGGGGTTTGAGTCTTTGGTCACGTAGTCGGCAACGGAGATTGCTCATCCGCAAAACCTGACAGGTTGCAATCCCGCAATGCCCTCCAAACCTGTCAGGACGTTCCATCCAACCATCCTTCCACCCTTCCATCTTCCCAATATTCCACCCATCCAGTCATCCAATATTCCATCCTTCCAACCATCCCGCAAATCTTCCATCATAAATCTTAAATTATAAATCCCAAAAGGTTAGCTTTGCAAGCTGAAAGTGTAAACTATTCCCAACACGTAATCAGCATGGTCGCTACCCCGAAGAATAAAAGAAAAGTATGTTTTATCGTTAATCCTCTGGCGGGCGGAAAACGAAAAGACAGTGTGGTAGCCATCATCGAAAAAAACATTCACACCGGATTACAGGATTATGAAATCAGGTTCACCGAAAGGGCCGGGCATGCCACCGAATTGAGCCGCGAAGCCATTGAACAGGGTTTTGACGTCGTCGTGGCTGTAGGCGGCGACGGCACCATCAACGAGGTGGCCAGGGCGCTGATCGGAAAGGAAGCCATCCTCGGCATCATCCCGCTGGGTTCCGGCAACGGCCTGGCCCGACATCTGGGGATTCCCCGTCACGTATCACGTGCAGTACGGCTTATCAACAAAGCGAATTACATGCTGATCGACACCGCCGAAGTCAACGGCCATCCTTTTGTCAGTATTGCTGGAACAGGTTTTGATGCGCTGGTTGCCAAAGAATTTGCCGAAAACAAAAAACGCGGTTTCATCACTTATTTCAACATCATTAGGAACCGCCTCATCCGTTACAAGCCCAAAAAATACACCCTGATTTTTGACGAAGGCATGCAGATCACCGACCGGGCTTTTTTTATCTCGTTTGCCAATTCCAACCAGTTCGGTTACAACACCACCATCGCCCCTAATGCCCGCCTGAACGACGGCCTGCTGGACGTATGCATCGTGAAAAAACCCAGACTCCCCGAACTGCCCGTTGTCATAAATCTTTTATTTTTGAAACGGATTGATTTGGCACCGGGCGTTACCATTGTGCAGAGCAAAGGCCTGACGGTCAAACGAAAGAAAGCACGGCCGGTTAACATTGACGGCGAAGCCATTAAAATGGGCAAAAAACTGAGAGTGAATATCAATCCGTTATCATTAAAAGTAATCATACCTGAAAATGAGTAAAAAGCAAAGAAACCCGTACATCGTTTATTCCACTGACCCCGACTTTGTTTACGATGATGAAAACGAAATCGTTGAAACACCGGAACCCTCAAAACAAAAACTGATCATCCGGCTGGATCGAAAACAGCGACGAGGCAAACAGGTGACCCTCATCGAAGGTTTTATCGGAAACGATGAAGATTTGAAAGAACTGTCTAAAATCCTGAAAACAAAATGTGGCGTGGGAGGTTCTGCCAAAGACGGGGAGATCATCATCCAGGGTGACTTCCGCAAGAAAACGGAACAGATACTGACTGCAATGGGTTACCGGTGTAAAATTTCAGGAGCATAAGAGGTCAACAGGAATGGTCATGGAGATATTTTCACCGGAATACTGGGACAGGCAATACCAGGAGGGTAAAACCGGATGGGACATCGGTTATGTCTCCCCGCCCATAAAAGAATACATTGACCAGCTTACCGATAAATCGTTAAATATTCTTGTTCCGGGAGCGGGCAGCGCCTGGGAAGTGGAATATCTTTTTAACAATGATTTTAAAAATACTTTCCTGCTTGATTTTTCCGCGGAAAGTATTCGCCGTTTCAGGGAACGATATCCGGATTTTCCGGAAGATCATATTTTGTTTGAAGACTTTTTTGAACATACAGGCCAATACGACCGGATCATCGAACAGACTTTCATCACATCATTTCCGCCGCAACACCGGCGTGCCTTTGCCCGGAAAGTTTATGAACTGCTGAAACCCGGCGGGAAGTTTGCCGGACTGATGTTCAACCACGAATTTCCGTTTGACGGCCCCCCTTTTGGCGGCACAAAAAAGGAGTATGTACACCTCTTTAAAGAAGGGTTTGTTATTGAAACAATGGAAATCGCTTACAACTCGATCAAACCCCGGAAAGGACGAGAATTGTTCATGGTGTTGAGAAAAAAATCCGGCTGATTTGAATATTATTTTTATTTTAGCTTACTTTCTTTTTTAAATCCAACTGAATATGAGCAAAAGAGTAATAGAAACTCCGGGAATGGTTACCAAAAAGGAACGTGTTGCCGTAGTTGAAAATGAAACAAATTGTAATTTTCTGGTTCTTGAATCATTGAGTCCTTTTCCGGGATATCACGGAACCACTGTTCCCGATAAGATGGAACCGGAATCCCTGTTTGCCGTCACCAAACTGATGTATAACGACGAACGCATCATCAGAAGCATTCAGTCCGTCAAGCAGGAAACCGAAATCAACTTTGACGGTGCTCCGGGCACCCTCGACATCCAACATGAGCCGGCACACTTTGTCCGGTTTAAATACGTCAGGTACGGAGAACTTGGTAAACTGCTGAAACTTTTCACGGAAAAAGGCATAGAATTTAAACGAAGAAAAAAATTAACCCCTTTTGAAAGCATCATCAAAGTCAGGAAATTTTTCAGGATGAAAGAAAAACTCAATGACATCTTCACCGACCTCGATGACGAATGCATGTTCTATTTAAAGATACCCGTCATGCCGCGCTGGAACACTTTTGAAAAGATTACGCTGGATATAAAATACAATCTGGACGACAGAAACTTTGACGCTGCCATGACAAGCGTTTATGGCCGTGAAGGGATCATTGATTTTGTCCGTATTTTCGACCGGGAAGCCACCGACAAGAAGTTAAGGCACATTCACAAAAAATATTTGGAAGCTTTTTCAAAATTGTAGTTTTTATCATTTTGTTTATTTGAAAATATCGTTCATTTACCTTTTTAAATCAATTTAGTTATGGACATATATATCCGGCACGCAACGGACTGGCTGATTTCACTCCTGATCAATGCAGGCGCTAATGAGATACTTGCAAAATGGCTTGGCGAGTTTTCCATGCTGCTGGTACTGATCATTATATCTTACGTGGGTTATGTGATCACCTGGCGGTTGATCAGAGCCATTGTGATCCCGATCATGCAACGGTCGAAGAACCAGTTTGACGATCTGTTAATCAAACACAAATTTTTCCGCAAGCTGTCGTATCTCGTTCCTGCCCTGATGCTTTATTACTTTACGGACGACACCATTACCCTCCCCATACTGATCACCGTGATCAGAAAGCTTCTTGAATTCTTTTTCGTCCTGATCTCCATCATGATCATCAACAGTATCCTCTCAACAATCAACGATTTTTATGAACGATACGATTTTGCCAAAGACCATCCCATCCGGGGCGTCATCCAGGTTCTTCAGATCATTACGTATCTGCTTGGATTTTTGATACTTATCAGTTTGTTTGTAAACCGTGATCTGAGTTCATTAATTCTCAGCATGGGTGCCGTCTCGGCCATCCTGCTGTTGATCTTCAAGGACCCGATACTGGGATTTGTCGGTGGGTTGCAGCTCATTTTCAACAAAATGCTGTCCATAGGCGACTGGATCAGCATGCCCAAATTCGGCGCCGACGGAACGGTACTCGAAATCAACCTGACCACCGTTAAAGTCCAGAACTGGGACAAAACCATCGTCACCATCCCCACTTATAACCTGATCACCGATTCGTTCCAAAACTGGCGGGGTATGGAAGAATCGGGCGGAAGACGAATCAAAAGGTCCATCCGTCTGGACATGGACAGCGTTAAATTTTGCACCGATGAGATGTTGCAGAAATATGAAAAGATCACCGTATTGAAGCCCTACCTCGCCGAAAAGCAAAAAGAACTGGAAGAATACAACAAAAAATACAAGCCCGATCCTTCTTCGGTTGTCAATGGACGCAGGCAAACCAATCTCGGGGTTTTCAGGGCCTATCTGAAAGCTTACCTGAAAAACAGGGAGGATATCCGGCAGGACATGACTTTCCTTGTCAGACAACTACAGCCTGACGACAAAGGACTGCCCATCGAGATTTATGTTTTCACCAAAACCACGGCATGGGTAAAATATGAGGACATCCAGGCAGATATCTTCGATCATATCCTGTCCGTAATTCCCCAGTTTGATCTACGGGTTTACCAAAGCCCGAGCAACAAAGGGATCAGCATGCTGGCAAGTCAGTTGATTGCGAAATCATAAACCTATTTGAACATCATTTGTATTTGTGATTTGAGGCTCTTACTTCTAACATTCGTTTGTTTTTCGTCAGGAAACTACAAACAACACAAATCCGAAACCTGTTTTGGGACTTATCCGCCTCATGCAGGATGGAATTTAGATTTTGTTTGGAATTCATTCCGAAGCCTCGGAATCAATATTTGAAGATTCCGGTTTATCCGGGCTGGATGCGGGCTTTCGTCAGATGAGGTTTGGCTTCATTCAGTATCTTTTTAAACCAGATCGTGTAATTGTCCGGTTTTTCTTTTACATCATTGATCAGCCAGTTCAGGTCCACATACTTCCACTCCGAAACTTCCTCGGGATCAGGGTTGGGTATCTCGTCACTATGGCCGATAAACACATGGTCAAATTCATGCTCTGTCATGCCGTCTCCCACATGGGCTTTGTATGTAAATGCATAAACTTCCTCGAGGTCGCAATCAATTCCCATCTCTTCCTTTAACCTGCGGTGGGCGGCATCCAGGGTTTTTTCACCCGTACGCGGATGGCTGCAAACGGTGTTGGTCCACAAACCCGCCGAATGGTACTTTTCTTCGGCACGACGCTGCATCAGCAACTTGCCCGCCGAATTGAAAATAAATATCGAAAAGGCACGATGAAGCATCCCTTTTTCGTGGGCCTCCATCTTTTCCATCGCCCCCAGCGGCTGGTCGTTGTTGTTAACAAGGATTACATATTCAACCTGCATCGGTCATCTTTTTTGGTTACGAAACTTGAATGCAACAAATATATGAAATTTGTAACATGTCTAAATAAGAGTGGCGGAAAACATTTATTAAAAGATAAAATGCAAAATGAGTCCGGCAAATGATAAAAAACGAAAACAAACAGAAAATTATTTACCCGTAAACCGTGCGTGGCGTTTTTCCTGAAAAGCTCTTTTCCCTTCTACGTAGTCAAAACTATTGAATGCCTTATACCGTAGTTCGCCGATTTGCTCATAATCCATGGGATTGACCGGAGATGATTTGGCAAGAATGTTAATCTGCTTTTTAGCTACCGACACGCTCAACGGCGAGTTGAAACTGATGGTTTTTGCCAGTTTGTAAGTAAACGCTTCAATTTCTACGGGTTCGACAAGATGGTTTAATGCGCCCATACGCTCTGCTTTTTCGGCGGATATGGGACTGGCCGTAAAAAACATCTCTTTGGCCGTATGCAATCCGAAGACCCTGATCACATGCAATATCCCACTCGAATTGTAAGCCACACCGAGGCGTGCAGGCGTAATGGCAAAGGTGGTGTATTTTGTCCCGATAATGATGTCGCAGGTAGTGGCCAGATCGCAGGCGCCGCCCCAGATGCTTCCTTCGGCCATGGCAATCACAGGTGCCGGGAACTCTTCAATGACGCGCAATACACGTTCCAGCGGATGATTAAACGACAAGGGATCTTCGCCCGGTTCGGGCAGTTCGTCAATGAACAAACCGGCTGACCAGACCTTGCTGCCGGGTTTTGCCCTGATGATGACTACCCGTACATCACTCATCCTGAATATATCGAACACTTCGAGCATCTCCCCAAGTAATTGAAAAGTCAGTGCATTCCGCTTTTCATCATTGTTGAATTCAATCGTTCCGATGTTGTCGTTTATTGAATGGTTTATCAGTTCCATAATGTTAATTGGTTTTAGAAAAGAAACGTAAAAATAGGCTAAATTTTAAAATTATAGCAGAATCAAACGAACAGTATATCATCAACTATTTCAATCAGGGAGAAACCAATGCTTTGGCCGAAGCTATAAATAGTAAAATCCAAAAGTTTATCTCATCAAATCAAGGCACTTGAGAAAAGGATTTCTTCTTCTCCAGACTTACTATTTATTTCTCGTAGTAAATCAAAATAAAATTTAGCCAAAATTCTACCTCCCCACCCAAAAATCCAATCCATTCCTTAACTTTGCTTTTCAATTCCAAAAATCAACAATCATGAAAAAAATAGTTTACCTCTTGTTTGCAACCGTTTTTATTTTGACTGCCTGTCAGCAGAAACAAAATAAGACCGAAAAAAAGATCATCGAAAAGCCAAAACTCGCCCTTACCAGCGACCTGATGACGCCCGAAGTACTCTGGGCATTCGGCAGGGTGAGCGGACAGGAAGTTTCGCCAGACCATAAAACCGTTCTTTACGGCGTGTCCTATTATTCTATTGAAGATAACAAAGGCAACCGGGAGCTTTACACCATCGGTGTTTACGGAAGCAACAACAAAAGGATCACCCATTCTGCCAAAAGCGAATTCAATGCCGTCTGGCGGCCTGACGGGAAGAAGATCGGTTTCCTGACCTCTGAAAGCGGCTCGGTGCAGTTGTGGGAAATGAATCCTGACGGTACAGAAAGACAGCAGATTACAAACATCGAAGGCGGCATAACCGGATTCAAATATGCACCCGATCAGAAAAAGATACTTTATACAAAAGAGGTTCCCATTAAAAATAAATTCGCTCCGTTATACAAGGGCCTGCCCAAAGCTTCGGGACGATTGATGAACGACCTGATGTACCGTCACTGGGACGTCTGGGTGGACAGCTACAGCCATGTTTTTGTAGCCGATTATGACGGTAAGAAAGTAACCAATGACAAAGACATCCTCATCGGCGAACCCTATCAGGCGCCTCTGAAACCTTTCGGCGGCATTGAACAGGTAAACTGGACACCCGACAGCAAAACAATCGCCTATACCTGCAAAAAACTTACCGGTAAGGCAGCCACGCTTTCCACCAATTCTGACATCTACTTTTACAATGTGGAAACCAAAAAGACCAAAAACATGACCGAAGGGATGATGGGTTTCGATGTCAATCCCGTTTTTTCACCCGACGGCAAATGGATGGCCTGGGAAAGCATGGAGCGTGAAGGCTACGAATCGGACCAGAACCGCTTGTTCCTGATGAACCTGGAAACCGGAGAAAAGATATACGGCTCCAAAGGATTTGACCAGAATGTTTACGGACTGGTTTGCTCGGATGATAGTAAAAACATCTATTTCACCAGCGACTGGCACAGCCGTTTTCAGATTTACAGGTACAATGTGGATAAAAACACCATTGACAAGCTGACCGACGGCATGCACGACTACAAAAGCGTGGCTTATGCAGGCGACAAGCTTATCGGTGCCAGAAACTCCATCCAGATGCCCACCGAGTTATATGCCGTCAACATTGCCGATGGGAAACAGGAGCAAATCACCTTTACCAACAAAGGTCTCCTTGACAAGCTGACGATGGGCATGGTGGAAGAACGCTGGATGAAAACCAAAGACGGCAAAGACATGCTGACGCTCATTATTTATCCTCCCCATTTCGACCCGACAAAAAAATATCCCACGTTGCTTTATTGCAAAGGCGGGCCGCAGGGACCGTTGAGCCAGAACTTCCATTATCGCTGGAATTATGAACTGATGGCTGCCAACGGGTACATCATCGTGGCACCCAACAGAAGGGGCGTATCCGGTTTCGGCCAGGCATGGCAGGAACAAATAAGCGGCGATTACCACGGCAAAAGCATGGATGATTACCTGGTAGCCATTGATGAAATGGCCAAAGAACCGTATGTGGACGCAGACCGGCTGGGGGCTGTTGGCGCCAGCGCAGGCGGCTGGGCTGTATTTTACCTTGCCGGACATCATGACCACAGGTTCAAGGCATTCATCGCCCACGACGGCGTGTTCAACGAACAGGCACAGTATCTCGAAACCGACGAGATGTGGTTCGAGAACTGGGACATGGGCGGCCCCTACTGGGAGTGGAAAAACAAAAAAATCCAGGAGGCCTATGCCCATTCACCACACCTGTTTGTGGATAAGTGGGACACACCTATCCTGGTTATTCACGGAGAACAAGACTTCAGAATTGCCTATACGCAGGGCATGTCGGCCTTCAATGCAGCTATCCTGAATGACGTCCCGGCAGAATTCCTGTTCTTCCCCGATGAGAACCACTGGGTGCTGCACCCGCAAAATGCCATCCTCTGGCAGCGCGTCTTTTTCG
>JAOZOO010000087.1 GCA_029933225.1 Bacteroidales bacterium | reverse complement strand
AACTACTTTTTCCAATAAGGACAAAATCATGTTACAAATTTACACTATTCATTGTACAATCAGATTCCGGAAATAAACCTTTTTATTCATTCGGGCAGTCGCGGCAATCAAAATCATAACCAATCCGCGAAAATCTGCATTTTACGATTCGACGCTGATCAACGCAGATGAAACGCTGATAGGGTTGCATCTTCCATTTGCGCATTTGCGGCAACAAAATCATATCAATCCGCGTCCAATAACCCAAACAATCTGCGTCAATCCTCCCCTGTTCAAAAACGGACAACACCTGTCATTTACTGAACATTTTTGTTTTCTAAAAAAATAAAAATATTTATCGGTCTCTTTGGTTTTCAAATATTTATATTTGTGGCACATTTTTAGCTAATGCAATTCTCAACATACCAAAAAACATAACAGATGAAAAAAAAACATATTGTTCCTCTCTTTATGCTGTTGCTTGTCTCCTTCAGTATTAAAGTGGCAGCCCAAAAGCTCTGGACTCTTGAAGAATGTATCAACTATGCATTTGAGAACAACCTGACGGTCAAACAAAGTCAACTGGATGTTCTGTCAGCCGACAAGAACTTACAGCAAAGCAAGCTGAGCCTGATCCCTTCACTGAATTCCACCTTCGGGCAGAATTTCGGCTGGGGACGCGCACCCGATCCGCAAACGAACATTTACAGCAATCAGCAGACACAACAGAGTTTTTTCAGTGTGAACTCCGAAATCACACTCTTCAACGGATTGCAACAGATCAACAACATCCGCCAGAAGCAGTTTGATTACCTGGCAAAAAAATATGATTCGGATAAAATCCGTGATGACATCTCACTGAATATTGCTGCGGCTTATCTTTCTATTTTGTTTAATCTGGAACTGTTGAATAACGCCCAGCGGCAGGTTGACATATCGAAAGAGCAGGTTGACCGAACACAAAAACAGGTGGAAGCAGGCACTGTTGCCCGGGGCAGTTTATATGATATCCAGGCGCAGGCTGCCAACGACGAAGTCAACCTGGTGAACGCCAAAAACCAGTTGATGCTGGCTTACATCGATCTGAAACAACTGCTGGACCTTCCCGCCGAAACTCAATTTGACATTGAAAAGCCCGATCTGGAGATTACCGGAACTCCCACTCTCCTGCCCCCTGAAATGATCTATAACAAATCCGTAACCATTATGCCGCAGATCAAGAGTGCGGAATACAAAGTTTACAGCGCCGAGCGTTCTCTCGCTATGGCACGCGGAATGCGAAGCCCGCGATTGTTTGCCTCCGGCTCTTACGGGACAAGTTACTCCAATCAGATCAAAGAAGATTTTATTGATCCTGACAGCCCCACAAAACCTTTTGACAAGCAAATCGGTGATAATCGTAACGGCGCATTATATTTCGGACTTTCCATCCCGATCTTTAACGGCTTTCAGGTTTCCACAAACGTAAAAAACGCAAAAATCCTGAACGAAGCCGTAAACATAAGTCTCCAGCAGGAGAAACTCCGTTTGCGTAAAAACATTGAATCGGCTTATGCCGACGCCGTTGCTGCTTATCAAACATACAAAGCACGACTCACATCCGTTGAATCTTTCGGCGAATCTTTTAAATACACCGAAGAGAAGTTCAACGTGGGCATGGTTACCTCAACTGATTACAATCTGGCAAAAATAAGATTGAGCAATGCCGAATCCGACCTGGCAGCATCCAAATACGATTATATTTTCAAAGTGAAGATTCTCGACTTCTACATGGGAAAGAGCCTGACTTTAAATGATATAGCAGGCGTAAAAGGAGAGTAACAGAAACATGCTTTCCGTTTGAGAATAAAGTATAATTTTAAAGATCGAATTCACTCAAATAAATCGTACTGGGAAATGGCAAAATCGAACAAAAAAAGAACATGGCTGATCATCGGTTTGATCGCTGTGGTCACTATACTGATTATACTGGCTGTTGTAAAAAAGAAAGATTCGGGAGGAACAAAAATAGCTACCGAAAAGGCAGCCATCCGAACACTTGTTGAAACCGTGTCGGCAAACGGAAAGATCCAGCCTGCCAGGGACATAAAGATCAGTCCTTATATTTCCGGTGAGGTTGTTGAACTATATGTAAAAGAAGGTGAGTTTGTTGAAAAAGGCACCCGCCTGGCAAAGATCGACCCGAAAATATACATTTCCACTTATGAAAAAACAGAAGCAGCGCTAAAGACTGCCGAAGCCAACGAAGCCAATGCCAAAGCCCGGCTGGCTCAGTCACAGGCACAATATACAAAAGCAAAACTGGACTATCAACGCAGTAAGACTTTGTGGGAAAAAAAGGTGATCTCCGATGCCGATTTTGATGCTGCAAAGTCAGCTTTCCAGGTAGCAGAAGCCGAAGTGAAAGCAGCCAAAGAAAGCTACCGTGCGGCACAGTTTCAGGTAAGGAGTGCCAAAGCCTCACTATCAGAGGCAAAAGAAAACCTTAACCGTACCGTGATCTATGCTCCCGACAGCGGAACGGTTTCTAAACTGAGTGTGGAAGAGGGTGAGCGGGTTACCGGCGCCTCACAGTTCTCTGCCGGAACGGAAATCATGCGTATTGCCAACCTCGACGTGCTCGAAGTGAATGTTGAAGTGAACGAGAATGATATCGTCAGGGTGGCCTTAAACGATACGGCCATCATCGAGGTGGATGCTTATCTCGACCGGAAATTCAAAGGCATCGTTACTGAAATCGCCACCTCGGCAAATACGGTAGGTGTAACCGCCGACCAGGTTACCAATTTCGATGTAAAGATCAGGATGTTGCGCGATTCGTATGAAGACCTCATCAAGCCCAACGATCCCATTCCGTCACCTTTCAGACCGGGAATGTCTGCCACTGTGGAAATTGAAACCGCAACGGTAAACAATGTACTTACCGTTCCTATTCAGGCCGTGACAACACGGGCCGACACCACCGGTAGGATAAAGACAGCCCGCGAGAAAAGAGAGGAAAATGCCGGTAAGGAAAAGGAAAATGAGGAAACCAAAAAAGAGGAAGACCTCATCGAATGTGTATTTGTCTATCAGAACGGAAAAGCTGTTCTCAAGCCGGTTATAACAGGAATACAGGACAATACCTACATCCAGATCAAAAGCGGGATCAGTGAAGGTGATGAGGTGATCGTTGCGCCTTACCGGGCTGTTTCCAAACTCCTGAAAAACGGTGATGATGTGATCAAGGTGGATAAAAAGGATTTGTTCAAAAGTGAGGATTAACCCTCTTGTCCTTCAAGCATCTCTCCCGTGAGCAGAGAAAAAGCAGGCTGCGTTTTCAGGTTAATTTCTCTGCGGGATATAAAAAACAATAATCCTTAAATTTGTGTTGAATATCAGTGTTGTGGCTACAATATTAAATATCGAAACATCAACCCGGGTTTGTTCCGTAAGCCTTTCTGTTGACGGGAGAACAGTTTCCATCAAAGAATCTTTTGTGAAAAATTCCCATGCCGAAAATGTGACTGTCTTTTCAGAAAATGTTTTAAAAGAGGCCGGTCTCGAATGGAATGAACTGAATGCCGTGGCAGTCAGCAAAGGACCTGGCTCTTACACCGGATTACGTATCGGCGTTTCTACAGCCAAAGGTTTTTGCTATGCGCTCGACAAGCCTTTGATAGCCATCAGCACATTGCAGGCCATGGCCGCCGGCATGGTGGATCAAACAGAAAGTCCGGATGATTATCTCTTCTGCCCGATGATCGACGCCCGCCGGATGGAGGTCTATGCCGCTGTTTTCGACGCTGACCTGAACGTAATAAAAAAGACAGAAGCCGTCATTGTGGATGAAAATTCTTTTGCTGATCTGCTCCACTCGAATAAAATGATCTTTGGGGGTGATGGCGCCGAAAAATGTAAAGCGGTTTTGAACCATCAGAAAAATGCAGCATTTTATGATGATTTTTTTCCTTCATCGGCTTACATGACTCAACTTGCCGAACAAAAATATATCCGGCAGGAATTTGAAGACGTAGCCTACTTTGAACCGTTTTATCTCAAAGACTTCGTTGCAGGCATCCCCCGTGTCAAGGGGCTCAAATGATCTTATCTCCCTCTTCTGCCACCCATCCGGGCACCGCCTGATGGACGGGAGCCTCCGTAAGACCGTGCACGGTTATACGATGCATTGCCCCTGCTTCGACTTTGATAAGCCCTGTTCAACTGTTGCCTTTGCTGTGTTGAAATGTTGCGGGTCTGTCTTGTTTGCCCGGTTGTCGGGCGTGTGGACGGACGCGTTGAGGGCTGTGTAGCCGGTCTGGTTTTGGGTTGCGTGGCCGGTTTGGTCGTCGGACGGGTTGACGGTTGAGTGGACGGACGCTGAGCCGGCTTTTGGGCAGGCTTGGTAGTTACAGGCCGTTGCGATGGTTTTTGTGCCGGCTTTGTCGAAGGCCTTTGCGCCGGTTGTGTTGCCGGGCGTGTCCTGTTGTTGTTCTTTTGCTGCCAGTTGCCGCTCTTATCACGCATATATACGTTTCCTTTGCGGTCGGTATATACGTTATTTGGCCGCGTGGACGGGCGTGTTTTGGAATTCAGGTTTCTTGGTGTTCTTGCCGGGACGCCCGTTTTTACTCCCTGGTTTTGCCTGTGACGGTAAACATTGTTGTAGGCCTGTCGTCTGCCGGCATAATATCCTGCGGCAGCGCCTCTTCTGTATCCATGATGATATCCGTGACGATAACCGTGGTAATAGCCATGGCGATAGCCCGGATAAAACCCACGCGGGCCCCACCAGCCACCATACGGGTGAAATCTCCAACCCACCCAGCCGAAGCTGATGCCAACCGAAAAACCCCAGCCGGTGTATGGATTCCAGTGTACGCCAAATCCCCAGGTTACCGGGCGGGGATAATAATAGTGATGATACCAGGGACGATACCAGTAACCGGTGCCGTAAACCACACAGCCATGATATCCAAATGACCAGGTGTATCCCGGCAGGTATCCCACATAAACCACTTCCGGGGTGGATTCATAGACGTAAACATATTTCACGTTATAAGCTTCCGATTCCGGAGGTATCTGGTCAACTTTATCCGGACGTTTGTCGCTGACAGCCCAGGGGCCGCCGGGATTATTGGCCACGAACCAGATACCGTCGTCAACACAATAATATTTTTTGTCGATCAATAAAACCGTTTTGTCGCTGTTTTTGGCTACTGCGATATCGGTGTCTTTGATCTTTTCAAATTTCGGGTCACCATCCCATTTCACTTCAACTGTTGTTGTTTTCCTGTCCACAGTGGCTGTCTGGGGGATGTTTTGCTCGAGGAGTGCATCTTCTGCTTCGGGTGTACCCGGAACACTTACCCTGACCTCCGCCATCTCCGAATCCTGGGGAATTTTTGAAAAATCGGCAGGCAGATCATCCGGATCGACAAATTTCCAGCTCCCGTCTTCCAGTGATTTGGATTTGTACCATCTCCCGGCAAGCAGAACAAAATATTCCTGTGAGCCGATTTCCATTACAATATCGTCAGAAGTATTTGAAACATACAGCAGTTGTGTTCCGTCAATGGAAGCAAGCTCCGGTTTCCCGTCTGTTGATATCAATTCCGATGGTTTTGTCACCACAATGACCTCCGGTGCTTTCTCCATATTTTCCGAAATGGAATCCAGTTCATTTTCAGAAAGGTTTTCCTCCGCAAATTTTTTGATGTCCGAGGGGACTTTTTCCGTTTCTTCATAACCTGACGTTATCTCACCGGAAACATACCAGAATTTTCCTCCTTTGATGTAATATTTGTTTTTCTTTTCAACAATGAAAAAAGGCGTATTAACTACATAGTCAAACTTTTGTCCCTGAACATCTTTAATGATCGGGTCTCCGTCGATGGTAATCAGCACAGCCGGTTCCGTCCGGAAATAAATATCCGGCGGATTATTATTCAGTTTGTCAGAAATGGTTTTCAGGCTTTCTGTTTCTTCAAGCCCGGCCATAATTCGGTCAAGCGACATCAACATGTTCCAGGATTCTACTTCCTGCTCAAGTAGTTTCGTAAACCGTTCAATTCTTGCGGTATCGGTATAATCAGGAAAGTGTATCCGGGTGATGTCCAGCTTTTTCAACAAAGCCGTCCGATCATCATAGTCTGTTTCAAGGGTGGCCTTAAACCACAAAGCGCCGAAGATAATTTCTTCGTCTTTTGGGGTGACCGACAGCGCCAGTCTGCCTTCCAGAATGTTTCCTTTTAACGATTCTAATTGCGGCTGGTACAACACGACAACGGTTCCGTTTTTTTCAATTTCCTTTGGCCATTTCAGGCCCGGTTCATCTTCGGCGAATAATGCAGAATAAAAAGTGATCAGGGATAAAAATCCGAAAAGAATAAGTTTTTTCATTTTAATTGATTTTTCAGGCAAATATTATGTGACTGCAAATTTACACAATAAACCTGCCAGAAAATCAGGTGTGTCTCCGAATACAGTGTTGTTTTGGTTTTACCTGTCTGAATTTCTCTCTTTATTTTAGGCCCGCCACACAATAAAGCTTATCCCCGCCTGAAGATTAAACGGCTTACTTTCTTTGACAGTTTGAGAATCTGTTGTTTTATGCCCGTAAACCGAATTAAAGTAATACTGACCGGAAATAAAAAGGTCTATTGACCGGATAATTTTAATATCGGCACGAATATGAGTACCATAAAGAACTTTACTCATCTTCCCGATCGATTCAAAATAAACCCTGTCTTCAACAACATACTCCTCGCCTTCATACTCGTTTGTGCCATAAATGACCACCACATCATCATACTGGCTTTTTAATAATATATTGAACGATGGGCCGAATTGCAGGGATAGTTTGTTTTGGACAAATCCGACATAAAAACTGAAAGGTCTTAAATTGGCATACAACAAGCATGTATTTCCATAATCTTCATCAATATCACTCAAATAAATGCTTTCCGTGCCCTCGGCTTCCACATACGTGTCATAACCAAACCTCATTTGGCTTAAACCGGCAGCAAAAGTGAATTTAATTCTGTCATTTATTTTTAAACGTAATTCCAGATCCGTCAGAAAACCAAACCCGGGGGTTGTTTCGGACAGGGACTTGCTCGTCAATATAGGGCCGCGGGAATTTGCCAAAGTGACAAAACCCGGTACCATCATACCGTCTCTGGCAATTAAAATGACATTTGTAAAATTGGGGATAAATGTCAGGTTTGTCCCCGCATTTACCCTCATTTCGATTTTTTGAGCAGGTAAAGAAATAAGAATAACCTGAAAAATAATGACAAAAAAGATTTTGATTTTCGTCATGGCTGTTGTTTTATTCAACTGCACAAATCTATAAAATCCTTTTTTTAGTAGTAATTCTTTTTCTCTGATTTCCTGATCTGCTGCTCGAAGTAAGCTTTTGTATTTCTGAAAATTCCAAAGTTGAGCGAAATATACCAGACGTTCGACTTCAAATTCATATATGGTTGAGAGCCATCAGCAGCCGTGTAATTCTGGTTAAAAAATTCAGAGAAATAATATTTGAATTTAAGGCCGAAACCATAAGGAAACTGGATACCAACCATTACAGAATTGTAATAGGAAGGCACACGGCCCGAAAACCATAAGGAAACTTTTGTGTCCTGTTTTGCATCATTAATAAATGTTTTTTCCTTGTACTGAAAGGGGAATTCGATCTCATACCCGCCAAACAGCATCCAACTGTTCATCAGGCCAACTTTGAAACCGACCGGGATACCGAAGTTATAATTCCGGTATTTCTTTTTCACCGTAGTTGTCAGGCCGTCTCCTGAATCAGTGTATTCATAAATAAAGCCCACATTGCGAATGGCGCCGCCGAAAAAAAGCCCGAAATGTCTGCTGAAGTCAATATTCCCGTATGCCTGGAAATTAAAGAAAGGGGCAAACCGCATGATGTTGCTCCCCGACCTGACATTGTCATCAATCTGTGCAAAAGAGAACGCGATGATTTCCGGGCCACCCGATGCATAAAACTTTACCTGTGACCTGGCCTGGAAAGTAATGCCTGCCAGAATAATGATTGTTAAAAATACTTTTTTCATAATCGTTAATTGTTTAAAAAAGAAATTAATATACAATGAAAACTGTCGAAGAAGCATTTGAAAACAGACTTCCCCGACAGTCTTCATCTTGATGAGACGAATAGGTCAAATCAAAAGTTACAACCGACTTTTTATTTATCGAGATGAACATCCATTTGCGGGAACGGAATGCTCAATCCGTGTTTGTCGGCATTTTTATAGAATTTCTCATTCATGTCAAAAAATACACCCCAGTAATCTTCGCCCTTTACCCAGGCACGGGCTGTAATGTTTACCGAGCTGTCAGCCATTTCGCCGAGAGCAATGAACGGTTCAGGGTCGGCTAAAATACGCTTGTCTTCTTTAAACAGATCAAGGACCATTTTTTTGGCTTTATCATAATCATCGCCGTAAGCAATACCGAAACTCCAGTCCACACGGCGGGTGGGTTCAGCGCTGTAATTAACCAGCGAGCTTGTGGATAGACCGCCATTGGGGATGATGACCGTTTTAAGGTCGGGAGTAGTCAGGATGGTAACAAAAATCTGTATTTCCTTGACCACACCCATATAGCCCTGTGCTTCGATAAAATCACCTACTTTAAAAGGTTTGAAAATCAATATCATGACCCCGCCTGCAAAATTCTGCAAAGTGCCCGACAATGCCAGACCAACGGCAAGACCTGCGGCACCCAAAATAGCAATGAAGGAGGTCATCTGAACGCCAACCATTGTCAGCACGCTGATGATCAATAAAATTTTCAGCAAAATACTGATCATGCTCAGCAGGAATGGTTTGAGTGATTCGTCCATGTTTTTCTTGTCCATCACTTTTCTTATTTTGTTCATGATGGCCTTGATGATCCACAAACCGATTATCAGGACTATTATCGCCCCGATTAGTTTTAATCCGTAAACGGTTGCAAAATCAGTAATGATTTTTAGATACTCTTGTGCTTGTTCCATAATTGTGAAATTAAGTTAATAAATGTTTATAGTATTTGTTAATAAATGTTTCATTGTCTTTTTATAATCCCAGAGAGATGCCAAGCCCTTCGGCAGTTTTCACCAAAGCATTGTTGGCAGTTACCAGGTTAGGCCTTGTTATGGCTTTTTTAAATGGAACGGAAATAAAATCGGGATGGCGATAAGCGACCATTTTTCCAAACTCGCCGTTCAGTACCATTTCAAAGGCTTTTACTCCAAACTGGGCAGATAACACCCGGTCGTATGCGATGGGAACCCCGCCCCGTTGCAGGTGGCCCAGTACTGTTTCGCGCATATCATGTTCAAATCCGGCTTCACGCAATTCTTTCATCAACTGCCTCGCTATTCCACCCAGTTGTTTGTTTCTGTATCCCGGCTCATCATTTTCCTGATAAACCAGCTCGCCACCCTGACGATGAGCGCCTTCTGCCACAACAACAACGGCAAATCCGCGATTATAATGAAACCGCTTTTCAAGTGCTTCTTTTACCTTTTGAATATCGTACGGAAATTCCGGGATAAGGCAAACTTCAGCACCGCCTGCCACTGCCGCATTCAAAGCGATCCATCCTGCATTGCGGCCCATCACTTCGAGCATGAATACCCTGTTATGGCTGGCTGCGGTAGTTACCAGCTTATCAACGGCTTCGGTGGCTATCTGCACAGCCGTTTGAAAACCAAATGTGGAATCCGTAGCCGAAAGGTCATTGTCGATGGTTTTGGGAACGCCCACGATGTTTAATCCTTTTTCGTAAAGTTTCTGTGAAATGGATTGTGAACCGTCACCCCCGATATTGATTACCGCATCAATGTGCATATATTGCAGCTTTCTGATCATCTCGTCCGACATATCAACCGTTGACCAGCTACCGTCTTTATTTTTCACCGGCCAGGCAAAAGGGCCGCCTTTGTTTGTCGTTTCCAGGATCGTGCCCCCCTGAAAGTGTATCCCGGCAACTTTCTTGTTATCCAGCTCAACGATTTCCGTTGGCTCCCACAATACGCCGTTGAATGCCTGAATGCTCCCGAGAACTTCCCATTCCTTTTCCTGTGATGCACGGTGAACAATGGCCCGGATCACAGCATTCAAACCGGGACAGTCGCCACCGCCTGTGGCAATCAAAAGTCGTTTCATTAATTTTGTTTTGATTCAATAAAGACGGGCAAAAATAGAGATAATTTTTAAATTATTGGAAAAACCGCTTTGCAGCCTGGATTGTTGTTCATTTTTAAAGATAATGATCAAACCCAATTTTCCCTTATTTGCACTTTTTGAGAAAAATAATTGAGAATAAACCGGTTACATTCGTGAAAAAAACTGTTAATTTCTTCACGTTTTCGAGATAAAGTTTGATTTTTTAAAAAACAAACGAATGTTTAAAACACTGTTTATGTGTTATATAGAAATACTTGTATGTTTAATGTTTTGTTTGTAATTCGTTTGTTAATAAAATGTTAAATAGTGTACATAATCTGATACACTAAATTTCGTTTTCTTTGCAAAGCAAATTGATAAGTACTTATTACCAAATAAAAACGTGTGTGATATTGTTTAGCTATTTTGAAAAACTGTGTGTTGTATTGAGAAGTAGGTTTATAGCTTAAATTAATATCAGGAAAATGACAGGATATATTATCGTTTTGGTGGTTGGGTTTGCCGCTTCCGGTCTCTACAATATGGGAAAGAAAGCGAGGCAACTGGAACAAACGGATGAGGACTTTTTCAAAAAACAATTACATCTTGCCAAAGAGCAATGCCACGAAATTGCATCCCAGTTTTCCCATTTGTTATCTGACCAGCGCAAGAAATATCTGCGTAAAGATGAATACGGAAATGTGATCTATGATGACTGGTATAAGTATGGCATTGAACCTTTTTTCCATTCCAAAGTCTCACCGCGCCTGATTGATGCCCAGCGGGATTTTCTGATCAATTACGGCAATTATGCCGAGATCATTGACAGTGTGGCCAGGTCAGGAAATCGTAAAGACAACCGCAATGCAATTCAGCGTCTGGTCAGAAAAGGCTGGCCCATGTCGTAAACTATCTTCATGAAATATAAAACCCCGGTTGCTGCAGCCGGGGTTTGTTGTTTTTCACTTTTAATTTCATTTGCCCTTTCCGATAACAAACACCACTCCCCATTCAATGACAAGATAGGTAATCAGGTTTGTGGGCGCCTGCACCGGGACTTTCACATTGTTTTTTGCATCCTGATAGATGACGCCAAGGTCAATTCCCCAGGAACTGTTGAAACGGTATGCCAGTCCGAGTTTGTATTTGAACTGGTTAAAAAACCGTTCTCGTACCTCCTCGCCGAAATTGAAAAAAGCTTCAAAATAACTAAACAAAACCAGGTTGTTTTTGCTAAAATTCATGGATGGTTTGTTGAGTGAAACGCCGGCATAAGTCCGGTTCCTGAAACGGAAGCCTGTCACGTTGTCTTTTCGGGAATAAAACATCTGCCGGATTTCCAGGCGGCTTAAATTACTGATCGACCACCGTTTTGCATTGTTGGTGCTGGCTCTGAAACCGGCAAAAGGTCTGATTTCAAAACTCTTTATGGTTTCCGTCTGCCGGCTCCTTGCCGTATATATTCCGAAGGTAGCTTCAAAAAACCGTTTAAACTTGTAAACGCCGGTAGAAGTAACAGTGAATTCATCCCAGGGATAATCACTGGAAAGCAATGCATTGTATGCCATATAATTCCTCCATGCGAAGTGTTCATTGATGTTCCAGGCCACCCCGGCATTGTTCCAGATCTGCGGGGCAATATCCTGGGAATTCAAAGATTTTATATTTATTCCTGTCATCAAAAGCAACAGAAATACTATCGGTAAGGGTTTCATTAACAATAATCTTCTTCGGGAATTGAATTTAACGGTCGGCAAAAGTACATTTAATAATTAAACGGGAGAGCCGGGAAAACCTCTTTCTTTTCAGGCAGAAAAAATCCCAACAGACGCTGGAGGATTTTCCGTTTTAAGGGATTTCCCAAACCTTTCGTGTCGAAGCAGGACGGTGGGCGGAGACCCGAAAGGTTGGAATGTAAATGGCAAAATGAAGTTGCTCTGATTATTCCGACCTTTCAGGTCCCCCTCGCTCCAGGCCGGGTACGACCTGAAAGGTCAGGGGGAAACTTCTCCTTTCAGGTCGAAAGCAGTGGGTTGTGGGTGGCAGCACCTGAAAGGAGAAGAAATATCGAATACCTGATGACTCTATTATTTCAACCTTTCAATCTGAATATTACCCGTTGACGGTGTCCTCACCGTCAACCTTTGAATGATATTCGCATTCCGTTGGTGGGGACACCAACGGCGGGATCCGGGGAACCCATAAGAAAGAACGTGTAAATTTGTTTTTTATCAAATGAAATGGCACCTAAACCTTATGATTAATCTTTCGCTTGCGAAATCCCGAAGCTTCGGGGCGGGTAATTCGTATTATTCGATGATGATATTTGATGAAAGCCAAGGGATAAATCCCCAAGCTTGGGATTATACCGGGGCTGTCTAAAAAATCCTCTGTGTTTCTCCGCATCTCCTTTTGCCACAGGCATTCCTTTGGAAGAATAACTCTGTGATACAAATATAAAAAGCTATTGCACAGAGGTACACGGAGAAGTCACAAAGAATCACAAAGAGTTTATTCTATTAAGCTAGCTGAAAAACTGACTTTTTAGACAGCCCCCTCTCGCACAGTGCGGCGTTCAACCTGAAAGGACGGGGTTTCCCCAAACCTTTCAAGTCGAAGAAAGACGGCGGGCAGAGACTTGAAAGGTTGAAATATGAATGAAAAAACATTTGCTTTACTTCACCAACCTTTCGGGAGGCCGCCCCTTCACTTCGCTTTATGTGCGACATACCTGATTCTGGAGTACTTCCCCTTTCAGGCTGAAAGGTGGAAAAGAAAAAGCCGCTCCTAACACGCTCCCGGGTTCTGCGACCTTTCAGGTCTCTCACACGCAAAACCCCGTTCGACCTGAAAGGTCAGGGTGTCATATAATTTCCTATCTTTGAATAATACCGATTACAAATCAAAATGCGCCTTTGGTTCATTTTAATCCCAAAGGCGCTTTGATTTAGTAACGGCATTTACTCCCGAATATTCGGGATAAATTTTAAAATGCACTTCTGGCGCATTTTAAAATACAATTGGTATAATACCCGACAAGCCCGCCGAAAGCCGGACTACGCGGAAAAATAAATCATTCAACCTTTAAACGCAAACTATTATGTTACCAGGTCCTGATATTATTTA